>NZ_CP036348.1:3701848-4010335 GCF_007753095.1 Rosistilla carotiformis
GACTTGCTTTATGATTACCCCGATCCTGGAGCGGTAGAACTCGATTATCTGTGGCGCGAAAACTTTGAACTCGCGACGCAATACAGCCGCAATGGCGAGACGTCGGAAATCAGCAACGATGTGATTTACGGTGGGGTGGGAGATGACCTGCTGTATGGACAACACCGCGACGACGATCTATATGGCGAAGAGGGGGACGATCTGGTCTACGGTGGCGATGGCGGCGTCGACACGATCGACGGTGGCCCCGGCGTCAACGACGCTCGATCGCGCGGCGACGATCTGCCCAAACAGGCTCCGCTGCAACGGCTGAAACAATTGGTCTTTGGAACGGTGGCCAAAGTTTTCAGTCCGCTGTTGAAGAACGTGGCCGAAGACGCCGCGCGTCAAGGCAACCCGCTTGCGATCGACAACGATCCCGACATTGTCTTTGGCGCAATCCTTGCCGAAGGGGCTTGGTTTGAAGCATCCGGACTCACCCCGAACAGCTCGATCATGTTCGCTTGGGGATTTGAACCGGGGCTCAGCCTGCTGTCGGAATTCGGAGTCATTCTGAGCATTGCCGATCCTTCGGTGACGATCATCGCAACGACCGATGCAAACGGCAACGCAACGGGGACCGTACCGATCCCATTGTCGGCGATTGGACGGGAGTACCTGTTCCAAGCCTTCGAGGTGGCGGCAACGCCAACGGCATCGAATCTTGCCCGCCTGAATCTCGCGGGCGCACCGCTTGTCGTCTCCGACAACAACGCAGCCCCTGAGTTGGTCGACGAACTGCCAAGCTTTGTTGCCACCGTGGGCCAGCCGTTCACTTTCGATATTGCCGACGACCCATTTGTCGATAGCGATTCGGACCATTCGTTGATCTACGCCGCACGTTTGACCGATGGATCGCCACTGCCAAGCTGGCTATCGTTTAATCCAGACGACCTTTCATTTGATGCGGCTCACATCCCCAACGACGGCTCGTGGTCGATTATCGTCACGGCGATCGATCGAGGAACGCCCGTCAAATATTCGAGTACAACGTTTGCCCTGCGAGCCCATTCCGACAGAAGCATCTGGCAAAACGCCATCAATCAAACCGACGTCAATCAAGACGGAGTGGTGACCGCCGTCGATGCCGACTTGATACTCGACGGCCTACGCGCTCGCACATTCCAGTCGCTGCCAGCGCAACGCACCGAATCCGAAGGGCTCCTCGACGTCAACGGCGACCAACGCTTAACGCCAATCGATGCCCTGCGAGTCCTGAACATCCTGAACGCGAAACAACTGCACAGCAGCACTGGCGAGTCCATCACGGCACCTGTTTCTGAGAGCAGCGAGGGTGAGGCGATCGAAGATCGTGATTTGATCGATCAAGAATCGTCGGCCAGTTTCTTGCGAGTCGACAAAGCAACGCAGTACCCCGTCCCCACAGCAACCCGATATTCGGATGCGATCCCAGTCGATGCGGTGGACGCTGCATTGACCGACGATGAGCCGACATCGCAGGAAGAGTGGCATGAGTTGATCGACACGGCTCTGTGGGAGTTCAGCATTTAGTCCGTTGAACGCTACAACTAGCGGTACAGGAAACCTGTGGCCGCGTGGTCTAAAACGCAGCGTTGAGCTATAACAACGTGACATGCCGGAGCGGTGATGGTTTTGTGTCGACCTGTTTGTCCCTGCATCATTTCCATCCCTTCCTCCGGTGCTCGTGGAAGGATCCGAACGCAAAAAGTTGACACCGCGTCCCCTGAACTGGTAGAATCGGGCGCCCGCCAAAAAACATGACAACACGCCAAGGTGCTGCCAGTCGACTCAATTCGTGAGGCCCATAGGTCTGCTATCGGCACATGCATCGCCAGAAACTGTGAGCAGTTCGCGCCAGCGCGATATCAATTCTCAGTGACGACCAATACAACGGCTCAAACTCGTTTGTTCCCACCCGGTCGTCGAGCTGAAACAAGTCGTTGTTTGGAAGAACAAATGCAGGACACACTCCCCCGCCCCTTGTACGTCACATAATCGGCAGCAATCGGCAGCAATCGGTCTCGCCGCTGCACCCCATTTTTCCGGCACGTTTCACCAACGAACTCCGGTAAACAACACCCACCAGATCACAAGCCGGACCCTGTAATGGTCAACAACACATCGGCAACGATTGGGACCACCCGCTGCTTTCACGGAACGATAACGAATCGCAATCTCATAAAACTCATCCGGCATCTTTGCTTGGGTTACCTAATTTCACTTTGCCGTGAAAAGGGTTCAATATGTCGGAAATATCATGCCAGTCGTTTTAGTGGTGTTCTTTTCGGTTCTTAGTCAGAGGTTGTTATGTTGTCACGTAGTCTATTTGTCACCGTTGTACTCACGTCGATCATCTCCGGTTGCGGTCCCGACACTGGAGGACGAGTTGGAGTGACGGGAACAGTCACCTTTCAAGGCAAGCCGCTCGATAACGGCAACATTCAATTTGACGCTGTCGATGGTTCCGGGATGACCGGTGCGCCGATCACCAATGGCGAATATTCAGTACCTGCCGAGACCGGCGTTCTTCCGGGGGACTACACAGTTCGTGTCTCCAAGGCGGGGGAGGATGCTGCCGCGCCAAAGCCTGTCGAAGGAGAGGCTCCCGGTGATCCGGGCGCGTTTTCGCCACGTGAGGAAGTTATCCCCGAGGAGTATAACTTGCAAAGCAAACTGACCACGCAGCTTACCGGGGAAAAGGCAAATGTCTTCGACGTAGATATTCCGTAACAGGTTGCCAAGTGTTAACAGGTCTCTTAATACGTTGTTTGGTTGTATCGTGATGAGCCGAACGTTGATTTGATATGTGAGATGGTTTTGCAAATCTAGTTTTTTGTTTTTTGTTTTGGACGCATTCACAGGTGTATGGAAAAATGAAACGTCAAAGTGGTTTTACACTCGTTGAATTGTTGGTCGTAATCGCGATCATTGGAATCTTGGTTGGTTTGCTATTGCCTGCGGTTCAAGCGGCGCGGGAGGCGGCCAGGCGAATGCAGTGCAGTAATAACTTGAAGCAGATTGGCTTGTCGATGCATAATTATCACGACACCTATCAAAGCTTCCCGGCTGGCAACTGGGGCTGGGGGTGGGGCTCTTGGGTCATTGCGACGCTGCCCTACATTGAACAAGACAATTTGTATCAACTGTACAACCAGGGTAACAAGTTTGACATTCCTAATACTTCGGGACGTTACAGTTCCACGGTTAACCGTCAGGTGACCGAACAGCGGCTGTCGGCGCACACTTGCCCCAGCGACCTCCCCAACATGTACAGCAACATGCCGTTGCATAACTATGGTGCGAACTTTGGAAACACGGGGCTCGACTCAGCCAATGGCTATAAGCAGTTAGCGTCGCTAAATGGAGTTCAGTACAACGGCGCACCGTTCGAGATTATCTTGCAGGGTGAGGCGAGCAAGATGAAGAAGTTTCGTGATATCATCGACGGAACTAGCAACACCTTCATGTTTGGCGAAATCCTTCAAGGGCAAGGCACGGATCTCCGTGGCATGACATGGTGGGGGTTGAACAACAACTTCACCACCTATTTGCCGCCCAACACGAGCTTGCCTGACCGGCTGCATAACGCAGCCTACTTCCAAAACAATCCCGTCTTGAAGCTTCCTTGCGCTCTTGCAACGACCGCCAATCCAATCATGTTTGCCGCGCGAAGTCGTCATCCGGGCGGAGTGCAGGTTTCCCATTGTGACGCATCGGTTCGGTTTATCAGCGAAACGATCGACCTCAATACGTACCGAGCCATGAGCACGACTCAAGGTGGCGAAGTGATCACTGAATAGTGAGTCACGCCGAAGGAAGGGCTGCGGTCTTCAGACAATCGCATTCAGGGTGTTCGGCAGCCTTGAATGCGCTCGCCACACAGCCCATAGCCTTCCTTTGTGGTATGTACGATCGCCAAACTCATCGGCTTTGCTGTCGATTGAGGTGACAGGATTGACGTCACCTTCGTCATCTCAGTCGGTTCATCGATGCGTTGGACGAATCAAAGGTGTCAGGACCAATACTGTTCGGCCCGGTTGCTGCTGCGTCCAGAGATGATCAGGACTGCAGTTGGCGATGATGATTCCGGATGCGAATTGCCCGGTGAAGGATGGGCGTCAACCACTGACCGCGCAGCAGCGAACGCCGAAGTCACAGGACTTCGGTCGGCGCGCAGTGCTTCTATAGAGCTTTGGGTTTCAGTTTTTCTATATGTGCTTCCAGTTCCTCCAGGTTGGCCCAGCCGAGCAAGTAGAAGCAGATCATCTCGTAGGTGCGTTTGTTCGGTTGGCCGCCGGTGTAGATCAAAATCAACAGACACGCGATGATCGCTAGGTACATCTGGATCTCCACGCCTTCCGGCTTGGTGCTCAGCAGATGTCGACAGCCCAAAAGCTGCTTGATCATTCGAAAAAACAACTCGATCAGCCAGCGAAGCCGATACGCTTCGGCAATCAGTTCGGCGGGAACGTCCATCAGGTTTGTGACCAAACGCAGACGACCGTCGCAGTTGGTGCCTTTGCTTCCGGTGCGCACATGAGGTTGGACTTCGACCTCGATGAAGCGAACTGGATGATCACTTGGAACCGTTTTGCGGTTGCTCGTACACGCGCCTAAGATGACTTCTCGGTCGACGCGAACGCCGGCATCGCGGTCAGCTTGCGTGAGCTCTCGGTCACTTAGGATTTGCGGTGTACTATTATCTCGGGCCCGGCAAATGTAACTGCTGCCAATAGCGTTGATTTGATTGAACAACTCAAACTTCGCGTAACCACGATCGGTCACGTAGCAGCGGTCGGGTTGCAGCACCGATGCCAAGACCGACTTCTCGTCATCCTTTCCTTTCGGTTTGGCCGGTGTCGCATCCATGCGTTCGGGGACTCCGCGAAGTATCTCGAAATGCGTGTGCATTCGGTATCCATCAACGGACTTTCCCTTCGTGGTTCCTCCTGCTTTGTTAGGCAACCAGCCCAGCGAAGCCACACGCACGGCAGTCTTGAACACGCTTCCGTCGACGGCGGTTAGTTGGTGTTCGATCGCGTCAAACTTTGAAGGATCGGCTGATGGGACGTCGTGCGCGAGTTGCGCCGCAATTTGCTTCAGCGGTTCGGGGTCAAAGATGCTCACCGACTCCGAGAGTGATCCGAGCGAAGCTCGCCCGACGCCGAACTTCTTTTGGACATCCTTGAGTGTGCTGGCTTGCTGGAGCCCCCTGAGCGACGTCAGGATAGGGTTGAACATCCACATGAGAACAAGTACGCCGTACTGGTCCATGTGCAGGTCGCGGTTGTGGGACTTGTCACGCTGTGTGCCGATTTCGTGCAGCGAATCTAACAGCGGTCGGATCTTTTTAAAAAACTTCAGGCCCTGCAGATCCCGGGCCCTGAAATCGAGCTGAGCTTCGTCGGCCGTGCACTGATCGCTGGGGCGTTTTTCTGGCGTTGGCTTTCGTCGTTTGGGGAGTCGCTTTGGCACTGGCTCATCCGCTGTGTGTCAAACTGGCGGACCATCCGCAATTGGTTCCCCGGTGCGCAAAAGCCGTGCCAGAAACACGCAAAATTCAATGCGCAACTTTCGTGCCGAACAGTATTGTGTCAGGACTCTTTTAACGCCTTAGTTTATCAAAGAGGCCTGGCAGCTTTGAGCTTATTCGCCCTTCATCAATCGCTTCGTTTACGGCCAAGGTTCGCCAATTGTTGCGAGGTCTTACGAGACGCGGAGCCCTGTCGCGTACCAACTCTGCGTTCTCTGCGCCTCTGCGTTTCAAATCGGTTGTCGCCCTTCGGTCGCGAAGTCCTAGGGCCAAGGCAAAACACTGGTCTACTTTGGGCATTGATTGGTAACCCGACGCGTAAGCGAGGCACCACGTGAATTCTTCGCCCACGCGTCGGGTTACTTTTGCCTCTGCCGTTCCAGTTTGAATCACTGATTTGCCCTGGACGTCCAACGCCAAACGTTGACACCGCCCCCACAACGGGTAAGATTGGCCGCCAGAGAAGCAGCGAGCGGCAAGTCGTCGCCAGTCAAGCGCCTGGTGAGAACAAACAGCTTCCTAACACGCAGCAACGGGTTGTGAGTACGTTGCAAACGTCGCACTAATTCTCAACCACGACCGGTAATAGCAGGTGAGAATCCTAGATTCCCACCCGGACGTGCAGGTGAACAACATAGTTAGCTGGCAAGAGCGAGCCTGATGAAGACCAACCCACTCGTTTCGCAGCGGTTCCAAGAGCTGCACGACAAGGCGACCGCGATTGCCGCGGCCAAGACGCCTTGGTTTTTCGATCGCAATGAGGGTGAGCAACTCTTCAAGATAGATACCGCGAATTTCACTGGCTGGGCTACCAGCGTGCTAAATCTGTTACAACGCTTGTTTGGTGAAGACAGTATCCACTTCCAACACTTCTCGCGTAACTCGGCTGGTGTCAGTGAGTCATACAATGGGTTCAAACGCACTCTGTCAATCTTTGATGCCGCTCGTGAAGATTACGAAGGCGGTTATTTATTCAATCTACAGTCTCTCGTGAAGGCGGAAGTCTTTGACGACATGCTTGAACAATCGCGCGCACTGTTGAAGGCTGGTTACAAAGATCCAGCGTGTGTCGTGGCAGGCGTCGCACTTGAAACTACCCTCAAGGACCTCTGCTCCCGCAATGGTATTGCGCATTCGAAACTCGACAAGATGAATGCCAACTTGGCAAAGGTGGGGACCTACAATAAGGGGATGCAAAAGCAGATCACAGCGTGGGCCGACCGCCGGAACAGCGCGGCGCACGGCGATTGGAACGCCTACAATGATCATGATGTTGACGATATGATCAACGGCGTCATTCGGTTGATCGCCGACTACATCTGACAGGGCCAGATAACAAAAAAATGCACCGGAGTTGCCGTCCGGGTCGCATTCCAAATCAACGTCGCTGGCGGCAACCCGGTGATTTTGATCGTTATCCAACAGGAGTGATTGATGGACCCCGGATCCGGACTTGCAATACTTGGCACTGCGCTAGGTTCGGCCAAGGTCGTCGAAAAACTTCTTGGCCCCACGGCCGACTACATGGGCATAGGCTTAAAAACGTTCACTGAGAAACGCGTCGAAAACGTCGCTGAAATCTTCAGAAGTGCAGCGTCTAAATTGGGCGAAAGGATTGACGAGGACGCTCAGGTTCCACCCAAAGTTTTACGTGATGTTCTCGATGATGGGTCGTACTGCACAGATCGACTGTCGTCCGAGTACTTCGGGGGCGTGCTCGCTTCTTCACGCACAACAGAATCACGCGATGATCGAGGCGCGACTTTCACTGCACTCGTGGGGCGTTTGACCGCGTATCAGATTCGCGCCCACTACATCATCTATTCAATCATGCGCCAGACCTTTTTGGACAGCGGGTTGTCTCCAACATCGAAGGTGCAGCGCAAACAGATGCGAATTTACATCCCAAACTCCGTGTTTCACGTTGCCATGGATTACTCGAAAAAGGAAATTGCGCCCGTTATCGACGAGCATTGCTTCTTCGGGTTGGAACGTGAATGGCTTATACAGAACGATTTCCAAATCGGCAGTCACGAAGACATCACGAAACGTATCCCTACTGCAACCGAAGGCGGTGTCCTTGTAACACCGTCCGCGTTCGGGGCCGAACTGTTTCTCTGGGTTGGAGGGCACGGTCGTCTTCACCCACTGTTTGTCTTTCGATCAGACACTGTGTTCACATCGCAATCGGACATTTGCATTGGACTTGGTTCAATCCCTCTTAAAGCACCGGAAATGATTGGGTAACAATCCAATGAACCCGAGCGGCGAAGTCGGGTGTTTTCAAATGGACGATCTCTCGTCGCCGCCGGGTGATTGGTATCTGTTGTGCTCGCAAAGAGACTGTGCCATGAAGCTTGATATTCTCACCCGATTGATAGTCGCCGCCGTGATATTGATGGGCGGCCAGTCGGCGGTCTCAGGTGAGGGAAGTCCCACGCGGATCATCGTGCCGGCACCCAAGGACGCACGGTTTTGTCACTTGTCGTGGCCCAAAGTCATCAAAGCGGATGATGGCAGTATTGTCGTCGCCTACATCGCGGGGAGGAAACACGTCAATGGTGACGGTTGCCCCGCTGTGTCGGTGTCCAACGATGGCGGCAACAGTTTCACATCGCCTCATGTGCTGAAGACTTTCGACAGCACGATGCGGTATCAGCATGCTGCTAACCTGGCTATTGGAAAAGCTGACGACGGTGCCATCGTTCTGATGGCGATGGCTTTTACGGATGACCTTCGCAACCATATCTACGGTTGGCGATCCGAGGATCATGGCAAAACCTGGAAAAGTACCGACACTTCCGAGATTGGAGACAGCAAAACGGGATCGGTCTTCGGTCATCTATTTCAGGTTCCGGCAGAAGGATTGGCCGTGTGCGGCCACTACCGAAAGCCACGCGGAGAGGGTCTGTGGATCGCGTATTCCAAAGACAATGGCAAGAGTTGGGGGCCGACGAAGACGATCACGACAAGGAAATACTTTGAACCAACTTTCATCTTCTCGGGTGGGCGTCTGGTTGGGTTAGTTCGCGAAAACTCTGCCCACGCCTACCATCAATTCGTCAGTGATGACCGAGGCGCGAGTTGGCAATTTCGACCGAGTGTCATCCAAGGGAACGAAAATGCGGTTCATCCGAGCCCTTTCCTCGTTGCCGATCCGACGCAACCTGATCGGCTCTACGCGCTGCAGACAGAAAGAATTGGCGATAATTGGATCAACCTGTGGCAAGCCGAGCGAGATACGCTGCAATGGCAGGAGAACCGTGTCCTGACTTCTTCTCCCGATGTTGAAGATTTCGGCTATCCCTGGATGACGCACCTCGCTGGCAACGATTGGTTTATGGTTCACTACGCAGGTGAAAAAGATGGCCCCAACTCGATCTACGGGGGTGTCATCACGATTGCGCCACGGGATAAGGGAAGTGATCTCAACACGCCAAACCCGGCGACGCGGGATTGACGTCATTCAACAATCCTAGGCCAATCAAAAGGTGCCAAGACTCTTTTAGCTGCCCTGTTGATCAGAGATTCCTGAGAGACCTTTGATTCGATTCTTGGGAGCCATTTACAAATGGCACCTCAGATCCTGCCGCCCGGTGGGTCGGTTCGTTGCCGGATTGAACCTCTGAGGAGACATTAGTCACAATCCTTACGCATCGCCTAACGTTACGTTCGTCGACGACGAACGCAAGCCGTTATGTTCTGGCTGTCGTGTTCCCTCTCCCTGGGGTTGTTTGGCATCGCCGCCATAGTTGCTGCCAATATTGGGTGTATGCATCGCGAGCGGCATTCCCGTGGCCGCCGTATGTCCACGCTGTCACGGTTTGGGGGGGCATGCAGTGGACTCGACATGCGCTACTCCGCTGCAAAGTGATCCGCGCGGCTGCCGCGTCTTCGGTTGTTCGTTGCTTGCCTTCGTCGCCTGGCCTGTATTGTTTCCCGTTCAAATCTGCCCACTAAGCCCCATGGCGGACGTCGATGAGCAGACACCTTGGACCTGGCCCATGCACTGTCCCTTACTGCTGATCCTGCCAGTGCTTCACGGTTCGGGAATGCGTAGCACCGCCGTTCGGCACCCGGCACTTCGTCGGAACGCGGCGTCCGGTCGTGTGTTTGTTGGCAGAATGAGGTTGGCAGAATGAGGTTGGCAGAATGAGGTTGGCAGAATGAGGTTGGCAGAATGAGGTTGGCAGAATGAGGTTGGCAGAATGAGGTTGGCAGAATGAGGTTGGCAGGATGAGGTTGGCAGGATGAGGTTGGCAGGATGAGGTTGGCAGGATGAGGTTGGCAGGATGAGGTTGGCAGGATGAGGTTGGCAGGATGAGGTTGGCAGGATGAGGTTGGCTGAGTGAGCGTTGGCTGAGTGAGCGTGCGGATAACGGCGTTAGGGACCGGATAGATCGAGAACTATCATTATGGTCAAACGGGCTGTGCTGGCATCCCAATTAAAGGACCAATTGTTCGCTTCGACGATTCATCGACAATTCAATGAAAACGTGTAGGCGACTAGACACGGATGGGCAACTGCTCGATCAAACCAATCGTATGCCATCGCTTTCGATGGTGATCACTCGTTGCTTGAATAGTCCACCGATCGCCTTTTTGAATTGTCCCTTGCTCATGTCAAAAAGCTCGGCGATCTGTTCTGGCGGTGACTTGTCGTGAACCGGTGCGAACCCGTCGTGATCGCGCAAGTAGTCTTGAATCACTTGGCTGTAGCTTTCGCGAATCTGTTGGCCACTTTTTAGACTCAGGTCGATCTTGCCATCTTCGCGAATCTGTTTGATGTAGCCGCGGATGCTCTGCCCAAAACTGAGCCGTTGATCGACTTCGTCTTTATACAGCAGGCCCCAGTGACTCTGATCGACGATCGCTTTGAAGCCCAGGTCGGTGCTGTTGGCGATGATTAAATCGACGGCCTGCTGAGGCCGGAAATCGTGATCGTCATCCTCCTCGACGACCTTATCGATCTTCGACGTTGCGGTGATTCGATCTTGGTTGTCCAAATAGAGGTAGACGATGTACGACTTCCCCACGACCATCGGGCGGTGCTGTTCCGCAAACGGAACCAAGACATCTTTGTCCAATCCCCAGTCCAAGAACGCCCCGATCGGCGTGCAGTCTTTGACTTGCAGGTACGCAAATTCCCCCACCTCCGCTTTGGGCGTTTGCGTTGTCGCGATCGGCCGCTCCTCGGAGTCCAGGTAAAGGAAGACTTCGATCGGATCGCCCGGCTCCAAACCGGGGGGCGTATGTTTGTTCGGGAGCAGGATCTCGCCAAGATTTTCAGCATCCAAATAGACGCCGAATTCCGTCTCTTTGATGACCTCCAAGGTGTACGTGCTGCCGATTTCAATCATGAACTGGAGCCTTCAGTGCTTTTCGCGGATGGGGTCGGGCAAATAGGGGGTGCGAAGCGGTCGGTCAACGTATGCCGTCGCGAGATAAAACTCACGCCGCAGCGTCGATGTAACGCTATCCGCAGTACCGACGCAGTAGGAACGCCCGGTTCGCTCTGGTCGATAGAACGATTGGAATCGAGGTTGCCGCACTCATGATAGTCGACAAACTTGCGGCAAAGGAAGGACTTGCGGTTGGAGACCAGGGCGAATACTTAGTTGCGTGGTGGCTGATTCGCGCTAACGGGATCGACCTGCATGTCGCCTCACGGATCGCTCTTTCCGCTGGCCACTGCGGCGAGCATTGTGGATCTGTGGGGGAGGAGTTAACATCGTTTTGTCGGTTGGGGCTGATTGATTCCAAGGCAAAGCTTCGGTCGGCATCGCGGCGAGATCCACTCAACCGCATTTGAGTTGCCGGCGAATGGAAACGAAACGTCGGGGGCCGCCTCACCTGTCAGACTCACCTCATTGTTCAAGGAAATCATGGATTCATCTCAACCGAATAACCCGCTCCACGGCATCACCTTAAAAGCGATCCTGGAGTACTTGGTTGCCGAATATGGTTGGGAACGGTTGGGAGACCGAATTCAAATCGGATGTTTCCAGAATGACCCGAGCATCAGCAGCAGTTTGAAATTCTTGCGTAAAACCGACTGGGCGCGAACTAAAGTCGAACGGCTGTATGTGAATTCGATCAGCTACGACCAACGGAAGGGCAAGAAGAGCGTCGCAGCACCGAGTGCCCCCAAACCGACCGAAAGTGTTTGGGATCGGGCCCGCCGAGGTTAACGAAACTTGCCCGCCGATACGTCGCGCAAACTCGGCGAATGATCTAAGGCCGTGGTCCACCGCCCCGTAAGCGAAAGCGTCGGAACGTTGCCAGCGATTTTAAAGCCCCGAGATTTGCAGACGGTAGTCGAAGCGAAGGTCCGGATGGACTTTGTCGATCGCCTTGTCGATCTTCTTCAGTTGCGTTGCGTAGAGGTTCGCACTGACGCGGCAGTCTCCAAAGCTGATCTGCTTGTCTTGAATCCGGCGGCAGAAGTGAATCCGCACATGCAACTCCGTCTCCTTGTTCCCCGAGAACCGTAGCGATTTGTCCATCCACCGCACCACCTTGCGAAGCGTCTTCTTGTGGATGCGACCTGGGGTGTTGAGTTGCAGGTCGATCTCGCTGCACAGCTCGTTCGCATACCCGATCTCGTCATCTGCCTTCATCAATAGATACGTCAGCAATTCTTTGCTCTCGACTTTGAACTTGGCCAAGCGAAGACAGACTTCCAGCAATTCGTCCTGTTCTAGCTTGACGAGCTCCTTCTTCAACTGGCTGATCGTGGCAGCTTTCATAACGTCTCGATTGGGAAAGCAAACGGCTTCGGACTAAAAATGAACGAGAGATGCCAGCCTAACCGGCAACCGCTGATCGAGGAACCGCAGGCCGGCGGGAAACAACTGCACGCCAAACGGTCACTTGAAGTGGCCCCGCGACTCCGTTGGCGGGAGCCACTCGAACCTCAGTTCAAATAGCTCTCGTCGCAGCCCGCCGTGGTAAAATGATCCTGTGAACGGAGGCGCCGGACTAGGCGTCGTTTTCCTTGCAGACGACGAAGTGGGTAGTTAGACTAGCCATCCTTTTTTTCCGCTCACCCGGCCTAAAACACGCACTCCTCGGCCGACCGCCGAAGTGGTCTCAACAAGCTGAATGAACGTCATGAATCAACGATTGCCCGCCTGGATCGTCACCTGCGCCCTGCTGTTGTTGGCATCGTCGCTGCTCGCCCAAGACGCTGATGACAAGCAGAAACGTCCAGCTTTGGAGTATCAGAAATGGAGCGGGGGAATCAACGTTCCCGATCCAGTCGCGATCAGTGTCGACGATCAGGGGCGGGTTTTCGTCACGCAAACCCGACGTCGAAAGTCACAGGATTTGGACATCCGCGCCAATCGAGATTGGATCCCCAACGACGTGGGCTTCAAAAGTGTGGAGGACAAGCGGCAATTCTACCATTCCCGGCTAGCCATCGGTGGCGACGACCAGCAGCAACGCAAGCATGTTGGTGATGTGAACCGAGATGGCCATCACGATTGGCGCGACTTGACGGTGATCAGCGAACGGATCTTCCGCCTCGTCGATTCCGATCGCGACGGTACCGCTGATGAGATCACGACGTTCGCCGAAGGGTTCAACACCGAAGTCACGGGGATCGCCGCGGGAGTGATGGCACTCGATGGCGACGTCTGGGCGACGATCGCGCCGGATGTTTGGAAGTTGAAAGACGCGGATGGCGACGGCGTTGCCGATTCGCGAGAAATCATGGCGACGGGCTTTGGGCTGCACATCGCTTACGCCGGTCACGACATGCATGGGCTGACCCTTGGCCCCGACGGCAAAGTCTATTGGTCGATCGGTGATAAAGGGATCAACGTCACGACAAAAGAAGGAACGAACATCGCGTATCCCAACGAAGGTGGCGTGATGCGATGCAATCCCGATGGCAGCGATTTTGAAGTTTTTGCCCATGGCCTGCGAAACGTGCAGGAGTTTGCCTTCGATCAATATGGCAACATCTTTGGGATCGACAACGATGCGGATCAACCGGGCGAACGCGAACGGTTCGTCGCGATCGTCGATGGGATGGATGCGGGCTGGCGTTGCCACTATCAGTATCGCGGCAGCGATTACAACCCTTGGACCGATGAGCAGCTTTGGCAGATCGCTGGAGATCAACATCCGGCCTACATCATTCCGCCGATCAGTCACTACATCGACGGTCCGGCGGGCTTCAAATTTAATCCCGGCACTGCACTCAGTCCCGCCTATTACAACCACTTTTTCGCGACCAACGCGCCGCGCGGGCATCAGTACGCCTTTCGTGTTGAATCCGTTGGGGACAGCTTTCGAATGATCGATGATCACGAAATCGGCTCGGGCGACGCGATCGTTGGGCTGGCGTTTGGTCCCGACGGAGCGTTGTATGGCGCCGACTGGGACGGCGGTTACCCGTTAGATGAGAAAGGGTCGGTGATTCGCATCGACGTGCCGGACGCGGACCTCGCGGTGCGTTCCAAAGTGCAGAAGTTGCTTGCCACGGGTTTCGATGGGCGGGAAGTAAATGAGCTAGTGAAATTGATGAGTCATGCGGACATGCGTGTTCGGATGGGGGCACAGTTTGCGCTGGTCGGAAAACAACAAGCCGAGCGACTTCAAAGTCACTTGAGCTCGCCATCGGTCGATCAACTGGCAAAACTCCATTGTGTCTGGGGCTTGGGACAACTGGGACGCTCCGGCGACAAGACCGTCATCCCGGCGCTGGTCGATGCGTTCAGCGATCCCGATGCTGCGGTTCGCGCTCAAGCTGCAAAAACGATCGGAGAGATTCGCGACTCAGGCGATACCGATGGGACCATTCCGGGACTCATCGATCTGTTGGACGATTCGAATTTGCACGTCCGCGTCAACGCGGGCCTTGCGATCGCACGCCAGCCGAGTCCAGCCGCGGTCGATTCGTTGTTGAAGCAAAGCGCCCTGCTGAATGCCGACCAGCATTACCTGCGACATTCGCTTGTGTCAGCGTTAGCTGCTTCGGCGAGTGATTCTCAATTGGCTGCACAGGCTGACAACCAATCCGAATTCGCCCGGCTTGTCTGCGTACTCGCTTTACGTCGCCAAGGCAGCCCATTGGTCTCCAAATTCTTAGCCGATCCATCGGCGTGGGTTTCGGCAGCAGCCGCCCGTGCGATCCACGATGACTTGTCGATCGAAAACGCTATGTCCGACTTAGCCGCTGCTCTTGATGGCTCTGCGAAACGTGGCGAACCCTTTGTCCGCCGAGCGATCAATGCAAACTTTCGCTTGGGCACCGCTGCCGCCGCGAGCCGTTTGCTCGACTATGCGTCGAACAAAGAGCACCCGGTTGAGTTGCGAGTCGACGCGTGCAATGCACTCAGTCAGTGGTTGGCGCCGCCGGTTCTCGATCGCGTCGAAGGAATTCGCCGTGACCTGCCCGTCGATTCCCGCACATTCGATCGGGATCAAGCGGCCATGGTGCTGGGGGAACTGGCAGCGACCGGGGAACCAAATGTTGTGGTGGCCGCGGTACGTGCAGCGAGAATGATGAAAGTGGTGATCGCTCCTTCCGCTCTGATCGGCTTGCTTGAAAACCAGCGTGCGCTGACGGAGCTGAGGATCCAGGCTCTCGATTCGATCGTGCAGATGGAGCATGAATCGGCAGAAGAGCTGTTGATCAAGAACGCAGATTCTACCGACGCCGCGCTCAGTATCTTTGCGATCGAGACATTGGTCGACAGTTATCCCCATGAAGCCTTGGCGGTGTTAGAACACAGGTTGCAGCAAACGGACATCATCGCCGTGAAGCAAGCGTGCATTGCGGGGCTCGGGAAAGTTGCCACCCGCGACGCCGATGCGATCCTGCAGCGGCTTGCCTCGCAACTGGTGGACAACTCGTTGCCCAACGAATTGTCGTTGGACGTCTACCAGTCGGTCCAATCGCGTGCCGAGGATGGGGCGTCGTTGCGTTCGGTTCTCCCCAACCTTGCTCGACGCCAAAGCGAAATCGCGGCCGAACTGAAACTGGGAGACACGGCAGATCAGATTAGGTTTGCGTTCTCGGGACTGGGGGGCGACGCAGAGCGAGGGAAGCAGATTTTCCAGACGAACTTGCGAGCTCAATGCAGTCGCTGTCATCGAATTGGTAAACGGGGTAGCGACATTGGTCCGGAGCTGACGAAGATCGGAAAGCAACGCGATGTGAACCATCTGCTGCGAGCTGTCGTCGCGCCGAGTGCGGATATCGAACCGAAGTATTTCACTCAGGTCGTTCTGCTTCTTTCTGGGCAGGCAGTGAAAGGTAGCATCAAGAGCGAAAACGACGACGAGACGATCGTCATCGATAGTAGCGGCAAAGAGATCAAGATCGCATCGGATGAGATCGAAGAGATCATCGACCAAAAGGTCTCGCTGATGCCCGACATGACTGAAGCGCTATCGCCACTGGAAGTCCGCGATCTCGTCGCGTTTCTCAAGTCACTCAAATAACGTGCCTGCGAATTTCGCGAACGGCAAACATCGTTACTCGTCGGTCCTGTCGACGCGATGAATATGGGCAAGGCGACTCAGCGCATTGCCCAGACGATTTGAGGACCATCCATCGGGGCGGTATCTAACAAGAATCAAATCAACCACGCCTAGTGCGTCGGGCTCATCACCTTTCAGATCATCTAACATAAAGGGCTCTCCAGTTTTGGCTATCACTCCGATGAAACAGATCCACGAAACGGTTTTGGTTGCGTTACTTGCGGCATGGATGGTTCCTCAACTCAGTGTCGCGGAGGAAGCGAGCGCGAGTCGATCCGTCGTTACCGAAACGCCAGGTCTGGTCGCATTTTGGGATTTTGTTCAGCGTGAACCCGACGGCGGGGGACGGTTCACCGCGCATGTCCCAGCAGGTTCACCAACCGATTATCCACTCGACGCTGCGAACTACGCCAAAGACTACTGGGGAACCGGGCGCGAGGCGACGTATGCCGATTTCCCGCAATTGGGACGTGGGCCTTTCGGCAACGCGATTCGAATCGTCAAAGAATCGGATCCCAACTTTCGCCCCTTCCTCTACATCCCGCGAACGCGATTGCACGACACGCCGTTGGATATCAAAGGGGCTGGCAAGTCGGTCACGGTCGTCGTGTGGGCGATTCGCGAAAGTGGCAATCACGCGTTGGCAGGCATCTGGCATGAAGGGACCGATCTGAAACAGAAATCGACCGCCAGTATCGCCAAAGTGGAACGTGGGCAGCGGCAATACGCTTTGTTTGCGGGACTGAACAAACAGGGGAGCGCTTGCGGCCACGTCTCCGAGAATGGCGCGAGCTCGTTCCAAAACAAATACGCCCTACACAAATGCAACTCCGCCGGCCAATCCCCCGCCGTCCCCGCGGACTCACCGGCCGAGAAGCTCGACGCATCGTGGCAGTGTTTTGCGATGACGTTTGACGACGACAAAGACGAGCTGACCGGCTGGCTCAACGGCGTCTCGGGGGATCGCTGGCTGGAGAATCCGAAAAAGGACGGGCTGATCTCTTATGCCTACAACGCCTACATGCAGGGTCACTTTGCCAAGCTGCCGGGCAAACAAGCAGGCGAAGATCCAACCTTTCCCAAAGATCAATACTACAATCCGCCCGAAGGGGAGCCGTTGAGTGTGAAGGTTGTTCGCGAGTCCGATGGCCAACGGGTGGAGCTTCGCGAGCACCATTTCACAAAAATCGAAGTCACTCTACAAGACGGCAAAGAAGTCGCCCGCGACCTCGTTGCACTGCGTCTAAATCCATGGTGGTATCCGCACGGGATCTATACGCCCAAGGACGACCAAAGCGGCGGCCCCTTCACCATCGGCCGCGTCATCCACAGTTCCCGCAGCGTCGGATTCACCGGTTGGATCGGAGGCGTTGCCGTCTTTGACCGAGCACTCTCCGGAAATGAATTGCAAACCCTGGCTGCACTGAGTGGTGCTCGATAGGAGAAGGTGTTGAAACGTAAGCCGATTTCGCTGCCACCTTTATCCGATCGAAACTTTTGTTGGCTTATCTCCCGTCTTGAATGGCGGGAGGAATTGCTGACTCAGGTGGACTGTCTACAAGAGCAAGTTGGTCGAGTTAAACGATACGGACAGTCAACGACTATTGCATGTGGTTGCAGTGTGCCAGTGGCTATGCCAGTGCCTCCATGCCGAAACAACCCTTCGATTTACATTGGTCGCCCGGTCGGCAATTCAAGCTTGGGGACTTCGGTGGAAGAGCACTGGCCGAGCCAGTGGCACCCGATACCAACCCGTTGCTTCAGGTGCCAGATTTGCGAGAGTCGCCAAACTCGAGTGTGCCACAGGCTGTGCCAGTGCCTCCATGCCGAAACAACCCGTCGATTTACATTGGTTGTCCGATCGGCGATTCACGCTTTGGGACTTCTGTGAGGGAACACTGGCCGAGCCAGTGGCACCCGATACCAACCCGTTGTTTCACGAGAGTCGCCGAACATCAGTGCCTCTTTGCCGAAGCAATACGGTGAAATTGATTGCCCAAGTTTCCAATGCTCATGAGACTGAATGCTTCGTGGGATAACGTTCGCAGGGTGTTAGTTGACAAACGTTACCACTTGCATCAACAGATGTTCCAACCGTTTGCTGATCGATACCGTGTAACGGCTCCGCCTCATGAACTTCTGACGATGCTGGGAACGGATTGAGTGTGTTGCCCACAACGATTGTCATTGATTGCCGGATCGGGGATTCATGCTCGGGGACTTCGTTGGGGGAGCACTGGCTGAGCCAGTGGCACCCGATACCAACCCATTGTTTTACGAGAGTCGCCACACTCCAGTGTGCCACTGGCTATGCCAGTGCCTCCATGCCGAAGCAACCGGTCGATTTACAGTGGCTACCCGTTCGGCGATTCACGCCTGGGGACTTCGGTGAGGGAGCACTGGCATAGCCAGTGGCACCCGTTACCATCCATTGTTTTGGTTGCCAGAGCAACGAGAGTCGCCAAGCGTCTTGATTGGACCATTGTTGTACTGAGTTGTCGGCGATGGATTGTCCGGGCAATGCGTTGTTGATTTTGATGGGGTAGCCGTCTAGTTCATCGATCCGCCATCGGCGCGGACTGTTTGCCCGGTCAGCCATCGCCCCGACTCGCTCGCGACAAATGCGACCACTTCCGCAATGTCATCGGGATGTCCAAGCCGTCCCAAGGGAGACATGGCAGCGTATATTTTCGCCGCTTCGTCGCTCTGTTCAAACATTCCCGGGACCGTCGCGCCGGGCTGGACGGAGTTGACAGTGATGTCGCGCTCACCGAGCTCTTTCGATAACGAAACCGTCATCGCGTCCAATGCCGCCTTCGTCGCGGAATAGACGGCCGTGCCGGCCATCGGCCGGGCGGCGAGTCCGGACGAGATGAAGATCAGACGTCCGTTGCGACGGAGTCGCTTCGCAGCTTCGTGAGCCGTTAGAAACGAGCCACGCAAGTTGACTGAAACCATCGCGTCGAATTGCTCGATCGTCATGTCGACGATGGGGCATTTAGTGATCGTCCCTGCATTCACGACCACCGCGTCGATGCCACCAAATGTTTCTTCGGCCGTCTCGAACAGCTTACAAACCTGCTGCGGATCGGCAACATCCGCGGCCGCTTTGATCGCGGCGCCGCCGCGCGAGACAATCTGCTCGACAACCGCAGATGCGCCCTCTTCGTTGGATCCGTAATGCACCACGACCTGGAAACCGTCATCCGCCAATTTTTGGCAGATCGCCCCGCCGATCGCTCCGGAACCACCGGTGACGATGGCGGTCTTCGATTGCTTATTTGTCATGCGATTCCATGCTCGGTGTCGTTGAAGATTCGGGGGCTGAGCCACGCGATCGCATCGCGTCGATCGAGTAGTCATCGTAGCGACGGAGCAGCCACAGAGTAAAGCATGCTGCCAACATCGGGATCGCGGCAAAGAAGAGCAGGTGCGGGTAGGTCCAAGGGTCGGCGTATTGCTTGAACGAGCTGAACGTTGAAATGCTGTACAGGATCAGGATGATCGGATAGCTGATGCTTCGAAACGCGCCGAGAGCGAACGCGATCACAACCGCCAGCTGGATTGCTCCGATGCCGTACGCCAGCGAACTGCTGAGCGAAGGGACCATGTAGAACTTCTTGAATACCGCGGCTGCATGTTCCGGGTTGACGAACTTGTCGATCGTCCACATCAGGAAGACGCTGGTGATGCCAAGACGCATGAGCAGCAGGCAGAGCGCGAGTTGTGGTCGCAGTTTGGGGTCGGAGGTAGACACGCGATTCTCCTCGATGAGATGGATGAGAGGCTAGCGTGAATGGAACGATGCGGGCGTTCGATTCCGCTATGGTTCATGGTAGGCCGACGTCAATGGCGTCGGATATACCTCTCGTTGACAACCGTCGAGCAAAACGAATCGCCGCGCACTAGGTTCCATTGAGCGTCGTCGTTGGAGTGAAGCCTTCAGGCGATCGGTGCTGCGGATAAGGCAAATGAATTCGCCGAAAGGTTCGACGTCAACGCTTCAAAACTCGAGTGCGGCACGATTGGACTCTTGCGACCTCAGTTGGAATCCGTTGGCACCAAGTCGTATCGGTAGGCGTGTTGATCCAACGGTCGAATCCAAACGTTGCGGAAGCGAACCGCGTCGCCGTGGTCTTGAAGGAACAGCGGTCCGGTGGTCGTTGCAATTTGCTTCTTCCAAATCGCCTTCAAGTAGTCGGTCGTGCCCGAACGGTAGGGATGATAAACGCTGCGCGGTTCACCGAATTCGGCAGCGTCTTGAACCAATTGTCCGTTCAACCAAGCGGTGATGGTTCCGTTGGCTGTAACTTTGCCATCGGAATCGCGGCGCGGAGCACGGTAACGGATATCGTAGACCAGCCATACACCACGGACTCGCTCGGCGGGGACCAACGGTTTGCTAAACCCATAGATCGCTCCCATGTCCGAATCACCCAGTCGCTTCTTATCTGCCGAGTGGATGATCTGCATTTCGTAGTTCCCGTGGATATACAACCCACTGTTTCCAGGCCCATCTTCCGGAAGCATGAACTCGGCGTGGATATCCGCGTCGCGAAAATGCCACTTCAAAACGATATGGTTTGCTTTCTGGCCACCCGAACTTTCGAGGGTTCCATCCACCACGGGCCAATCGATCGGTTCACCATGTTTATTGAGGAAGCCGACATCGGCCCCACCATCAAACAACACGATCGCGTCGGCGGGAGGTTCGACTGGCAAGTGAGTCTGGTCGGGTTGGAACTCGAGCGTTTCCCCCGGTTCCTTCGCGGTCGCCGATTCGACGGCAAGGAAGACGGTTAATGCCAATGGAATCAATCGCAGCGGATGCAAGTCGTTCATGGGTAGCTATCGTGGAGTGCAGGAGCGAAGGAGATTGCCGAGCAGCCATTGTAATCTATCGACGCAAACGATGATTTGCGCTGCGCGATGGCTTCCTGCATCGATCTGAATCTCGAGATCAAGAACCCGTCCAGGGACTTCATCTCGTCTTGCGCCTTCAAAATAGGGTTCAGGCTGCCGGGGATCGGTCTACATTGAAGTCGCGGAAATCGAATCGGCTGCAAACCAGCAACGGACAGTGCCGCTGAAAAGTTGACTCGGCCCCGTTTCCATGCTCGATGCTGCAAAACACCTGCTTGACACCCCCAAAATTGCTGCCTATCATCTGCTGTTGATATTGCGTCTCAATGTCACCGCTCATGTCAGCCAGCCAATTGCATTAGCCAGCCAGATACGTGGGATACCTGTCGTTGCGCCGATTGCGCGCATGAACCGTTCCCTACCCAAATTTGAATTTGACTGGCCATGCCTACCCCGACCCCTCGCCAAAGTAGTCCCTCCAAAACCCTCGGTTTCACGCTCGTCGAACTGTTGGTGGTCATCGCCATCATCGGCGTATTGGTGGGACTGTTGCTTCCCGCCGTCCAATCCGCCCGCGAAGCGGCTCGCCGCATGCAGTGCAAAAACAACGTCAAGCAGATCGCCTTGGGGATGTCGATGCACGAACATACCTTTGGGCACTACCCTTATTCGCGGACTGGATCGCTGTGGCGTATCCTCAGCTTCGTCGAACAAGAAGCGTTGGCAAACGTCTTCAACGACGCCAAGCACCCCAACTACGACGATCCGGCCTCCTCCGAATACCGCTGGGGTTACAACGCCCAGATCGGGACCGCTTGGAGCAACAAAGCGGATTTGGATATCGCGGCGGGAACCAGTTTGTCAGTCTTTCAGTGCCCAAGTGCCACTGGAACGCGAGCTGTTGAAGACAGCGGCGTCGCACTGGGCGTATCCGATTACACCACTCCGCGCGTCCCTGCGTTGCGTCCCGTCGGCCATCCGCTGTATTACCAGAGCGGTGAGCCTCAGATGCAGTTCAGCACCGCGATGACTCCCGCCTCGGGATCGCGAAATCGCAATCCGCTGAACAAAGGTGGCAAGGCTCGCGACATCACCGACGGGTTGAGCAACACGATGATGTACTACGAATGTGTCGGTTCGCCGGAGTTGTTTGTTCGCGGGACGGTCGCCGCAGCGACTGGCGGTGCCAGTCTCGCTTGGGCAGGCAGTGGAGACGGCGTGAAGATGCGTGCTTACGCTTCGGACAACTTGACGGCCGACACGTCGGATACCGCTCGAGGGATTTCGTCATCGGGCGACCCCACCGTTCCCGACAACGCCACCGACTGCACCGCTGGCGCCGCTTGGGAAGCGGCCATCGATACCTGTGGCAGCTTTCGCGTCATGAATCACACCAACAAGAGCCAGCCGTACAGCTTTCATCCCGGGATCGTGAACGTCGGCTTGTGCGACGGTTCCGCGCGATCGCTCAGCGAAACGGTCGACATCGGCGTTTTCCTGAACCTGATGCTCCGCAACGACGGCCAGGTCTTGGGCGAATACTAAGCGTCGACCGCCTACCGTCGGTACCAGCCGACGATAACCCCGTAGTGGACGAGGTCACGAGTCCCCTTTCTGAACCGTAGTGGACGAGGTCACGAGTCCGTTTCCCGCCAAAACATCTGACGGTTACGAGCCCCTGTTTTCGCGTAGAGATCTGGCAGAGGACTCGTAACCTCGTCCACTACGTTTTTGTTCTGATCTTTCGCGGGGGGGCTTTCATGAGCAAGCGAGATCACCTTCGGCGACTTCCACGCGGACACTATCAAGCCGACGCGATGGTGCACTGGACGCTTACGGTGCTGGAGCGAAGGCAGGGATGGCTGTCTAGTGTGTTTCTTTTTCGCTTTCGTGAACTGCTAACCCATTCGATGTTTCGGTTTGGTTTGGCGTGTCCCATTTTTTGCCTCATGCCGGATCACTTGCACATGATCTGGATGGGGTTTTGCAACGGAAGCGATCAGCTGAACGCGATGAAACACTTCCGAACACACTGCAATCATTCGTTGCAACGGATTGGTTATGAACTGCAGGATCAAGCTCACGACCATGTGTTGACTGAGGACGAACGTCGTGAGGCCGAATTTCTAAACGTTTGCGAATATGTTGCACGAAACCCGGAGCGAGCCGGGCTTGTTGAACGTGACCGATTCGCATCCTACGGATTCACTGGCTGCCTTGTGCCCGGCTATCCCAGCCTGCGACCTTTCGATCCCGACTACTGGGATCAGTTCGATAAGATCATCGCCTTCCTGCGGATAAACGGTCTGATGAGAACGCCGTAGTGGACGAGGCTACGAGTCCTTTGCAGAGACGTAGTGGACGAGGCTACGAGTCCATTTTCGTCGGCATCGAAAGCTGTAAGGGGGACTCGTAACCTCGTCCACTACGTAGTCAGCGCCGCCCGAAGGACGGACAATTTAGCTGGCTCAGGCCCGCGCCATATCTTGCAACATTCTGCCATTTATCATTCTGCCAATCGTATAGATCAGGCGAATTATGGCAGGATGATGTGAGCAGAATGACTTGCAGATCGGCCTCCACATCGCGAAGCTTGACGCCGAGAAATAGAATCGCAAGGATCAGAGGAAAGCTGTACTTCATGTTCTAATACCTATTCATCGCCCGTCTGAAGTTCCAATACGGCAAAGATGGCTCGGTGGTCCGATGCGACCGCCTCGTCGAGCACTTTGAACTCGATGATCTTCCAGCGTATGGCGGGGCTGTGCAAGATATAGTCGATCTGAATCGTCGGCTGCGTCACCGGGTAAGTTGCCATCGGTGTTTGATTGGCGGACGTCCACTTCGCCTGCAACCGACGCAGGGTTTCGCTGTCGGGACGGGCATTCATATCACCCGCTAACAACGCAGGAAGTTGGGGGTGGCCGTCGAGCCGTTCATTGATGAATGTCGCCGAAGCGAGGCGTTCGCGTTGGTCTGGGCGATGATCCAAGTGAGTGGCCAGCAGCCGCAGCGGCTGATTCGATTTCGGCAGCGCGATCTCCGCCTCGATCATTCCACGCTGCTCGCCGTCGTCGATGTTTGGTAACCGATGATTTTCGTGTCGGATGATCGGGAATCGCGAGAGGATCGCGTTGCCGTAGTGGCCTCCTTGTAGGTCGATGTTGGCACCGAAAACTACATTCATTTTAGTCAGCCGTGCCAGTTCCGCAGGCTGATCCACGTCGCCCGATCGTTTCACGTTCTTATCGACTTCTTGTAGCGCTACCACATCCGGCTTGACCGACAGGATCACGTCGGCGATCCGCTGCAGGTCGAGCTTGCTGTCGACTCCTGCACCATGATGGATGTTGTAACTGAGCACTCGCAATCGGATGGGCTCTGCCGAATAGCCTTCGGCCCGAAACGTCAGCAACATCACTGCCAACACCATCAACTTGAGTATATGTTTCATCGATTAAGAGACTCCTTGTTCCACCGATCGCTTGATCGAGGGATTCGAATAATCGCCGCTTGGCTGTTGAGCGGCGATTGTGTGTTTGTTGATACGAAAATGCTTCGTGCCCAAATCCGCCTGCACCAATAAGGAAGCGCTGATTCGTTTGGCTGAGCTAGCCAGTGAGCGTCGATTCTGTTCAGTCACGCATTGCATGACAACCCTCAACATTTCGACTAAATCATGGGGGAAGGTGGTCGATACTGGCCCCACGGCCTCCGGCCCAAATGCATACGCTGGTGAACGCACCCTGCGTCCAGACTTTTTGTCTCCTCAAACGTACAGGCACAGGGGTCGCATTTGCGGTGGCTTGTCGTCGGCGTAGAAGGTCGCTGCGATCCAACGTGCTGTTTCGGGACGCGATACCGGCGGTGGATAAATCCTGGAAAGGCTTCAGGAAATCGATTCCGCTATTGGCTGGTTGCCGATTGCGGACGCATGGGGATAGCTGACTGCAGTTTCGGCCTTGTTGTAGATGTGGCAATGGATCGTGAGCAGCGCGTGGCGGCTAATTTGCCTAAGCACAAACTCTGATTAGCCCTGCTGGCAAGTTGACGGCATTCTCCAGTGCGATCGCGGTTTGGGTACAATGGAAGTGCACTTCCCTTTCCATCGGTCCCAACAAAGGAATTGAAAGCTGGACCCATCAATTCAAGAAGCGATCTGTCGGCGGATGTCACAACGTCGCGGGGAATCGGTTGCGATCGACGGCTTTCGGGCGTTATCAGGGGGAAGCATCAGCGAAGTCTGGCTTGTCGATCTGTTGCCCGATGGCCAAGTCGTCGCCAAGATCAATGCGGACGATTTTCAGCCTGCGTTCGAGCTCGAATCCCAAGGGCTCGCTGAACTCCGCGCGATCGGCGCGATCCGTGTCCCAGAACCGCTGGCGGTCGAAAGGGTTAACAATCGGGTGCTCTTCATTTCCGAGGCAATCGGCCGCGGCGATCACCCGCCTGATTTTTTTCGACGTTTTGGACAGCAACTCGCCTCTCTGCACCGCCGATCCCAACGCGACCCGACGTCGCGGTTCGGCTACCGCGCCGATAATTATTTGGGCTCCGCACCGCAGCCCAACGGTTGGTGCGACGACTGGCCGACCTTCGTCGCCAAACATCGGTTGGGGTTCCAAATCGATTGGGCTCGGCAGCAATCGATCGGAAGCCGCGATTTGTTTCCATTGGTCCAGAGTGTCATCAAACGTTTGCCAGCGATGCTGGCGGAGGCGAGCGAGCCGCCCGTGCTCCTACATGGTGACCTTTGGAGCGGCAATTATCTTTGCGATTCCGACGGCCAGCCGGTGATCTTGGATCCAGCGGTCTACTACGGACATCGCGAAGCGGAGTTGGGCATGCTGTTATGGATGGGCAATTGTCCCAACGAATTCTATGAAGCGTACAACAAATGCTGGCCGCTTCGATCAGGCTGGCGCGAGCGGGCCGAAGTCTACACGCTGTATCATCAACTGAACCACCTGAATCTGTTTGGTGCCGGCTATTTGTCCTGTTGTGTGGCAACGGCTCGTCGATTGCTTCGCTAGAAAGCTTGGGATCGACCATCACCCGATGGGGTTCACCGCTTGGTCTTCTCCGTTGCGTGCAAGCCGGTGTAATCGTCTCCATTGAGACTTCGGACCACCGAACGCATCCAGGAGTTCAGTTCCTTCTGCATCCGCTTCAATCGAGCTTGTTGCTCGGGTGCACCGGAAAGATCGGTTGCTTCCATCGGATCATCCGCCAAATTGTAGAGCTCGTAGGTTTTGCCGTTGATGCGATGGAGTTTCCATTGCCAGTTGGTCCAGGCCGCATGTCCCGTGGCGACGTCTTCGGAGAACTGCGGAAATTCGTCGACGTCTTTTCGGATCCGCGGTTCGTCGTGCGGCAGGGGAGCTCCGGCTTGCTGCTTTTCCATGATCGCTTTCTGGATCCGGTCGCTATAGGTGGACTGCCCTTGCTGGAACTTGTGCCAGAACCCCAGCGGCTTGCTCCGTTTGGCCGTCTGCCCCGCGATAATGTCGCGGATGTCGATGCCATCGAGTGGTTGTGGAGGCGTCGACTGAATCCCAGCCATCGCTAGCAGGGTTGGATAGATGTCGCAGGTCCAGGCTGGCACCGCGGTTCGTCCGCTGATTTTGCGAGCGGGCCATTCGATGATCGACGGAATTCGTAGGCCCCCTTCGTAGATGCTCCCCTTTCGCTGACGACCACCCGACGTCGCTGCGTTGAGGCCGCCGTTGTCACTGCAATACCAGAGGATGGTGTCGTCGGCGATCTCCATGCGTTTCAGCTCCCGACGCAATCTTCCCAGCTGCTGATCCAGCAGGGTGATTTCGCGATAATAGCCGGCCTGTTTTTCGCCGTCATAAAGCGAAGGACCTTCGGGGACTTCCTGATGCGGATCGTGGGGTGAGGGGAACCAAACGACGGCAAACATCGGCTGCTCGCCCTGTTGATGTTGCTGCAGGAATTCGAGGGCATCGTCCATCGCGAGTACCGATCCCTTCCCCTGCCGATGTTCGATCTTGCCATTGCGACTTAGATACGGATCGTTGTCGAAGTAGTTGAGCCCGATGACCCATTCATCGAATCCCATCCCGCTGGGGTTGCACGGCGAATCGGGTTGCCCGGAGCCCAGATGAACTTTGCCAAAAATTCCCGTGACGTAGCCTGCATCCTTCAGTGATTCGGCGATCGTTTGTTCGTGAGGACGCATGTAGCGGCCGTGGTTGGTGACCTTGGTGCGAATCGGCGAACGTCCGGTCATCACGCTGGCACGCGTCGGCGAACAGACAGGTGCAGCGGAGTAGAAGCGATCGAACACGAACCCCGCCGCCGCCATCGCGTCCAGTTCCGGGGTCTGCACAAACGGATGTCCGTTGTAGCCGACGTCTCCCCATCCCTGGTCATCGGCCATGACAAGAATGATGTTCGGCTGCGATTCGCTGGTGCTGTCAGCCCTGGTTTCATTGGCCCGCAGCTCTGGAATCGGGAACAACAGAAACGGCAAGACAAGCAGGCGGTGCTTTGGAAAGATCATGGCTGGTTTCACTTCGAACAAAACATTTTGAAATAGAAGGTGAAGGCTCCAGCGACGCAACGCGGCGCTGAAGCGGTTGATGGCTAGTGCAGCGTCAAAACTAAAATTTGGGGGGTAGTGGAGGAGGTCACGAGTCCTTTCGCGATAGAGATTATGGGGACTCGTGACCTCGTCCACTACCATCAGTCCTGAAGTCAAAGTTTGACAATCCATTCGCTGTCCATTTCAGCGAGGAGATCGGCACAGATATCGTAACCGCCGCATGGACCGTGAGGGACAGGTTACTGTAGAACGTCGGTCGATTCATGAGCGGCGGCCATGGAATCGCAAGCAAGGCGTCGGTCGAAGGCGATTCGATTTCATAGATTCACCGGACCATAGCCTTTGCCTAGATTGGGGGCCGTGCGAATCGCATTGACAACATACAGCTTCGCTTGCTCAACAGCTTCAACCAGCGGCATATTCTGTGAAAGGCTTGCGGTGATCGCTGCGGAAAGAACGCATCCGGTGCCGTGAGTACTACGTGTATCGATTCGCTCTCCGCCGATGCGATGAAACTCATTTTCGGTGAACAACCAATCGACCGACTCCGAACCGACTTGACCTCCTTTGACGAGCACATTTTTCGCTCCCAATTGATGAATCATCTGTGCAGCCATTTGCATCGACTCCAAATCATCCACCTCGATGTTTGCTAAACGGGCGGCTTCCATCCGATTGGGGGTGACCAAGAACGCATGCGGCAGCAATTCGCGACGGAGCACATCGATCGAAGCATCGTCCAGTAGCGGCACGCGATGCTTGCTGATCATGACCGGATCGACCACCAAGGGAAAGTGGAATGAGGAAGCACGCTCGGCGACCGCATGGATCATCGCGGCGCTACCGAGTGCCCCCGTCTTGGCTGCCGTCGGCGGAATATCGTCGAGTACAGCATCCAATTGTGCCAGAACAAACTCGGGATTCATTTGTTCGATGGCGTCGACGGTTTGTGTGTTTTGCACCGTCAACAAGGTAACGACACTGGTGCCGTAGACCCGATGGGCGTGAAATGTCTTCAGATCCGCTTGCAACCCCGCACCACCGGAGGGGTCCGAGCCAGCGATAGTTAAAGCAACATGCAATGTAAGGGTTCCAAGAGCAACAGAGGATGAATCGCGTTGGGGAGCAATGCGAACATGCCCCGATCGCGATTAGTTTATCGCGTTCTGTTTTCTGAAGCGACGTGATGCAGCGCTGGAAGAGTCGAGAACAGGAGGGCGTGATGATCACCTCTGTTCGATTCCTTGAAGACTGGGATAGACCACGACTGGCGGGGACAAGCCGGGGATTATTCAGAATCCTTCCAGGAGAGAACGAATGACCGAGAACCCCAGTCAGCAGCAATGTTTCGAGACGGACTCATTTTGCGTTGCTGCATGTCCCCTTTGCGTCGCATTCAACGGCGAGCTTTTCCTGCGGGCGACATCCCGAATGGATCCAAGACGAAAAGCCGGAGGGTGCCGCGCAGCGTTGCACCTCCGGAACGTGATTTTCGATTACGCTATACGCCACGATCGTGGCGAGTATGACGTCGTTGCCGCGACGATTCAGGGTGGCTGTCGCTTCCCAAAGTCGTCAACCCAATGTTGGCGATCTTGGTAGTTGAACAGACAGGATAGAGAGGAATTGGATGAGCGATCGTATTGTGTACCTACTGGGGTTGGCCTTGTTCACAGCGGCCGTAGCGGTGGCGTCCGAACCGAAGCCCGATCGGGTCTGGCCATTGGACTCCGTCTCCTCCAAGCAAATTCGGTACAAAGGGAGTTCCCCCGCGGATGTGGCTGGAGTTGACGACCAATCGCTTGTTCTGAAAGGCAAGTCGCTGCTTGAAGTCAACGACTCTGCCACGGTCCCCAACAGCCGGAAGCCGTTCAGCTTGGTCGTCTGGTTCAATCCCTACAATCTCGATCGCGGCCAACAGATGATCGTGGCGAAGAATCGCTACGCTTTGAACCAACGCGAGTGGGGGATCATGATCGACAGCGACCAGAAGCTGCGACTGTACGTTCAACAAGGTGGTTGGAAGACGGCCCACTCCGACGCGACATTCAAGCCTGGGACATGGCATCAGGTAGGGCTGGTCTTTACGGATGACAAATCGGAATTGTGGTTGGATGGCGAACTGGCCGGCGCTGTCGAACTGACGCAACCGATCCCGCAGACAAACGCTCCGCTAACCTTCGGCGGCGTCGATGATGACGGCCGAATCAGGCAAACCATGATGGGAGCGTTGGACGAAGCGATGCTCTTCAATCGCTCGCTCAAGCCAAGCGAAATGGAATCGCTCTACAAACCGGTCACGGCGACTCACCCGATCCCCGACTTTGCCGAACCGTTTCCAATCTGGAACGCGGCTTCGCCTCTGCCCGTTGCTGCCGAAATCCCCACACTCAAAGGCGTCAAGTTTCATGTGATCAAGAAGTGGGATCGGGAAGCGGACGGGTACACCTTCCTACACGGCGTGGGACTCGGCTGGCACAAGAACAAACTCTACGCCTCGATCGGGCACAACAAGGGAGCGGAGAATACCGTCAGCGAGGAAGCTCAATACCGCGTCAGCGAGGACCAGGGGCAAACCTGGAGCGAACTGCGAGTGATCGATGCGGGGGAAGAACCCGATCTGGCGGTCAGCCATGGCGTCTTTCTCTCGCACGCTGGCAAACTGTGGGCCTTCCACGGAGCCTATTACGGCAAGATGCAGAAGATCCACACGCGTGCTTATTCGCTCGACGAAGCCACGGGGAAATGGGATCCGCATGGCATCGTGATCCGAGACGGCTTCTGGCCGATGAACCAGCCTGAGAAGATGGACGATGGCAACTGGATCATGCCAGGAATCTCCGCAGGCCCTTATTCCAACAACAAGATATTTCCGGCGGCGGTTGCGATCAGTCGCGGCGATGATTTCACCAAGTGGGACTATGTGGAGATCCCAACCGGCGAAGGGATCGATCGGATGTGGGGTGAATCCGCGAATTTTGTCGATGGAAAGCGAGTATTCAACATCGCCCGCTACGGCGGCGGAGCTTCGGCTCTGGTCGCTGTCAGTGAGGACTATGGACGCACCTGGACACCGTCGCGAATCAGCAACTTGCCAATGGCCACATCCAATCCCGTCGCGGGAACACTCAGTACGGGGCAGCGATACCTGATCTGCACCACCGCCCGAAACAATGGCGGCAAGCGCACTCCACTTACGATCGCCGTGACCGCTCCCGGCGAAAACGTCTTTCAAAAGGTGCTTGTGATTCGTCGTTCCCAGCACCCTGTTGAACCGGGCGAATCAGCGGACAGCCTGAGTCTTTCCTATCCATGCGCGATCGAACACGACGGACAGCTCTACGTCGGCTACTCCAACAACGGCGGCCGACGCGGCAACCTCAACAGCGCCGAACTGGCGATCATCCCAATCGCATCCCTTCAATAAAACGGATGTGATGGTTTCCAGGCCAACGAGAGCACGGGCTTTCCTATCCCATCTTATCCTGGCGTTCGCCTGGTGAGTGCAGGCACCTCCGCAGATGCGTTTCCCCGCATCGTGCGGTTCCATCGACGAAGACAACGATTTGATGGATGGCACAGCTTGCGGATATCGGGACGACAAAACATCTAGCCTGCATCGATTGCCTCAGTTGTCGATGCGATTTGCCGGTGTGCCAACACCTTGCAAATCTGCTCCCGCGTTTTCACTTCCCAGGGTGCAATTTCTGAACATTTGCCCAGTAGGGATTGAAAGCGAATCCAACAGACGATGGTCGTGTGGAATGCTTACCTCGACGGGCTCGGCAAATGTAATCTCGTCATGGAGTACAGGAGTCCGCGACCAAGTGGCTCTTAGTCCGCTGGCCAGCGACCACCGCACGGTTCTACCACAGTCATACCACTTAAATTCGCCACGGCGAGGCTGCAGAGAACGTGTATGTATAGAAATTTAGAGCCTTTTTTGTACTGTCCCAGTGGGAAGGCATTGAGTTCCGTTTGGGGTGGCGACTAAGATTCCCTTAGGGATCGGCTCGCGTCGCTATGGGGACATGGTGTACCGATCGACTCCTTTGACGATTCCGGCCTTCTCGCGCAATCAGCGCGGAATGGCAATTTTATCCCTGATTTTTTGGGCTCGGTTGAAGTATGTACTATCGAAAGAACAGACAAAATGCAGGCTTCACGTTGGTGGAACTGCTGGTAGTGATCGCCATTATTGGCATTCTAGTTGGATTGCTGTTACCTGCCGTGCAACAAGCGCGGGAAGCAGCGCGTCGCATGCAGTGTTCAAACAACCTAAAGCAGTTGGGCATTGCGTTGCACAATTATCATGACACGTTTCAAGCCATGCCATCGGGTTACATCGATATTCGTAACCTCAACTCCGTGGTGGACAACAAGGGGCACTGGTCTTGGTCCGCTTTTATCCTTCCGTTTGTCGAGTTAGGTAATGTCCAAGACATTTTGGATGTCGGGCGAACGACGCCATCCGAAGCGCTGTCCGTTCATCAGGACGTGATGCAGTCGTTGTACCCAGCGTTTCGCTGCCCATCGGATACCGGTCCGGACCACAGCAGCACCTCCCAATGCGCTGGATGCTGCATTGAGAACTCGACGGGTGACAACCTCGGTTTGTCGTTAACGAACTACTTGGGAGTCAACAACTCTGCCTATCCCCGTGCACTTAAGGCGACAAATTTCGGTGATGGCACCTCCGGTGCAACTGGGATTTTCTTCCGAGATAGCGACACGCGATTTCGAGACATTGTCGATGGGACCTCGAATACGCTTATGGTTGCCGAACGTGCATATCGCGTCGGAAAGAGTGCCTATCTTGCGGGTGAGTTATTTGCGGCGCGAGATTACAACGGCGGTGGGCCGTCGAATTGGCAACACGGTAGCGATGCTGCTCAGGGGGTCCCCCGCATCTTGTTGACGACGATTTTTTCGCCCAATAATCCAACGGGATCGGCGGCCACAATTAACCACAATGCGATGGGAATGAGCAGCTTGCATCCGGGCGGCGCCCAGGTCTGCTTCGCGGATGGTTCGGTGCGTTTTCTTGCCGAGACGATCCATAGCAACACCAGTGGAGCGACCGACACGATCATGGAGTACTTGGGGAATATGGGCGATGGTGAAGTGATTGGCGAGTACTAATCAATTTGATCGAAGCAATCTGGAATGCATGAATTTTACTAATTTGGAGTTTTAAGTTTGGATACTCGTCTGTTTTCTTTGCGCCACATCGTCGCTCCCTTTCGCAATCTCAGCGGCCTCACATTGGCCGTCAGTTTGATTTGTTGTTTGGCTGTAGGGTGTGGTGGGCCTGGTGGGCCTGAGCTTGCACATGTCGAAGGCACCGTAACCGTCGATGGCAAACCGATCGACGGAGCGTCGGTAACGTTTGAACCTGCCGGTGGTAGGCCTTCGTTCGGAATCACCGATGCCAACGGTCACTATGTTCTGGAGTTTACCGCGACCCGAGAGGGAGCGCTTCTGGGCGAACACGTTGTCCGGATTACAACCGTTCGAGCTGGCAGTGGCGGTGAAGGTGCGGAGGCTTTGGTGGAGGCACGCAAGGAACTTTTGCCTGATACATGTCACGCCAAGTCGGAACTGGTTGCTCAGGTGGAATCGGGAAGTAACTCGCTCGACTTCAACTTAGAGAGTAAGTAGCGAAGTGGTGGGCATTGCCGCACGGTGTCCACCAACACTCGCAACTGACACCATGCTCACAACTTCGCTGGAAGAACAAGCCGCCGGTATTCGTACCGCGCGGCTTTTTTTGTTTAGAACGTGTCTCCCGACACCAGCTTTTTTACCGTGACGAATTCGTCGCGGTCGGATTGAGTGGCGAAACCCGTCCTAGGTTGGTTGTCTTTTGTTTGACGGCGAACGCGGGACCTGAATCAAAACTTTTATCGTTCATCGATATGGGGCGGGCGTTTGTGACTCCACTGTTTCGATCGAGTTCAGATCCAGCCGTCGACGCAGTGTACTTTTCCCACGATCGTCACGTCTTCACGTTGTATCGATCCGGCACGTGAAAGATCCGCCAATACGGATGCACGGCGTCGGTAGCTTCGCCGTCTGGCGATTCGAGCGGAAGGCCTGCGCGGCACCATCCGAGGATGCTGTCGCGATAGTTCGTCGCTTCGATGCCGCGGGCAGCCAGTTTGCATGCGTATAAATAGCTGCGTCCGCCCACGGTGCAGTAGGTCACCACGCGTCGGCCGGCGAATTTTTCATCCGAGCTGGCTTCAAATTCCTGTTGTGTGATCGCACCGGGAATCCGAGAGACGGCTCGTTCCGCATCGCTTCGGACATCGATCAACACCGGCGGTGTTTGGCTTGAATTGAGTGCGTCGCGGAGCGCTGCTGTCGAGATTGTCTCAACCGCCGGCCGACCAAGCGATCGACGCACCGCCTCGATCGCCCCGAATGAAGCGTTACAGAGTCGAAGGACGATATCGCCAGCTGCCATGAAAATTCACCGCGTCGCTAACAGCGACCACCTTCGCAACAGGTCTCGCAGATTCGATGGCACACCGTGCATTGCAACTTGCCTCGGATGTCGATCAATCGACCACCACAGACCGGACATGCGGGAACCGAAGCTTTTACTGGATCTTGCTTTTGCGGCCGTTCGTCGGAATCGTTCTGCATCGTTTTGTCTTCTCCTTGCGGTTCAGTAGTCGATCGTATCGTCTCACAGCGTCACGCTTCCGAAAAGATGTCGCTAAAGGGACGCAAGTACCGTCGCTGCTGCGACCAATCGGCGATGGCAAAGATCACGCTTGAAAAGACGCCTGCAAAGTCACCTTCTAACGCGTCTCGGAAATCCTTCGCCGTTTGCAGCGGATTGTTGCCAAACGCACCACATCCCCATGCTCCCAAGACAAGTGAGTTGTATCGATAGGCATGAGCAATCGCAAGAACGCGGTCGATTCGTTGCCGAAGCATTTTTGCCGACCGCGTTCGCCCAATCGCAGGAGCGTACGGTGCCGCGCACGTGAGGAAGCTGAGCAACCAAGGTTGATCGTACTCCATCCCCGCGTCGTCGCGAAAGACAGGCACGTCGGGCGACAGGATCGCCCACGCACTCGATGCCGCCGGATCGGTCTCGCGGTGAAAATCATACATCGGATCGCCGATTAGAGTCGCGTACAACGCACTGCAGCGGCAGAGCGCTTCCTCCTGAGCCGTCGCGCCACGCAAGAATCCGCCTCCTGTCTCGACCCCGTTTGCAAAGTTCAACGCCAACGGCCGATACCCTTGTTCCAACAGATCGCGAGCGGCAGCGAACGTCGTTTGATTGGCAACGGTGACATGCGTCTCCGAATACCTGTTGCTCTCAACCGGAGGCAGCAAAGCGTATGGCGAAATGGAAACCTTCGACGCTTTTGCCTTTTGGATCGACGCAGCCCAATCAACGGTCCCCGTGTCGGTGAGGTATTCACCACGGTCGATTGCGTCCAGAGCCGACCGCCCGAGCGACTCCGCAATTTCCTGACGAATCTCCAGAACACTCTGGTTCATGCGAGCCAGTTCGTCGGAATCGACAACCGGCAGGAAATGCAGCTTACTCATCGCGTTATCTCACCATCGTATCAATCGCTCGGATACCGTTTACCATCCTACGCAGCCAACAAGGAGTCTTTTAGTTTAACCGCGTGGGCAACGCCCCACGCTTTTGGTGCCTGCGCGGCCTGAATCGCTCGCGAGTACCTCATCGCAGCCTGTTCCCCGTTCAGCATCAGCTTGGTCGTGATCCAAGCTGCTCTCCTCGACTCTCCCAGCTTTCGAGAGATCGATCGCCTTAATTGGCCATTGAACTCGTCGCCGTCCTCGTGAGTGGCACGTTCGTCGTCGAGACAGCCCTTCATTCGTCATCAACACTTGGGAGTTGTACCTGGTGCCGACAATTTTCCAAGCGACACGTCCGTTGGTGTTCCCTTCGGCAACGATCGCCGCACCGGCACTGGGACTATTGAAGTACACGTCTTCGGCGAACTGGATTAGAACTTGATCCGACAGCCCGACCAGCTTCTTTTCGTCGACGGGGTGCTGTCGCAGTGCTCGGTAGCTCGTCCAACTGTCGCGGGGCCCAGCGTTGCTGTCGATCCTTTGAGCACCACGAATCGCCGTCGATCTCTTTCGCAGTTGCTCTTGGCTCCCCCAAAAACATGCCCGTTCCGAATCGCTCGTGCTCGGCAAGCGGGAGCCACGCAGGCGAGCTTCGGGATTCCCAGCACTGTTTAATAGGGCGGGGCGAGGCGGCGGAAGCCGTGGTAGAGAACGATTTGCAGGAACAGCAGATTACGGAGCAGAACCGCGATAGGGTTAACTGTCGGAGCCTTGGTCGTGAAGCGTGACACCGCTCCGCACTGCTGAGGGGCTTTAGCAAAATCGACAGTGGCGAGCGTCTCGGCCACCTTCTGCATCCATGCGATACTCCGCGGATACTCTGCAATTCCCTCGATCCACGCATTCGGAATGCCGTCGCGACGGACTCCCGAACCTACAATTCCACCGACGATCGCGGCTGTCGTGTCTGCTTCTCCCCCACAACCGATGATGCTCGTAACTGCGCCGCGAAAGTCATTCGGATGCGACAACCAGGCATGAATCGCCACCGGAACCGTGTGGTCGATGTAGCCGGTGACGCCGCGAGTGAGTCCGAGAGAGTCTGCAAAACGCCGCGTCGACTCACCAGCCTTCACGCTTTCGATGGCTCGGCGAAGTAGAGCGATCAACTCCGTTGCCTCGTTACCAAGTGTATCGCGAACTTGTTCGAACCAACGGTTGGAATCGATGGCGACATGTGCTCCTGAGTGTCGGGCAGCGAGCGCCACCGCGATTGCACCAAATTCTGCTTTGGGATCGGTGTGCGTCATTCGAGTCGAGGCTCGGATCATCTCGAGCATTTGGGAAACGTCTGGGATCGCCACGCCAAAGATCGCTGCCCGCATCGCCGGACCGTTCCCGGCGGAAAAGACACCGGCGGAAGTTGGCTTCATCCCCAACCATAACTTGATCGCCGAACGTGCGGTCGCCATTCCGACTCCCGCGGGCAACGCCAAGATCCACCACTTCAACCGCGTTGCGAATCGCTCGACGAAGAGATCAACATCGCCACCCGCTTCAATCAATGATTGGGCGACCATGCAGGTGTGTTCGGTATCGTCGGAAACCATCCCGCGTCCAAAAAAGAACCGATATCGGTCTGGCGGACCGAGTAAGCGGGAAGCTCTATCGGGAGCGATGCCTTCGTAGGGTAAGCCCATCGCATCGCCGACGGCGGTTCCCAAGATGCACCCGACGATGGCTTCGCGTTGCAAAACTACGCTCATGAATCCAATGCCCGTAGATGCTCAATGACTTGGCTGACACGCCGCGGTAGCGAACCCGAAAGTTTAACGAAACGGATGTTGCGGCGAATCAGATCCGCTTCCATCTTCGCTTGAAAATCGTTGCGGTGCATCTCACCGCTTCGATCCCAAGTGTCATCGTAGGGGATGTCGGTGTCGCAAAGAAAGCAGAGTTGGTATCGACGGGAACATTCGTCAGCCAACTGTTCAACCGTCGGATCTGCTGTGCCGTGGTAATCAAGAGAGAATTGATACGTGGTCGTTGCGTCGGTATCGACAAACAGATAGCGGTCGGCATCCAAGATCACATCGTCTTCGCGTTGACGATGCCCGACTGCGATTTCAGCCAATTGCCCTAGTGTTAAGCACCGGTCGATTTGATGTGTTTCCCAGTACTCGCGACCAAATTCCGGCACCCACTTCGTTTTCAAACGCTCGGCCAGTTCGCGAGCGATTGTTGTCTTGCCCGTCGAAGGGGCACCGAGAAAGACAACCTTCTTAATCAGGTCGCGATAAACGATCGGAGCCAGGAAACTGCGGTACCGATAGGGGGCTTCGCGAATCGCGGTCCCCGAAATCGGGATCCGTGTTCGAGCTTCATCCACGCGACAGTCGATCGCTCCCAACGCCTGACTCACATGCCTGCCATAAAATTCGCTACTGTAGAAACGCGTAACGTCCCGTCCGGTGAGCAACCGGCACAAGTAGGCGTCGTGAAGGGCGGTGATTTCGGGAGCAGCCCCAACAATGGTCGGGCCATCGGTGGCCAGCACGACCTCGACGCTCGGGTACAACGTCTTAATCCAAGCGGCTCGCGTTCTTAAGGGGACCGACGTGACTTCCGGAGCGTCGTAGATCACCACGATCACGTGATCGTTCTCGGCAATCGCTCGCTCGATGACCATTTGGTGCCCCCGATGCAACGGTGCATATTTACCTAACGTTAAGCCCAATGTCATGCTGCGATCGCCTCGATTTCCTGTTTCCGTCGCTGCTTGTTCCAAGCCAGGAAGCCGATGGTGGCGAGAATCAGAAACGCAGTGTAGAGCACTGCGGTCGCGTGGAGGTCTTTCGTATAGTAGACCCAGATAGCAACGCAGTCGACGCAGATCCAGAATCCCCAATTTTGAAAATACCGTCGAGCCAGCAATAGCTGAGCGACAAGACTGGCCACCGTTGTAAATGCGTCGGGATAGGGGAGCGAGGCATCTGTCCATCGCGCCATTGCCCAGCCAAGGGAAACGGTTCCAATAACCGTGACGGCGATCCAACCCACAAGCCACGACATCGGAAGCGACTTTACGATCAGGTTCTCATCCCCCGCATCATCACGAGTCCAGCAGTACCAACCATAAAACTGCAGTCCGACGTAAATCACATGCAGCACCAAATCCGAATAGAGTTTCGCATCGTAAAAAATGATGATGAACAGCAGGACCTGAATCAAGCCGGTCGGCCAACACCAAACGCTGCGACGAATCGTTAGCAGGACGCACAGGAAACCGAATCCGGTCGCGGTAAGTTCGATCAAGTTCATCACAGCTGTTTTTGCCGTCCTCAGACTTCTGGAAAAGCGTCTCAAGCAAAGGGTAGCGACAGTTGGCCCTCGATTGCGATCGCTTCATTTGGACGCCGTCGAAAATTCTAAACGAAAATGACGCCTGCGGGGATTGCGTCTTCGCAGGCGTTTGATCGTGGCTTATGCGAACCACCTCGCTACGGATCGCAGCTACGCTCCCTTCCCCAACGCCGCAGTTCGACGGATTCGACTTCTCAGACGAAGCGGGCTGCGTCGTTTTCTAGGAACGCTGCAGCGCACAGTACGAAAGTATCGCCATTGGAACGAAGGCGGCCGTAGTGGACGAGGTCACGAGTCCCCTTGTAAACGCGACGGCAACGCCGGTTGAGTTGGGACTCGTTACCTCGTCCACTACGGGGCATCGCAGGTCGTTAATGGAACTCGGATAACGCAGCGGGTGCCTACTTGTTAGGCACGAGCCGTGAATTTGACGAACTGCGTTAGGTCGGCTGCATTTTGATCTGCGGCTGTAAGTGGCGTTCACACATGGGTTTGGAACGAATCTTGCCGACGCAATGACGGCGATTCAATGACGACTGGCGCGGAAGTTGCCTTTTGCCTGATATCGACCACGGGCGGATTTGCTGGCCAATGGGTGCACGGGGTGCTCATTCGATTCGTTCCTGTCTTTGCTAACGGGAGTTGTACGCATGCCTTACGCAAACTGGAATACGATGTCGAAAACTAGCGGTATTCCATATCGGAATCTGATCCTCGTTGTTCGCGCCGATCCGATTATCTGCGGACACTCAACCGAAGCTCGCAATCTTGCCGAAGCCGCTCGCGCGGCGGGGATCGAAAACGTCCATATCGTCAGCTACCCGTTGGATGTCTTGGCCGAATCGGGACTGCCGCTGAAGCCCCTGGATTCAGTCGCTCCCTATTCGCCGGGGATCTTCGTCGATCGTCCCGAACCGGTGGGAGACTACAAAGTTCTCGACGGTCGACTCGGCTATGCGATCGCAGGTCACTTGATCGATCTTGTGAATCGATTGCCTGGACGCACCGCGATCATGAATTTGTACCTCGTGCCGCATGGCCAGATGGTGATGCAAAGTGTGGAAACGCTTCGCGGCATGGGAACGCGAGAAGCTCCCGCGACGATCGCCGAAGCTGTCGGTTCGGATGTAACAAACGTTGTCGCAAACGCTCTCTCCACTGGACAGCTTGGAGCCGCCGCGATCGTCCTACAAAACTACCTCGCCCACGATCTGCCGGTTGCCGTCAGCGAATACACGCGGAAGTTGATCATCGAAGCGGGCCAACAGGTCGACGAGCGACTGAAGACAACGTTCGCCTACCAACTGGAATCGCGGGTCCGGATCAGCTATCCCGCGATCGATACCAGCGTCTACTTGAATGTCGCTGAGCAAGCGGAACAAAACGCCAGCGTGCTCGCAGGTCGCGGGCTCTCGCCCGATGGATTCCTACTGTTCCTCAGTCGCCTGAGCAAAGCAAAGGGGGTGGACGATCTGATTCGCGCCTACCGGGCCAGTCAACTTTATGGCAAGAAGGTGTTAGCGATCTGTGGCACCGGGCCCGATGCCGACCGTTTGATTGAACTCGCCGCTGGCGATCCCAACATTCGTTTCTTCGATGACGTTGGAGACGAAGAAAAGTTGGCGCTGATGCACAGCTGTTATGCTTATTGTCTGCCGAGTAAACCACGTCCCGAATTCACCGAAACGTTTGGGATCGCAATTGCCGAAGCGATGCTCTCGGGAGGACTGGGACCGGTGATTACAACGCGAACCGGCGGGATTCCCGAAGCGACCGGGGACCATTGCCTGTATCATGCTGCCGGCGACGTTGCCGATCTGACGTCCAAGTTGAACTTGGTGGCGTCGATGTCCGACTGGGATCGAGGCGGTTTGTCGCGAGCGGCGCAGCAATACGCTCGGCGTTTCGACCGCGCCGTGATCCTCGATCGCTTGCTTTCCGCACCGGCGATTCGCGCGGTTGCGTAATCCGCCCCGCCCGATGTTTCCCTACCGGCCCCCCTTTTTTGAGAACGACGAAGACTGATGCTTGAAGAGAATCGCGAGGCGGAGCGATCGACGTATGAGCCCGCGCGGCCACGCGATTGCGTGAATCCCTTCATCGGTACCGAGCCGGTGGATCTTCCGCCGCCGACAGGTTTGGCGGCGAAATGGTGGTGGCCCAAACCACAAGTTGGCAATACGCATCCGGGGGCTTGTCGGCCAATGGGGACCGTCAGTGCGACGGCCTACACCGGCGGTTATCCGACCGGGTATGGCCGCTATGGGAAATCGCTCGAAGGCAAGCCGGTGCCGTTTATCGATCGGATGCTGGTCTCCGGCTTCACCCATTTCCAGCCCTCCGGTGTCGGCGCGATTCGCAAGTACTACAACTACTGTCGCGTCACGCCGCTGACGGCGGAAATCGGTGGTCTGGGTGCGTTGGGAACGGCATGGGAGGTGTTGGATGAACAGGCATCGCCCGGTTACTACGCATGCCGCTTGGACAAGTCAGGGATCCGGGCTGAGATCACTGTAACGCCGCGTGGCGCCGTGCATCGCTATACCTTTCCCAAGTCGGAACGTGCGTCTTTGGCGGTCGATTTTTCGCACGGCGGCATTCATATCGAAGATGGCCGGACGATTCCTCTGCGCGCCGAATTTCGTTTACTCGGCACGCGGACCGCTGAAGCTTGCGTGACGATGGAAGGGCTGCCGATTCGGGCCGCTGTGGAGGTGCATGGCTTTGGTCCCGCCGATTTTGAGTCGAGCCTTTGGGTGGCGGGAGAACCGTTGACCGGCGAGCGTGAAAAGTCGTACGACTACATCCGCGAATCGAACTATCAACCCTTTGGAGTCGTTTTCAGCGGCCCAACCGAAGAAGGACAAGTTGTCGAAGTTCACGTCGCCTTCTCCTTCCGCAGTCGACAACAAGCGTGGCGAAGTCTGTCCGGTGGAGCACGCGATTTCGACTCCGCTCGGACCGTGACGGAGTCGTGTTGGGACGAAAAGCTCGGGCGAATCGACGTCAGCGGCGGCACGGAAACCGAACGCCGCGTCTTCTATTCGGCTCTTTATCACAGCTTGATCAAGCCGTGCGAAGCGAACGACGAATCGCCGTTTTGGCCCTGGGACGGTCCCTTCTATTTCGACTTCAGCACGATGTGGGACATGTACAAGACACAGCTGCCGCTGGTCCTGTCGCTCTTCCCGCAGCACGGCGCCGACTTGATTAACTCAATGCTGACTGTCGTCGAAATGGAAGGCAATTTTCCAATCGGTTATCGGCTAGCACGCGGGTACGACCGATTCGCGCATCAGGCCAGTGCGCTGGCGCACGTCGTGATCGCCGATGCCTTCAACCGCGGCTTGGAGGGAATCGACTGGGACCGTGCCGTGACGATGATGTGGAAAGATGCTGGCCGCGCGTATGGCGAAGCCTTTTTGCAAGACGGCGTCGTCCATCCGATCACGCATACGCTCGACCTGGCTTACGGTTGTTACTGCACCGCGCAAGTTGCTCAAAGCATTGGCGACGACGCGACAGCGACGAAGATGATGCGGCTGGCGGGCCGATGGTCCAACGCTTATGACGACAATGGGCTGCTGCGTGAATCGACCTATTACGAGGGGACGCTCTGGAACTACAGTTTCCGTTTGTTGCACGACATGGCGGGGCGGATCGCGTTGCATGGTGGGGACGAAAAATTCGTCGCCGATCTCGATCGGTTCTTCGGATTCGGGGCTCCCGACGTTTCGATCCCCGGTCGCCAACCGTCGGCCGAAGAGATGGCCGAAGGTTACGCGTTGGGGCGATTTGAAGGTTTGAATAACGAACCGGATATGGAAGTTCCGTACGCCTACGTCTATGCCGGTCGGCACGATCGGACCTGCGAGATCGTTCGTGCGGGGATGGCTCAAATGTACGGTGACAGTCCCGGTGGGATGGTCGGGAATGACGATTCGGGAGCGATGAGTTCTTGGTATGTCTGGAACGCGATTGGCCTGTTTCCCGTCGCCGGCCAGAACGTCTACCTGATCGGGTCGCCAATCTTCCGACGCAGCCAATTGCGGTTAGGGAACGGCAGCATCTTCACGATCGAAGCATCTGAAACGTCGGCGGAGCGTAAATACGTCGCCTCCGCCACACTCAACGGCAAACCGCTACAGCGTCCCTACCTTCGCTGGCAGGACATCGCCGCCGGCGCGACCCTGCACCTGGAAATGACCGCCAAACGGACCGCCTGGACCACCAAACGCCCGCCGTCGGTAAGCGTCAGCGAATGTTGATCCATAGCTCAATACCACGTCACGAAAACTCAGTGCCTCCGTAATAGCAGTCTGTACGTCTGCATGATGATGTCTCTCACAAAGGCACGAAGTCACAGAGGGATGCGAATTTATCATTCTGTAACTCGGCCAAAACTCCGTGCCTTAGCGCCTCCGTGAGAAACGTTTGTTCGCCAGCATGGAGATGACTCTCACAAAGGCACGAAGGCACAGAGGAAAGGGAGTTTGTCTAAATGAACTTGCCAAAACTTCGTGCCTCAGTGTCTCCGTGAGATACGTCTTTTCCCTGTATGATGATTTCTCTCACAAAGGGCACGAAGGCACAGAGGAAAGCGAATTTATCTGTCTGCAACTCGCCAAAACTCCGTGCCTTGGTGCCTCCGTGAGAAACGTTTGTTCCCCGGCATGATGATTTCTCTCACAAAGGGCACGAAGGCACAGAGGAAAGCGAATTTATCTGTCTGCAACTCGCCAAAACTCCGTGCCTTGGTGCCTCCGTGAGAAACGTTTTGTCCCCAGCATGATGATTTCTCTCACAAAGGCACGAAGGCACAGAGGAAAGGGAGTTTGTCTAAATGAACTTGCTAAAACTCCGTGCCTCAGTGCCTCAGTGAGAAACGTCTGTTCGCCAGCATGGAGATGTCTCTCACAAAGGCACAAAGGCACGAAGGCTCAGAGGCAAGCGAATTTGTCTGTCTGCAGTTCGCCAAAACTCCGTGCCTTAGTGCCTCCGTGAGAGCCGTCTTTTCCCCAGCACGAGAGGTCTCTTCCGAAGGCGGCTTGCCCAAGGCCGCGAAGCCTCACTCTGGCTTGCATACGGTTTGTGGTAGACTGCTGTAAAACCAGCACGGCTTGCGGAGCGGGCTGTGGTTTTCAGTTGCGCAGTTGTCGAGCGTCAGGAGCAAGAGTTGACGAGCAGAGAAATCGATCAAAAAGCCGCGATCATGATTGTGATCGATCACTTCGGCAACGTTCCGCCGGGCACCAAGTGCTCGGCTGTCTTCATCGATACGCCGAAGCTTCGTCGTGAGCAGGAGTTCTACGCGAAACTGTACAGCGAAAACGGTGTCCATGATCCTGAAATCCTTCGCGAGATGGTGGCGACGAATGTGCCCGACAATCCGTATTGGTTGGTCTCTTTAAAATACGTCGATGGGGCATTGGGAGATGTGAGTCGACTGCACCGCGTGGACGCCCGAACCGGAAAGGTGCTCGCCGAACCGACGTGAGTTTCCGCACCTGCCGTTGCTGCGGCTCTCGAATTGCCCCTCGCACCGTCTGTGCTGGTCAACGCTTCCGAAACGCCAATTCGAACTCAGGAGACGGTGAGCTGCGCGCGGTGCATCCTTGCGCGGGTGTCACGGGGGAGCAACGCGGCATTGTCGTTATGCGGTGATATCCGCGCTGCTTCGAACGGTTTGTGCGTGCCTGTGGATACGGCAAATCGAAACGCGAATTTGTCCAGAGCGCACAACGCATGTTGATCGCATCGGTCTTGCGAAGCGGTTATAGTCGGTGCCCAGACGACAACGAGACTTACCCTTGAAGGAGCATCTTGCGATGACTGTGCGACAGAAACTGTTTCCGGCGATCCTCTGCGTGAGCAGCTTTTGTACAGCCTCTGCGTTGGCTGATCCGCCGGGACCTGTCGGACACTGGAAACTGTCGGGCGATGTTGCTGACCACTCCGAGCATGAGAACCACGGAACAAATCGTGGCGTCGATCTCAAGGCCTCCGGACGCGATGGCAAAGCGGAGACGGCGGGCGGTTTTGATGGCCGCAAGAGTTTTGTCGAAGTCGCTGACAGCCCGTCGCTCGATTTCGCAGGGAACGACTTTTCGATCGGCATGTGGGTGAATACCGCCGCGGAATTGGATGACGTGCTGGGCGATCTTGTCAGTAAATATGATCCGGTCAGCCGACGTGGGTTCAACTTCAGCATCCAGAACTACTCGGGCGTCACTTCATCGCAAGCAAACGATCGCCATCTGCACTTCGGCATCGACAACGGATCACCAGTTGGCCAGTGGACCGATCATGGGCAGCTCGGCAACGCGGTGATGATCTTTGGAATGGCGGTCTACCAGGGACAGTTGTTTGCGGGAACATGCGAAGCTGGCCCGGCGCAATCGGGACGCGTCTTTCGCTACGACGGGAAAACGTGGACCGATTGCGGAAGTCCCGACAAATGCAACGCGGTCTCGGCGTTCGCTGTCTATGACGGCAAGCTGTACGCCGGTGTCAGCAAGTATCGCTTGGGCGGATCGTCGTTGGAAGAATCGGAGAACCCCAATCTCGGCGGTAAAGTTTATCGCTACGATGGCGATGACCGTTGGACCTATTGCGGCACGTTGCCGGAGACCGAAGCGATCAACGGCTTGGTGGTCTATCGCGGACAGCTGTACGCCGGTTCGCTGTACGCTCCCGCTGGCTTCTTTCGCTACGAAGGTGGAACCGAGTGGACGTCGTGCGGCACGCCCGACGGTAAGCGGGTCGAATCGCTGAAGGTCTACAACGGTGCGATCTTCGCCAGCGGATACGACGAAGGAGCCGTCTATCGTTACGATGGCGAGCGGTGGGAACACCTGGGCATCTTAGAAGGTGCCAATCAAACGTATGGCTTCGCAACGCACCGTGGCGATTTGTATGTCAGCGAGTGGCCCAACGCGAAAGTGTTCCGTTGGGGCGGCGGCAAGAACTGGTTTGCCGCGGGGCAGTTGGGCGAAGAGTTGGAGACGATGCCGTTGATGGTCTACAACGGCAAGATGTATGGCGGCACCTTGCCGCTTGCCGAAGTCTATCGCTTCGACGATCCAAATTGGACGCAAGTCGGACGCCTGGATCACACACCGGATGTCCGCTACCGCCGCACGTGGACGATGGCCGTATTCCAGGGGCGGTTGTTCGCCGGGACGTTGCCTTCGGGGCGTGTCCATTCGATCGAGATCGGCCGCAACGTCAGCTGCGATCATGCCTTGCCAAGCGGTTGGGTGCATTTGACCGCGGTACGCGACGGGAAGCAATTACGGCTGCATGTCAACGGCAAGCAAGTTGCAACGTCGGCTGTCTATAATGAGGACGACTTCAACATTTCCAACGACCGCCCGCTTCAGATCGGCTTCGGTGCGCACGATTACTTCAACGGCAAGATGAGCGATCTACGAGTCTACAATCGTGCGTTGACAAATGATGAAATCGAGCAGCTTGCTAACACTGAATCGCCATAGCACCATCGTTTGGCCGTTCAACAATCAACATTCGACGACACCACAACTCCAATCGACATCACGGATGGATCCATTGAAGACAACTTCGGCCGTCCCTTCGCGACGTGACTATTGGGCTCAGCAAATGCAGCTGGGCTACGACCTGATCCAACAGGTCATCCCCTTCGAGGTTCACGAATGTGGCGAGGGCTTCGCGTCGCTGCCCGATGCGGCAGAACGAGCTGGTATCGAGATGCAGTTCTCTGAATCGAAGATCGCTGGCGAACTCGAGCGAGTCTTTTTCATCCGCGAAGGCTTGGTCAACAAACTGATGGACATCGGTCGTGCGATGAACGATCGCGGCTGGATTTTGAAGATCGAAGACGGCTATCGATCCCAGGACATGCAGAGTCAGTTGGTCCGCAAGCCGGAGTTGTTTGATGCGATCCTGAAGAAGTGCATCTGGGAAAACGGCGGCCAGCTTCCCCCGACGGAACTTGTCTTTCGTCGGGCGACGGTATTGATCGCCAACATTCCGAAAATCGGGACGCACATGTCGGGATCGGCTGTCGATATCTCAGTCTTCCGCCGCGACGACGGCAGCGAGGTCTGGCGTGGCAATCCTTACCTGGAGATGAGCGAGCGAACGCCGATGCGGTCGCCGTTTATCGAGGCCGATGATCTGCAGAACCGATTGGAGATCACCGCAATCATGGAAGCTCATGGCTTCATGCACTTCCCGTTCGAGTTCTGGCATTACAACCAAGGCGATGCGATGGGAAACATTCTCAGCGGTCACCCCGCTCCCGCCCGCTACGGACCAGTTCACTGGGATCCGCAAACCAATCGAGTCACTCCGTACGACGAACCACTCCGTCCCCTGAATCCTCTCGACGCGATCGAGCAGGAGATCGCCGCAGCAACGCAACGTGCGACGACATCGATCTAAGACAGGATGAGACTTTGCTTGTCGTTGTTTCGCGTAACTTCGCGTTATCCACGGGCATAACGATGGTGGCTAGCCGACGCATTCGGCGGATGAGCCCCCGCAGGCCGGCGCTTCGATCGCCGGGCTTGCTACGCTTTGGCCTGGGCGATGCAATGGATTGGAGCTTCCCCCTCGGGACAGGTTGGGACGCGGAAGCGATTTCCGTCTGCCCTGCGACGGTTATGTGTTCATTCGTCTGCGGAATTCGGGGCGTTATGCCAGCGTATTTCCCTCATCCTCGACACGGGACGGCCGGCATCGATCCGGATGCACCAAGTTCCAATACAGGTCATGCGTCTCGATGCGTTTTTTTAACGCGTTGGGAATCAACATGTCGGAACGCCGTATGGGATGCCGCCGCCGGCGTACCGACTTGTTGTGCCTTTCCCGATCGCAACCGTTCGCGTGTCGTTCGCTTCCGTGGGGGAGAGTTACGGGAGAACAAGCCAGACGTCTCCCGTTTCCCACCCATTCCAGGAGGTCGAACTAGAAAACGTCGGCGAAAATCTTATCGACGCGTTCCTCGTATTCCTCTTTGCTCTCCTGCTGGTCGTCTTGGTCATTGACTTCGTCGACGTTCGCTCCGTCGTGCGTTTGGGAAAACGCCGTGGTAACCGAAAAACTGTCAAGGGAGCCAATCTTTGGTGCGTTTGCAAACGCGGCATCGTTCAAGTTCGCCGATTCTGCATGCTCCTCTTCGTCGCCGTGATACTCTCCCGACGGTGCCACCAATACGTTGGAAGCCGCGGCCGACTGATTCAACCAATTGAGGACACGCAAGGCATCGATAGGAGTCACCTGATGGTCGCCGTTGACGTCGATCTGGAATTCGCCGTCGGCACGCTGCGCCGAAAGCGAGGGATCGTCCACGGAGTTCAAGTGATTCAGGACGATCAAGGCATCGACGGGCGTCGTGTTGCCATCGCCATTGACATCGACAGCTTCCGAACGGTTTTGCCAAACGCTCCGATCGGCAATGGCACGCAACACAAACGTGGTGCTGGTGAATTGAACCGGGGTGCCGCGATCCGTTGCGGTAACCGTGATCGACCATTGGCCCGATTCCGGGATCGCGTGGCTGTGGAACGAGAGGTTCGCCGGATCAAAGTCGAGCCATTCGGGTAGCGGCGCTCCATCGGTTTGACGGGCGTTGTAGAACAACGGCGTTTCCGAATCGGGATCGACGAAGGGATCGTCGGCGATATCGAATTCGAAGGGCTTCCCGACCGTTGCGGTGAAGTTGGGGAGTTCCGCGATCGGTTCTGGAGCGGCGTTGTTCGACATCACGGCCACCGGCGAACCGGCGATGTTCAGCGGCAAGACGTTGGTTACCTGCGGATTGGGAGCCATCTCAAAGGCTTGGAACAGGTAAGCTTGACCTTCGGGGGTAAAGGGAATCGGAATGATTCCCGACGTCGTGCCGTCGGCGCCCCCTTCGGCCAATGAAATAAGTGTCGCATTGGCAATGCCCAGCGTGACTCCATACTGAGGCAGGTAGGTCTCGCCGGTTTCGGTCCCCCACGCGAAGACGATGATGCCGTCGGGCGAGATGTCATTGACGCCCAACCAGACACGCTCGTCGAGCACCTGCTTGAAGAACAGTTGAGGCCCCAGGGGCACGTCGTCATTGAGAATCGTTCCGGTCGCGCGACCTTTACCAGGGACGACGCGAATGTCCAAGCCGGAAGAATTGTCTAGCGGCGACAATTCCACGTCAAACGTTTCGTCCGGTTCGATCTCCGTATCGCCGTTGATCTTGATTGTGATCGTCTTGGTTTGTGTCGTGGCGGTCGAAGGACTGAAGCTAAGATGGCTGTTGGCATCTTGATAATCGACGCTTGGTACATGACCACCACTTGCCGATCCATCGATCGTTTCGAATCCGGGACTGATCGTTGTCGACAATTGACCGTTGAGCGTGACGGTGAATTGCATCAACGTTTCCCCGCTGTTGCCTTCAAGAATCTCCGCGTCATCGATCGACAGCGTGGCATAATCGTTGTCGGCGATAACAATGTCGGTTGACGTCGTGGCACCCAATTGAATCCCGGTCGATGGTCCCGAGATCGTCAACGTGGCGGTTTCCGCCGCTTCAACAAGATCGTCGTTTAGAACGGTGAACGTGACACTGCCCTCGGTCTCGCCATCGGCGATCTGGATCTGAGTTCCTGATAGTGTGTAATCGCTTAGCTCGATATCGGTGCCTGTAACGGCTATGTCAACCGTTTGATTGCCGATGACGGGACCATCGGCTTTCGCCGTAACCGTGATCTGGGTCTGGCCCGCTTCGCTGCCCGCAGTGGTGCTGACCTGCAAATCAACCGTGCGTATCTGAATCTCGACGGCATAGTCTTCGACTTCACCGTCCGCTGCCTGCCCGTCATAAGACAATCCGCCCCCGGTGTCGATTCGGAATCGAGCAAAGGTCCCGGTTGGCATCGCATCGGCGGGCACGGTAAAGGAGAGCGAGTTTGCGCCGGCGGCCAAGGGCTGGTCAGTAAAGATTTGTTCGCCCGCATCGGCCCAATCGCCATCGGCATTGAAGTCGACAAACGCATTGAGCAATCCGCCAGCGGCACTGGCCGTGACGGTGATATCGGCAAGGGCTCCGGCGATCAGATCGGAATCAAACGCGACGCCATCTTCGTCGTCACCCTCGGCATCCGCGTCGTCTCCGGTGGCGGTTGCATTGGGCTGGGCGTCGGCTTCTTTGTCGATGCCGGCACCAAGGACGGGGGCTCCTGGAACGATTACGTGGCGAGCTCCATTTTGAGCGATCAAGGTTGGATAGCTGTCGGGTGGTGACCCAATGACGCCACCTGTCGGTGCGTCACCATAGTCCAACCCGCCAACCTGAGTGATCCCTAAGTCGGAGTTGTTGCTCGTATCCGGGTCGGGCGTCGATGACGAGACAGTGACGCCACTGGTTAGCGTCCCGGTCGCAGCCACAGCGACTGTAGAAGTGAAGACGAGAAACGCGCCTTGACCGGGCGCAATCGGCTCCCCAACCGACCAAGGGGAGCGCGAAGGTGTCAAAGCCGGATCCAGTGAGAACGAAAGTGTTGCACCCTGTGCCGCGCTAGGTCCATTATTCACGACGTTGTACGAATAGGTCAGCGTTCCGCCAGGGGCCACAGGATCCGGGCTGTCCGACATCACGATCGACAGGTCGGCCATTGGTGTCAACAACGTGTCATTATCGGTCGCCGAGTTATTCGTGACGTCGGAGTCAGTGACAGACGCGGTCGCGATGGCGGTATTGGAGAGCGTTCCGGTCGCTCTCGGATTGATGCTCGCGGACACGGTATAAGTCACTGAGCTGCCGGCAGGCATGCTGAGCGTTTCGGATAGGTCTCCTGTACCTGCAGCGGTGTTGCCCGACGCGCCGCCTGAGGCGATGCTGGTATATGTGGCCGTTAGCGCCGCAGGAAAGACGTCGGTGACCAAAACCGCAGGATCATCGCTCGGTCCGGCGTTGCTGACGACGATGGTGTAGGTAAGCGCGTCCTGGCCAGGGACGGCGGAAGTGACCCCGTCGTCTTTGGTGATCGAGATGTCCGCCTGCGGCGTGAGCGTATCGGTATCCGTCGCGCTGTTGTTCGCGGAATTCGTATCGATGGCGCTAGATACCGTCGCCGTATTGGCCAACGATCCGGTCGCTCCGGAATCGATCGTTCCAGTCACGGTGTAAGTGATCGTGGCACCAACGCTCATGTCCACGGTATCGCTGATGTCGTCTGAACCGGAGGCCGTGTTACCATTGACGGTTCCTGTGGTCACGCTGGTGTAGGTAACTCCCGATAAGATGGCTGGGAAGGTATCGGACACCGTTGCCCCCGTCACGTCGCTGGGGCCGTTGTTCGTGACCACGATCGTATAAGTTACCGAATCGCCTGGAATCGCAGTGCCCTGGCCGTCGGTCTTGGTGATCGACAAATCCGCCGCAGGCATCAGCACCGTGTCGTCGTCCGTCGCGGTATTATTCGTGCCGTCGGGGTCAACGACAGAAGCGGTCGCGGTGGCAGTATTGGCCAGCGTTCCGGTCGCGCTCGGATCGATACTCGCGGTCACGGTATAAGTCACTGAGCTGCCAGCAGGCAGGCTGAGCAATTCGGATAGGTCTCCTGAACCTGCAGCGGTGTTGCCCGACGCGCCGCCTGAGGCGCTGGCGGTATATGTGGCCGTTAGCGCCGCAGGAATGACGTCGGTGACCGAAACGGCAGGGTCATCGTTCGGTCCGGCGTTGCTGACGACGATGGTGTACGTAAGCACGTCCCGGCCAGGGACTGCGGAAGTGACCCCGTCGTCTTTGGTGATCGAGATGTCCGCCTGCGGCGGTTCCACTTGGATCACCACATCGTCGCCGTCGCCACCCAGGTAGGTAATGGTGGCCGAGAGGCCGGAGCCGAAGAAGTTTGTACTCACGGTGTCGCCTTCGTCCAGCCCGTCAAACATCCCCGTTCCGCCCGTGCGGTTGATGATCTCGAATGATTCGCCACCGACGCGTTGGATCGCGAAAGATCCGACGGCGACCAGATCCAGGACAACGCCCGATCCAATGCTGACGGAACCCGAGGCGTCGATCTGATCGTGATTGTTGTTGGTAGTCCCCGGCGAAGTCCCACCAATTTCGACTTCGAAGGTGCTGTCGTCTGCAAAAGCAAAGTCGCCAGTGACCTCTAGAACACCGGGCGATTGACCGGGAGTAACTGTGCCATCAACGGTTACTGTGTCGCCACCGGACATGTTGAGATCTGCGCCAGTAAGATCATGGACCTCACCGCCGGTGATCAGGTTCAACGCGTCATGGAATGTCGCGGTGTTGATGTCGATGTCACCGCTGCTGGCATCGCCGATCGTGATGCTGCTGAAACCGTCGCTGAGCATTCCCAGTTCCGTGTCGTCGAGGTTTAGATCGCCCGTGCCGCCGCCGATGCCGATGGTCGTACCCGCCGTGCGAGGCTGGATGGTCAACGCAGCGGTCGACTGAACATTGGTGGTGCCCTGCAACGCGATCGAATTGGCGTTGATCGTGATCGCGCCCGTGGCGGTCCCGCCGCCGATAATGCTGGCGCCACTGGCCCGGAAATCAGGTGCTTCTCCGTTGCCAGTGCCAGTGATCGTGATCTCGCCAGCTACGCTGCTTACCTGAAAACCATCGATTCGTACACCGTCATCTCCAGTCGGGCCGCGGCCGCCGATTCCGGTGATGACGATCGAGGCTGCGTTCTCCCCCGCACCTGTCGATTCGATTCTTCCGCCACTCGCTAAAATACCATGATTGTTCAAGCTCGATCCGTTGCCGCCCGTCCCGTTGATCAGGATGTCGCCATCGACACTGCTGACCTCCGTGGTGCTGCCCAGAATTCGCACGCCGAAATTATTGGCCGCCGCATTTCCGCCGACCCCGGTGATCGCGATCATTCCCGCACTGGAACCGGTCGCTGTCGAACGGACACGAGTCCCGCCTCGCAGGTCGACGCCGTAAAGGTCCGAGGTGCCACTGTCAGTGGCCGCGCCGTGGCCCAGTAGCTGGATATTGCCAGTTCCCGTCGTTTGAATCAGGGTGTTGTTTGCGTCCAACCCGATGAAGCGCGCCATTTGAGCACCCGCCGAATTCGCATCGAGCGTAATGCCGCCGTTGACTGTCGTAACGCTGGAACCACTGTTCAGGACAATTGGTCCCGAAGTCGTGATGTTCACCGCTCCGATCCCGGTGGTGGCGATCGTGCCGTCCACAACCGCCCGGTCGAAACCTGCTCCCCCCGTAATGGTGAACCCACCAGATAACGCCGCCTGAACACTAGTAACGGTGACCAGGTCATCGCCACCCAGCAGATCAAACCGAATCCCGGTCACACCTGATCCTGGAATCGTGACGGTATCCGTGCCATCACCTGTTGCCCCGGCAATCCCGGTCGTGATGGCCAATCCACCGTTGTCGGTAATCGTGTAAGTTCCTCCGGCGTAGCTGATGCTCAGGTCGTCGCTGGACGTGCCGCCGTTGATATCCTGAATCGTCAACACACCTGAAACAAGCGTGACTTCCGTGTCGTACGTATCGTTGTCGGTGATCGCAACGGTGCCCGACGTGGTCGCGCCCAGCGTCAGGCCGGCGGAGGGATTCGAGAGGATAAAGATCGCCGTTTCGGTCGGTTCGACCAGCGTATCGTTCTGAATGGTGAAGTCCGCCGTGCCGGTGTTCGATCCGGCCGAGATGGTGATCGTGGCCGTCAGTTGATCGAAGTCGCTCGACGTAATGCCGGTGCCGGTGACATTGACCACCACCGTTTGATCACTACTGACTGGCGAATCCGCCGTGGCGGTCACCGTGATGATTGTTTCAGCGGCTTCGGTACCCGTATTGCTGCTGAGTGACAGGTTCACGTTCTTCGGCGCGGGGGGCGTCAATTCAAACGCGCCGATATCGACCGTGCCGCCGAGGATGCGATTCTCACCACGCTGGTCGGTCGCCAGGGCCATCCCGCCGGACGTGCCATTGTCGGTGGCCAGATCGTTGTCCCCCGCATCGATGGCAGGGGAGTTGGCGACGAGGGCGTGGGTTCGCGTGGGGCCGCCGTTGTCGGCGAGGTTCGTTGCGAGGACGGTGCCCGCGTCGACGCCGACCTGGTTGTTGTTGGTGCCGTCCGTCAGTCCGCCGGCGGAACCAGAGTCGCCGACGATGTTGGATGCGGAGTTCGTGGTGTCGATCGTTCCGCTAATGTCGTCGGGTGTTGCTCCGCCAGTCGTGTTGCCGGCCACGATGCTGTTGACGATCGTGACCGTGCTAGTGGAACTCTGACGGATGCCGCCACCGCTGGAAGCGCTGCCAGCGGTATTGCCGGTTACGGTCGAGTTGACCACGGTCAACGAACGCGATCCGCCGCTGAAGATTCCGCCACCAAGTGAATTCGCCGTGTTGCCGGAGACGGTGCTGTTGATAATGGCGACGGTGCCGGACGAGTTGATCCCCCCGCCATAACCGGTCGTTGCCATGTTTCCGGAAATCGTGCTGCCGATCACCGTGAGCGTGCCGCCGTTGAGGCGGATTCCGCCGCCAGATAAACCGGCAGCCGTGTTATCCGCCACCCAACTGTCGACCAGCGACACAGTACCACCATCGATGTAGATCCCGCCACCGTCGTGAGTGCCCGTGTTGTTGCGCAACGTGGTGCGTTCCACGTGGAGTGTGCCGTCCGCCTGGTAGATGCCTCCACCGGAGCCACCGCTGCTGTCGGACACAACCGCGTCGGTGATCGTCAGCGTGCCGGTCGAATGATTGCGAATTCCGCCGCCGAAACTACCCCCAACGCTTCCGTCGGCAATCGAGAACGAATCGAGCGTCACGTCGTGATCGCCGTTCGCGATATCAAACACGCGGCTGGCATCGTTGCCACTGACTGTCAGCAGGTCGGCTCCGGGGCCGGTGATGGTGATGTCGGAAGAGATCGTCAGTTCTGTGCCTCCGAGCGTGATGGTGTCCGCATTGAGATTTGTAAAGTCGGTTCCACCGGTCAGGCTGCTGCCGTCGCCGAAAGTGATTTCGTCCAGCGTATTGGGTGTCTGATTCGCAAACGCAATCGCTTCCCGCAGGCTGGTCAGGTTGTCGGTGTTGTCGACGACATCGCTTTTGGTGGTCACGACCAGACTGGGCGTTTCGACAAAGAATTCAAACGCGCCGATGTCGACCGTGCCGCCAACGATTCGGGCGAATCCCGTACCTCGCTGGTCCATGACCAGCGGCGTGTCGTCGCCACCGCCGATGGTGGCGTCGGGGCCGGGATTGATGGCGAAGGCGTTGTCGCCGGCGTCGATGGCGTTGCTGTCGGGCAGCAGGGCGTGAGTCTGCGTGGGACCGCCGTTGTCGGCCAGGCTGGCATCGAAGTTCGTGACGGCGGCAATGCGGCCGGGGAAGTTCGCCTGATCCGCCAGGTTGTTGCTGCCGGTCTTGGTCGATGGTCCTCCGCCCGACCCTGTTGCGGAGAAGTCGCCGCCCGTGTTGCCCGACAGAATGCTATTGTGGATGGACAAAGTTGCGTTGCCAAACAAAATTGTGGAATTCGTGATCCCCCACCCAGAGTTGTTCGCGATGGTGCTGTTCAGTACCGCCAAATCGGCGTTTTTTCCCAATAATCCGTAGTTAAGCAATCCGTTGCTCGATTCGCCCAAGGTGCCGGAAATTGTTGTGTTTGCAACCGACATCGACCCTTTGTTTACGATTCCGGCGCCAGTATTTGCCGCAATGGTGCTATTGATGATCGTCGCTGTCCCGCTGCTCTCCAGGCCGCTGGGAGTATTGGACGTGAGCGAACTTCCGATGACGGTCAGCGTGCCGGTCGAGCGAATTCCTCCGCCGAGGTCCGTGTTGGTGGATGACGACAGATCGCCGCCCTGAATGACGGTGTCCTGAATCGTGAGATCCGCCCCGCCGCCGACGCTGAGAATCCGAAATTCCGGCGTGCCGCCCGTCTGATCCCGTTCGATGGTGCCGTTCATAATCGTCAGCGAATTACCACCATCCGCCCTAACCACCGGCAACCCGTTCGCCGCATCGCCAGCATTCGGCCCACTCGGATCGTTGTCAATCGCTGTGAGCGTAAATGTTCCGCCCCCCAGATCGATCACATCGTCTTCCGCGTTGGCATTGGCGGTATTGATACTGGAAATCAGTCCACTAACATCGACCGGCGGGAAGGTCGCCAGCACACGCCGATCTTCCAATTGCTCCAGCAATCCCAATCGGCGACGTGTCCGCGACGCGGTGCGAGCCCCTCGCGTCTTGCGCTTTTCCGAAATTCGTGAAGTGAAGCCGTCGATATATTTTTTCGCAGAGAGCATCTTGCGCCTTGGGGGTCTTAGCCAGCACGGTCGTCATCGGCGCCACATCGTCAACTAGTTCCAATGGGAGCGAGTAGACGAGTTTAATGATTGGAGAAGGGATCCCTATGCAATAAATATGATTTTTTCTAATCCAGCGGCGAATATTCCAACTGGGGACGCTCACAGGCACAAAGACGCGCATCAAGGCATGTCGATTGCCGATGCATGCCAGGACTATGGGGGAAGTTTTGGTGAACCGACGCGTGCGGTGGGGAAAGGCAAGTGGAATCGTCGGACTGCCAGTACTGTGGGCTAGATGGAAGTCCAGCGCAGGATTGGATAGGGAAAGATGTGAACCAATGCAAGAAGCGGACCGGTCGCGAGTTTCTTGACTGTGGCAAAGGGGCGTTGGAGTGGGGCCGACGCAATCGAAGCCGCGCACGAGTTTTCGAGCCCGGGAGGCGCGCCGATCGGGGATGCACGAAGTTGCTTGGCCTCACCACTTCCGCAGGCATCCCATCGACTGTGCCGCAAGCGGTATGACGGGTTGCCGTGTTAACAATGAACGCGTGAACGTCAGCAACCTCGTTGACTGTCGCTGCGATCGCACGACAATCCAAAGCGCCCGTTGCACCGAAGCTCCCCCCATCGCGAAACATGCAATCAGCAGCGCGGATTGTCGATGCTCCCAACCCCATCGTTCGCTTGCGGAAACGAAGACTGCCCCCTCACCGCAGCAAGCGTTTCAACATCCGTAGCGTTTGCGGGTCGAAGCGTTTTACTCACCAAGAGATCACGGGGCTTCATCTGCAAAGACCATCCGATGCGCTGCCGTAAACCCTTGGTGTGTCGGGGCCCGTTTCGTGTCCTCTGTTTGCACAATCGCCCGGGGAACTCGCCGCACGCGGGGACTCCACTTCGTCGCTGCCCTACTCATCATGCATGCGGAGCAATGGAGCCGAGGTTTCGACGACCTTTACGATTTCGTTCGCCGTTTGCAAGCGATGCTCCGGTCTGCATCTCTGCCTGCGATGCCAACCGACGAGAGGCGGGCGATCCAATGAGAATACCGAAGACAACTCCACGCGCTGGGGAACTCATTGGCAGCGCAGGCCAGCGTTGATCGATGCGTTGTTCCGATGAGCGTGGGCGATTCGTTCGCGGAGTTCGTGCCGCGGCGTCGACGTTAGTCGGATTTTGGTTGGTACGCATCCAGCAACGCCTTCAGCTGCGCGACCACTTCGGGATGTTCGTCGTGGAGGTTCTGCGTTTGATGGACATCGGCGTCCAGGTCGTAAAGCTGCGCAGCGGGTGCCTCCGGCTTGATCTTGCCATTTTGAATGTCGCTGTTGACGGCGCCTACGAAGCTGGCCGCAGCGGGGCCGGCGAAAGTGTGAACGCCTGGCTTTCTGCCACCAAACCCGCCGCTCCCTTTTCCGGGAATATACATCCACCTGCCTTTGCGTATCGACAGGTGCGTCCCCTTGTGCGGAGCCAGGAGCAGATGGTCGCGTATCGGGGCATCGGGATCGTCCAACATCGCAGGAAGCATGTTGACGCTGTCGGCCCGCTGAACGTTGTCCAGCGTCTGATGCGTTAATGCAGCAAACGTCGCAAGCATGTCGACGTTGCCGATCAATTGTTTCGACGTGGTTCCGGCCTTCACCTTACCTGGCCAACGAACGATCATCGGCACGCGGTGACCGCCTTCCCAAACGCCAAACTTGAATCCCAGCAGATCGCCATTGGGTCGATGCCCGGCGTGGAACGCGGCCTGTCCACCGCGATTGAACATGCCGCCATTATCGCTGGTGAAAATCACCAGCGTGTCGTCGCGCAGCCCGTTGTCTTCCAGGCACCCAAGAACTTCGCCGACGATCCAATCGAGTTCGTGGATAAAGTCGCCGTAGAGTCCACACTGGCTGGTTCCCTGAAATCGTTGGGCCGGCGTGAACGGATGGTGGATGTTGGTGGTCGCCAAGTAGAGAAAGAAAGGGCGGTCTTGGCGGTTGTTGATCCATTGGACCGATTTTCGTGCGAGCGTGGTTCCGACCTGATAATCGTTGAACCGTTGGTGCGCTTCTTTGGCTCCACCAAACAGATTGGCGGTACGCTGTGCGGCTTCGGGCGGAATCGGAGTGATCGGGGTGGTCCCCTGCGCGTTCTTGCCAAGATAGACCAACGGATCGTTGGGGTCGCTGCCGACGATGCGATCGTTTTCCACATAGACATAGGGGGGCGCGCTGTTGACCACTGGCATGCCAAAGTAGTAGTCAAAGCCGAGATCCTGCGGTCCGGGACGCAGTCGACCCTGCCAGTGATTCGTCCCCTCGCCAAATCCCAAGTGCCATTTTCCAATCGCGGCGGTGTCGTAACCGCTGGTTTTGAAGACATCAGCAATCGTCGTCTTCTCGGTGTCGACAATCAGGGGCGAATTGATCGGTGCCGGTCCCCACACGCCTTTGCCTCCGGCCCGCACTGGATATTGCCCGGTCAGCAACGCGTAACGCGACGGTGTGCAAACCGCCGACACCGAATGGGCATCCGTAAACCGACGTCCTTCGGCTGCCAGCCTGTCGATATTGGGCGTTTGCACTTTCGTGGCGCCGTAACATCCAAGGTCACCGTAGCCGAGATCGTCGGCGAAGATCAGAACAACGTTGGGGGGCCTTTCCGCGGCAAACGCCGTCGCCGTCGATAGCAGGAACAGGGCGATAACTCGAATGATGGAATCGACACACATATCGTCGCTTTGAAAACGTAGGGGGCGTAAGGAATGGGGCGTTCTCGAATCGGATCGCATTCGAAACGCGGGACAGTCGGTGATGGCTTGCGTTCCTGCGGTTGAACGCCGGCGCGGTGAACACTTACGGTGGAGAGAACGTCAAGGGAATGGGCGGTGGAACGGTTGAATCAATAGTTCACCTTTCCGCCTCGCGTCGGTTGTTGCCGTTCGTTCTTCCACCAGTGGTCGGGGCCTTCGGCTTCGATGCCCCTCCAGACTTCTAACATCCGCTGCTTCATCTGTTCGGTCTTCTCCGGCATGGAAGCGGCGAGATCGTGTTCTTCCTTCCAATCTTTCTGGATCTCAAACAATTGGAATTTTGTGAGCGTTTCGTCGCCGACCAGTTTCCAGTCGCCGATCCGAAGGGCGACGCGATCTGCCGGTGGCGAGACGTGGGTTCGCCAGAACAGCGGTATCTTTCGTTCGACCGGTTCTCCCTTAAATGCAGGCACCATGCTGACGCCATCGATGGTGCGGTCCTTGGGAAGCGGAACGCCGGTGATATCCAGCACGGTGGCGAAAATATCGGTTCCGATCACCGCCACGTCGCTAACGGTTCCCGGTTCGATGTGTCCCGGCCAACGGGCGACACCGGGCACACGGATTCCACCTTCATGATCGCTACGTTTACCGCCGCGCAAACCGCCCGTCGTCCCGCCGAACCTGGCGACCGGCCCATTGTCCGATGTAAAGATCACCAAGGTGTTGTCGCGAACACCTTCCTGATCCAATGCCTGCAACACGATCCCAAGTGCGTGATCGAGCTGAGTGATATTGCCCATGTAGGTTGCGTTCTCGTGCCCATCATACAACTTGCGAAACTGCGGATCGGTCGCGATCGGGGAGTGCGGTTCATGGAACCAGACCGACAATACGAACGGCTTCGACTTGTCTCGTAAATCACTCAACCAACGCGCAGCTTCGCTGGCAACCAACGGCGCGGAATAGCCTTGAAGTTCACCGACTGGTTCACCATTGCGGACGAAGTTGCGTGGGTTCTTGTGGCTCGGTTCCGCATTGTTGTGGGTTGCCATCCAATAGTCGTAACCGTGATCGCCAGGTTGTGGATAGTCCGCGGTGTTGAATTGGGGCTTCGATGCGAGATGCCATTTGCCGACATGGCAGGTTGCGTAACCGATCGATTTCAGTAGTTTCGGATACGTGATCTCACTCGCTCGCAAATGAGCGGCGTGGTTCCCCGACAGATGCCGATAGACCCCGTTGCGATAAGGAGTCCGGCCGGTCAGGATCGCAGAACGCGACGGTGAACAGACGCCGCAGGCAGAATAGCACTGAGTGAATTTCACGCCTTCCGCTGCCAACTTGTCGAGATGGGGTGTTTGTATCTGCGGGTGACCGTACGTCGCGGAATCTCCCCAGCCCATATCGTCCGCCATAACGACCACAATGTTGGGGCGGGATGGCTCGGATTCAGCGGCAGCGATTGAAGCGACAAGCGGCAAAAGAAACACCCACATCCGCAACACGCGTCGATAACGCTTCCGATGCGGAAGGCTCGAAACGATCCTCGGGTCACGAGGGGTTGGATTGGTAGATCGAATGAATAATGGGTTCATGGTTCCGATCGATTCTTCTAGGTGGTGCACAAAAAAATCCACGCAACGTTCAATAGCTCCGAGTCGCACAAAGTCCCGGGCCGCGGCGACCTGGCGTCGTGGAGGTCCAGCGTTTTGAGGGATGGCATCTCGGTTCATTCTCTATTCTCCCTAATCCATTGGATGCTTGCGGTCCGCTTTTCGATATCGAGTTGAACCGCTGCATGTTGGAACTTCCGCGAGTAGCGGTAGCCTTCCTTCGTTGCCGGACCGACGGGTGGGCCAAGGGGGCGGTCATACTCGGGAAGCCATCGCATCCAACGATCATTCCCGTTGGCAGAGTAACCTTCGTGGACGCGAAAGTAGCTGTGCTCTTCGGCGCAGATCAGAAAGATGGCCAAGGGATAGACAAGGGCTTCGCGGGCGGCCGCATCGGATTCAATGCTTCCGTGGCTTTCGTCGATGCCGAGATCGCTTGTGTTCTTGGGGGCGTTGAAACCGGTGGTGAAGGCGATGATCTTGCCCTGGCGTGCCGCTCGCTGCATCGTGTCGATCCCTTTGGCAACGTATTGCGGATAGCTCACCCCACCCACGTTGTGGAAGAAGCCTTCGAGGTACGAACCGTCGAAGTAATCCAAATACTCAAGTCCCCCATCATCGAAGCGGGCCCGAAGAATATTGCCGATCATCAGTTTGTTCGGGCCGATGGCTTCGCGTGTTTGGTTCATCAACAAGTGATACCCGTCGATCGTTTGGTCCTTCTTCTCCGCCCCGATCTGTCGGCGTAGGTAGCCCGGTTCGAGCGCTTTGATGTTGCCGTCGATGAAGAGACCGTCGATGGACGCATCGGCCGTCACGACCTTGCAGGAATCGATCCACCATTTGCGAAGCGTGGGGTTGGACAAATCGTAAGCGGCGGAGCGATTGCGAACGAGGTTCGTTTTACCCTGTTCATCGCGCAGCAACGCACCTGGAATTTCCTCAAGCTGTTTGTCCACTTTGTAGTCGCCATAATGAACGATCACGTTGCGGTAATAGAGGATCTTTGCGTTTGGATTGAGCTTCTTGACCGCTTTCGCCGCGGCCAACGTTCCCGCTTCGACCGAACCATGGTCCTGATGTCCATTGGCTTTCTCGAAGGTGATCAATGGGAACTTCGCCAAAAAAGCGATCTCACGGTTGGTAAAGGTCTTGGCTTTGCGAATGTGCATGTACAACGGAATGCGCTGCCAGCTGAAGTCGGGATATTCAGGTCGAATCGCCGCAGCGTCACCGGACGACGGCTCCGGTTCCTGAGCTATCGCAACAGGAACTAACAAAACCATCAGTCCACACAACGCCAAGAACCCTCGGAAGGTAGACCGATCACGGATCCTCCCCGTCAGGGCAAAGGGGATGCATGAGATGCTCAGAGAGAAGACGACGTATTTCATAGGAGGTTGCGGCCGGTCGTTGGATAATGTTATGTCGGGGGAACCGTTTATAGAAGGTTTCACTGATGAGGTGGCGACGACTGCCGTCCCCGTTTCGGAGGCGCAGGGACGGGTGGCGTTGCCGGGCGGTCGTCCAATGCGTCGAAAAAACGCATGTTTTTTCCAACGCGATCATGATCGCCTAGGTCTTCACGCATCGATTCAATAAGTCCAATCAAGCGATCAACCACCGCTGGATTCTCCGCCGCAAGATTGGAAGTTTCACCGAGATCGTTCTCCAAGTCGACTAGAAACGGTTCATCAAAGCCGACACGATCCTCGGGACCGATGTGTGTGTTGCGGCTGAACGGAGCGACTCCGACTGGTTCTGACGCTCGAGGTACATGCAATTTCCACTTCCCCTGACGTACCGCTTGGAGATGAACTCGCAAGTAGTAGAAGTACGTCTTCTCGGGATTCGCCTTGTCGAATTCGCCATGGAAGAGATGGCGAATGTCTTCGCCATCGATCACTCGATCCGACGGCACCGGCGCACCGGCAAGGGATGCAAACGTTGGCATCACATCCAACGTCGTGGCGATGGAATCGCAAACCGTGGCCGCAGGGACTTTGCCCGGTCCCCATAGGATCGCGGGGACTCGCACGCCCCCTTCAAATGTCGACACTTTGCCGCTCCGCAACGGTCCCGCTGATCCTCCATTGTCAGATCGTCGGTGTCCGTCTGCATAGTTCTTGTTCTTGGTCAGCCATGGGCCGTTGTCGCTGGTGAACAGAACATACGTATTTTCAGCCAACTTCAATTTTTCGAGCGTCTCCAGGATGCGGCCGACGTTGAAATCGATTTCTTCAATCACGTCCCCATACAGTCCGCGTTGGCTCTTCCCCTTGAACCTCGGCGATGCATCGAGTCGCGTGTGCGGCATGGTGTGAGCCAGGTAAACGAAAAACGGCTGATCCCGCTTCCTTTCGATGAACGCAATGGCTTCATCGGTGTAACGCCGAGTCAACGTGGCCATATCGGAGTCGGTTTCGATCAACGCATCGTTTCGGTAGAGATTCACAACGCGGTCATTGCTGGTGGGCGTTCCGTAGAAAGTGTCGAATCCCTGGTGAGTCGGAAAGAGGTCGAGGAAGAAGTCTGTCTGAGCGTGTTTCGCCAGGTCCCATTTTCCGAAGCAGGCTGTGGCGTAGCCCTGTGGTTTCAGCACTTCAGCGATCGTGATCTCCTGCTCGTGCAGAATAGGATGCACCTGTTTCGTGTTCCCCCGTTCGGCAACACGCAGAGGATAGCATCCTGTCATCAGGGCAGCTCGCGAGGGTCCACAAATGGGTTGAGCGTAGAAGTTGGTGAACTTCATTCCCGCCTGTGCCATGGCGTCTAAACATGGAGTGCGAATGTCGGGGGAACCGAAGCAGCCGACGTCCTGATACCCTTGGTCATCGGTGAAAATGATGACAAAGTTCGGAGGGGCCGCGGCTGCCAACATCGGAGCCAATGCGACGCTGACAAGCCCCAGGACGTGCAACATTTTCATGGTCATACTTCGATGGAACTTTGGATGCTGCATCATCTGCTTCGCCTTGTAAAGCAGGACTCACGAAAATTGTTAGGGCCAGTGGCCGGTGTTGGGCCGAATGCCACTTCGGCGATTTGCGTCTACTTTAGAACCGGCCCTTGCAACGGCTTCCCATTGGTGGTGAGCAATTGAAAGTGATGGATTCCGACCTTTTGACCGTCGACATATTTCCAGACAACGTTCTTGTCGCGTGTCACTTCAAACAGTTTCGGAGCGTTTGGATCGGCCCGTCCGGCGGCGTAGCTGGCAATCACGATGTTACCGTTGGGAAGCACCTGGCCCCCGCAGGGATCTTGAAGCCAGTTGCCCGGTAAATCATCGTTGGTAAGCGTCCAAACGATCTTGCCGTTGCTGTCGAAATCGACGACGCGATTTCCGTGGGTGCAGCATACGAGTGTGTGCCCGTCGCCATGCCGGATCGCGGTGAACGGCCAGCTGTGGACCTTATGTTCGGTATCGCCGGGGACGGTGGTGTCCAGCTTGTTTAAGACTTCACCATCTCTGCCGTAGTGGAAGACGGCGAAGTCCAGCAGATGCGGTGCGAGGAAAGTTCCATCGGCGAGCTTCCGGGCCATCCGCGTCTGCATATGATGATTCTTCTTTTGACACGCCAACGGGAATTCCAGGACGATCTCTCCCTCGGGATCGATTTCGATTAGGCGTGGCTGGTCCCCCGCTTCGGTGATGACAAGATTCCCCTCGGCAGTTGGCTGCGCACTGTTGACTTCCGTTTGCGTTCCTTCCCAAAGCAGGGTTTCGGTTTTGTCGGGGGCAATTTTGACAACCGCTCCACCGCGATGACGCTTTGATTTGCTGAGCGTCAAAACGATCGAGCCGTCGCGCAGCACATAGCCGTCTCGTGTGGAGGCCGGGTAGGTCCAGGTCGCCTTTCCGTCGGCATCCATGATGTAGGTCTTTTGACCACATGCTAGGAAGCTGTGCGTCGTCTCTTCACCAATCGTCGGGGTCGCACAGGAGAGGAAAGCGATCAGAGCGGCCAATCGTGCTGTGGAATTCATCTTGCTTCTCATCGATTTGTTTGCGAGCGCGATCGTCTCCGCGTCAGACAGTCGTTTGCATCTTTATGATGCCATGGAACATGGTTATTCTGCGCCAAGGGCAGGACGCTTGCGGTTATTGCGGGTGCCACGGAAGCTTCGCCTCCGTTGCGCAGGGCCGGTTTAACATATCACAAATCAGCAAGCCGAACCAAAAAAGGCGTTGATCGGTCCCGAGCGATTCGGCGTTTTGGATTCCTCCAACGTGATGGCACGCGAACGCAAGAGCTCAACCCGGTCGACCGCAAGACACTGAAACGGGAAGACGCGAGGGCAATTTTCGGCTACGCTCAAGATCTCGCTTACGGTTTGTGGGCGAGCGTCCGATCCGCAGATCTGCTTGAGTTGGAATCGGGCAGGACGCGGACGATCCGACTTGATGGGCCAATGCCTTGAGGACTCAATGGAAATGAAAGTAATCGTCGATTTGTGCGTCGTTCCGATTGGAGTTGGCGTTTCGGTCAGCAAGTACGTAGCCGAATGTCAGAAGGTGCTGCAAGAAGCCGGGTTGGAGCACCAGTTGCACGCCTATGGCACGAACATCGAAGGGGAATGGGACGATGTGTTTGCCGCGATCAAGCGTTGCCACGAGCGTGTTCATGCGATGGGGGCACCACGCATCACGACAAGCATCAAGGTGGGAACACGCACTGACCGCGACCAAACGATGCAGGATAAAATCGACAGCGTAACCAATGGGAATCTTTGATTGCTCCACCGCCCCAATCCGGTTTCCAACCGGCCATGACGGAAGTGTCCGACAGGCATGAAACCGCACGAAACAAGGCAAGAAGTTATGGCGATTATCGTGATCGACGCCGGACACGGCGGTGACACAAAAGTAGGCGGATCCTCCGCCAACAATGCCACCGCGCCGGAGGGGACGCTCGAGAAAGACCTCACCTTGGACATCGCTAAACGAGTGCAGCGGATCCTGTCGGCGATGCACGACGTGCGGATGACGCGACAGACCGATGTGAACGTCGGGATTGCGGCGCGGGCTCACGTTGCCAGAGACGCAGCGGCGGATGTTTTTCTTTCGATCCACTTCAACGGCTTTTCCAATCCAAACGTGCAGGGAACCGAAACACTTGTCTGGCCCGGCACCGGTCCGACGGAGAAATCGTATGTGTTGGCCAACTTGGTTCAGAAAGCGACAGTCGGTGTCACTGGCTATCGCGATCGCGGAATCAAAGATGAGCGACGACTGGGCGTTTTGAATCCGCAGAATCACCTCGCCAAAACGGCGCGTTGTTTGGTGGAAATCAGCTTCATCACCGGCCCCGGCAAGACAAACGCCGAATCGGATGAACGTAGGTTAAAAGACGCGCGTTACAAAGACTCGATTGCCGAAGCGCTCGCCGAAGCGATCGAGGCGTATCTCTAATCCCGGTGCGAGAGCTGGAGTCGAGCCTTCAGGCGAACTCCCCCCCGAGTCGCGCGCAAACCCGTTCCCCCATCGACCCGCTACTTAACCGATGTCAAATCTTCGACAAGCTGCGTCCGCATCTGCGTTTGTCGCGACGCATCTTGCATCCGCAGAATCGCTGCCGGATGCCAAGTTGCGATCGTGATGTCGCACCAATCGGTTCGCATCACGTTTCCTCGATCTTTCGTGATGGCAAAGTCGCGCCCAAACAACGCTTGGGCCGCGGTTGCTCCCAGACAAACAATCACCTGGGGACCGATCGCGGCAAGCTCCGCTTCCAACCAAGGCCGACAGGCGTAGATCTCTCGCGAATCCGGTTTCTGATGCAAACGCCGCTTGCCACGCGGAGTCTCGGTTTCCTTAAATTTGAAGTGTTTAACAACGTTGGTGATGTAAACTTCGCGACGCTCGATCCCTGCGTGTTTCAGTGCTTCGTCGAGCAACTTGCCCGCCGGGCCGACAAACGGATGCCCCTGGATATCTTCGCGGTCGCCGGGTTGTTCTCCGACCAACACGATGCGAGCCGACGGCGAACCTTCGCCGAAGACCGTTTGCGTGGCACACTGGTGCAACGGACAGGCACGGCAGTTGGCGGCCGCAAGACGCAGCGACACCAAGTCGCCACGCTCAGGCATGAAGTGGGCCGCCGTTTCGGCAAAACCTTCGTTAGTTTGAATCATCGCGTCAGCGCGGGCAGGTGCCTGCCGCAACAGATCGTCGATCAGCGTGGCTTCGGGCAGCGTGGGCCAATGTCGCACGGGCATCTCACGCTTCATCGCGGCGACCTTCACGCGTGCCGGATTGAAGATCGATGCGTAATAGGCCTTCCACAGATCTTCCAACGCGTCCTGGTTGGGAGCTTCCGAAGCGGGCACTCCCGGTCCGTAGTGCAACGAAGTCTGATCCCAAGTCACCGATTCGTCCGGGGTGAGGATCGACCAATGCATGCCTCCGAAACGACGTGCAAAAAACGGTGCGGCCAAACGAACGATCCGGTGGTCGGGACGGTGCCAAGCAACGAACTGCTCCTCCGCGCCGCCGGTCTCGAGTTTACGAAAACGCACGAAGGCTTTCATCTTGTGGATGTCGCGGGAGACCCCTTTTCGCATCTGCATCAATTGATGAACATCGTCGTCCGTGGTCACCTGCAGCAGATGACGCTCACCGTGGGTTAAACGCCATAACGTTCGATACAGCAACGACCAACGGCCCGATTCGCGATGGCAGGCGACGTATCGGGCGAGCTCCAGAAACGCTTTCGGAACGCTTGGCGTTGTGCCTCTTCCACCATGCTCCGCAGCGGTTGGCGATGGTGCGTCATCGAACAGAGATCGCTCTGCACCCCCGATCCATTGCACGTCGGTCGGTGAAACGCCCGACGCCAATAGACGTCGCGCTGCGTCGCGCCAGTCGTCAAAGGTATCGACGTGAATGGATTGCATGAGGGGAACTTTCAGCGGGACGCGGCGTGGGGCATCTTGTTTGGGGCCGATGGAATGCGGCCGCTCTGCAGTTAGACTTCACCGGAGAGAGCAGAACTTGCGGCGTCGAACAGCAGCAACTGTTTCGTCTTCGGTTTCGCCTTGGCCCGCAAGTCGAGCTTGTCCAGATTTAACAACGCGGGGTTGTGATCGGCGGTCAAGACGAAGAACTTGGCGCGATTCCAGGCGACTCGCAACTTCTTCATGTCGCCGCTGGCGAGCGACTGAAAGCGACGGATGTTCAAGATGCGTTTGACGTTCCTCGCACCAATCCCCGGAACTCGCAGCAACTCTTCCCGGCTGGCCTTGTTGACGTCGACGGGAAAGTAGTGCCGATTCGCCAAAGACCAGGCCAGTTTGGGATCGATGTCCAGCGAGAGGTTCTGATCCGCTTCGGCCACAATTTCGCTTGCGTCGAATCCGTAGAAGCGGATCAGCCAATCGGCTTGGTACAGGCGATGCTCGCGAACCAGAGGCGGCGATTGACCGGGTAGACGCGCATCGGCATGCGGGATGGGACTGTAGGCGGAATAATAAACGCGGCGCAAGTTCTGCAAACTATACAGTTGCGATGCCGTCTTGAGAACTTCGACATCGGGCGTGTCGGTCGCGCCGACGATCATCTGCGTGCTCTGGCCAGCGGGCGTGAAACGCGGCGGTTTGAATCCAGCCTTTTGTTCTTGCTTGGTCTCGTCGATCTTGTTGCGGATGCCCGCCATCGCCCCTTCGATTTGAGGCTTCTTTTTCTCGGGGGCCAACTTATAAAGATCGCCTTCGGTCGGCAGTTCGATGTTAACGCTCAAGCGATCCGCCCACAGACCGGCTTCCTCGATCAGCGACTGCGACGCGTTGGGGATCGTCTTCAGATGGATGTACCCGCCGTAACGTTGCTCCGTTCGCAGCTTTTTGGCGACCGCGATCAATTGCTCCATCGTGTAGTCGGATGTTTGAATGATCCCCGAACTGAGGAACAGTCCTTCGATGTAGTTACGTTTGTAGAACTCCATCGTCAGCGAGACAACTTCGTCGACCGTAAACCGAGCCCGTGGGGTATCGCTGGAGATGCGATTGACGCAGTACTGGCAGTCATAGATGCAGTAGTTGGTCAGCAGGATTTTCAGCAGCGAGACACAGCGTCCATCGGGCGTGTAGCTGTGGCAAATCCCCATCCCCTCGGTGCTGCCGATCGTGCTGCCTGGTCGTGTCGTCTTCGAACCGCTACTGGCGCACGACGCGTCGTACTTCGCTGCGTCGGCCAAAACCGTCAGTTTGTCTCGTACATCCATCCATCATTCCAAGTCAGTGATCGCCGTGATCGTTTTCGCCACAAGTCCCAAACGGCATGAAACTCGCGCAAATCCACAAGCGAATAAAACCGCAAAACTAAGCCTTCGTTAACTCGCTTTGGCACTTAAGCACCTCATCGCCATCGTCCTGATGGATCAGGTAGGCCGGTTCTTCTTCCGTTGCATTGCGAGTCACTTCGCTCCCCTTAATGGTTCGCGTGACTTTGCTTATGAACGCGTCTTTGATCTTCCCCTTCCCTACGCCGGAACCGAAGTTCCATTGGACGGATTGGTTCTTCTGAAATTCTTGGCTCATCTTCTCGCTCCCTGGAACGCTGGACTTCGGACTGCGACACAAGCCTGTTAGCAGTGCAATCCTGATGCCAAACGCCGGTTTGGGCCAACGCAGCAAATGTTTCCAGTCCGTCAGCCAGGCGTTGCGAAAAGGAGTTACTGAGTTGCTTGAGATCGAGCGGGTCAGTAGGCGGTTCGTTGAGAAGAAGTCCAGCCCCCGCGTTCCCCCCAAGCGACATACGCCGGGTTGCGCGCGTGTCCGTCAACGGCAAAGCACGTTCGTATAGGATTGTCGTTAAACGCTGGCCGACGAGCTGCCAACTAGCTCGTTTACGATCCGTCGCAACCTCGTCCACGACCGAGAATGTAGTGGACGAGGTCACGAGTCCTCCCCCGAACAACACGACGGCAACGTTGGAGAAGGGACTCGTAGCCTCGTCCACTACCGAGTCTGTAGTGGACGAGGTCACGAGTCCTCCCCCGAACAACACGACAGCAACGTTGGAGAAGGGACTCGTAGCCTCGTCCACTACCGAGTCTGTAGTGGGCGAGGTCACGAGTCCTCCCTCAAGCAACACGACGGCAACGTTGGAGGAGGGACTCGTAGCCTCGTCCACTACCGCAAACGCGACTCATTCTGCCCCACATCATTCTGCTGAAACTCCTCGGCGATCTGAGGCGAAGCAAAGTGCATTGCGATCCTTTGAACGCAACGTTTTACAGAATGTTGCGGCCGACGCACGGAGCATGCGTGCCGCTGCGGATCGGCTCAATGTCTCGGTCGCGACGGTTAGCTACCGCATGGCCGACATCCGTCGACTCTCGGCCCCCTTTATGGTTTGGCTGGAGTTCGACGAGAGCGATCCATTTCACGACGTCCTGCCGGAACGCGACTTTGCGAGACGGGAAGTTGACCGCCCCGACGCGGCACAAAAACGCCCCCACCTTCGAATGTTGTATCCCTCCACGCCATCACCCGTGGCGAGGTTTCGCGTTAACGGCAACTCGCTTTTCCAGACCATCCGCTTGAGATAACTTCGCGAATTGAACCGGGGAAGCGGTCACCTGAGTTGACGATTCGCATTTTCGGGTCGATAAAATCTGTTCTAAGCAGTCGTCTTGAGTGTTTTCGTTTGACCGCGAGCCCATCGGGCCGCGTGGCCCTTCAAAACGCGGGGTGATGCCCACGCGGTTAAACGCAATACCGTTCAACGAAGGAGCCTCGGACCGTCGCAAGAATGCGCGGCGAGATGTCGTGGACGAGGTTACGAGTCCCAGCGATTTGGTCTGATGCATGCAAATGGACTCGTCGCCTCGTCCACGACGCTTCGTTGAACGGTATTGCGGTTAGACGTGAAAACGCTGTGCTTGCTGCTGAATAGGGCCCTTAGGTGCAACGGAGTATTAAGTTATTACCGACCTGGAAATAGAACGATTGCCGATCGCGGATTGTATCGATGCAATCACGGCGGCGTTGGCGCGCCAACGGTCGGTGGTGCTCAAGGCGCCGCCGGGAGCCGGCAAGACGACCGGCGTGCCGTTGGCCCTGTTGGGTTCTGACGCGTCCGCGTCGACGGCCGGGCAGTCCGGTCGAATTCTGTTGGTCCAACCGCGTCGCTTGGCAGCCCGCAGCGCCGCAGCTCGGCTGGCAACGCTGCGGCAATCCAAACTCGGCAACGAAGTCGGCTACCACGTCCGCTTCGATCGCCAAGTCGGCAGCGAGACGCGTTTGATCGCGATGACAACCGGCATGTTGCTGCGTCGGCTGCAGGACGATCCTCTTTTGGAGGACGTCGGTTGCGTGATCCTCGACGAATTCCACGAACGCTCGCTCGACGGTGATCTCGCACTGGGGATGTTGTGCCGCATCCGTCGGACGCTACGCGACGACCTGCGACTGGTCATCATGTCGGCCACGTTGCAGCCCGAGCCGATTGTCAAATTCCTGGGAGATGCCGAAGGGATCGAGAGTCGTGGGCGCTCGTTCGACGTCGCGATCTCGCATGCGGGCGATCTGTCGACCGATCGGATTGAAAACCAGGTGGTGGCCGCGTTGCCGGAAATGTTGCACAGCACTGCCGGCCATATCCTGGTGTTCCTGCCCGGCGTCGGCGAGATCCGTCGAACTCAGCATGCGATCGAAGCAGCCGGTTTGGCCGGCGATTACCAGGTGATGCAACTTTACGGCGACCTGCGGCCCGACCAGCAGGACCGTGTGATCGCCGCGAGCGGCCAGCGTAAAGTAATCTTGTCGACCAACGTCGCCGAAACCTCGGTCACCATCCCAGGCGTGACCGGAGTGATCGACAGCGGGCTGGCTCGCGTGTTGCGTTACGACGACCGCGTCGGGCTGCCCCGGCTGCAGATCGAAAACATCTCGCAGGCTTCGGCGACGCAGCGGGCCGGGCGAGCCGGGCGTACCGAACCGGGTGTCTGCCGGCGATTGTGGCCCGAGACCCTTCAGCGGACGCGGCCTCCAGCCGACTCGCCGGAAATCTTGCGAGCGGACTTTTCCGGCGCTGCGTTAACGCTGGCCGCCTGGGGTGAACGCGACGCGACCGACTTTCCATGGCTGACGCCGCCTCGCTCGGATTCGGTCGACCGGGCGTACCGGTTGTTGGAATTGCTGGGCGCAGTCGATGCCGATCGCGCGGTAACCTCGATGGGCAAACAGATGGCTGCCCAACCGCTGTCGCCGCGACTTGCCCGGTTTCTCGTCGAAGCCGAACGACTGGGGATCGCCGACGATGCGGCTCTGGCTGCCGCTTTGCTGACCGAGCGCAGCCCGTTTGATCGCGATTCATTGCCATCGGGAGCGGATGTCGGCAGTTGTGACGTTGCGCTCCGCGTGCAGATGCTCAAGGACCTGCGGGCCGGCAACGCCAACGTTCGGGTGCATCCGGGCGCGGTGAAGACGATCTGGAAGGTTGCCGATCGCTTGGCGGGTCGACGGCCGAAGTCGTCGCCGCGACAGCAGTTGTCGGACGGCGCAACGGTCGCCGCCGATTTGCTGGCCCGTGCCTTGCTCGCCGCATTTCCCGATCGCGTCGCCCGACGCAGATCGCCCGGCAGCGCGCAGGGCGTGATGGTGGGTGGCCGCGGGGTTCGACTGCATCGCGGATCGGTCGCCTGTCACGTGGCGACAGCGCAGGCGGATCGCGGAGAGTTGTTCCTCTGCTTGGATGTCGAAGCGTCGGGCTCCGAGGCACAAGTACGCATGGCGACACAGATCGACGCCCGCTGGTTGGACGACGACCAGGTGCGGCGGGTCGATCAGCCCCGTTTTGATCCGCAATCGCAAGCCGTACAGATGCGGCGCTGCCTCTATTTTTCCGATCTGCTACTGTCGGAGGCTCCGATCGCTTGCACGCCTTCGCCCGAGACCGCGCAGTTGTTGTACGACGAAGCCGCTCTCGAGCATGCCCGCGTCTTTCCACCCGACAAGCCGGAGGTCGCTGGCTTGATCCACCGCGTTGCGTTTCTCAACAGCCACGCCCCCGACCTGGGATTGCCGCCGCTGGACGACGACCGCATCAACCAGGTGCTGCGCGAGCTTTGCCAATCGCGGACCTCGTTTGCCCAATTGCGTTCCGCCCCGTGGTTGGACCATTTGCTCGGCAGCTTCGATTACCCGCAGCAGCAAGCGATCGAGCGTCATGCGCCCGCGAGGATGCAGGTGCCCAGCGGCAATTGGCGGACGATCGAATACACGCCGGGCAAGCCGCCGGTGATGCACGTCAAGCTGCAGGAGCTGTTTGGATGGACCGACACGCCGCGGATCGCCGGCGGACGTGTCCGATTGCAATTGCATTTATTGGGCCCCAATCAACGGCCCCAGCAGATCACCGACGACCTCGCCAACTTTTGGAAGACGACCTACACGGTGGTTCGCAAAGAACTGCGGCGGCGATACCCCAAACACCATTGGCCCGAGGATCCTCTGTCGGCCCAGGCGACTCGCAACGGCATGCAACAACGCAGGCCCGAGAAAAAATAAGCCGCCGATCGTACCCGTCAGGCAACCACGAAATTACTTGGCGTTGCGAGGTGGGAAGTTCATTTTGGCGATTTACTGATGCATTGCACGGCAAAAGGAATCGCCGCCTCGCACATGGATAGACTCCGGAGAAGTCCACGTCGTTAGCTCGGGGCGGAAGCCCCGAGATCTAATTCCGCCGCAGCAGCAGCAGGTCCGCAGCCAGCGTGACGTCCATCGCCTGAACGAAATCCAAGCGAGACTTCTGGGAATGGCGGACCGCACGGTAGGTCATTGCTAACGCGTCGGCAATCGCGTCCGGATCTAGGTTGACGTTGATGTGCCAATGCTTCCGATCCACGACTTCAAGACCGGCATCCGTCATCTCGTCGGCAATCATTTCCCAACGACTGCGGCGATGGCCAGCTTGCTGGACCTTCTCGCGAAGTTCGATCAAATCATCTTCGCCCGGCACGGCAACCACACAGATCCCCCCGGGCGCAAGAACGCGATAGATCTCCGAAACCGGACGCCGCCCGAAAAGTGAGATCACGCGTTGAACACTTTGATCGGCGGCCGGCAACTCGCGATCCGCGTTCGCCAGCACCCAAGTCGCCTCAGGCCACCGGCGAGCAGCCAACTTGATAGCGCGCCGGGACAGGTCGATACCGCAGTACGAATCGGCGTCGTCGGGAAACAAGGCAGGACCAAACGATCCTTCACCACACCCTAAATCAAGCGTTCTTTGATTCGTCAGCGTGGCGGCCGTCGCAACCCACGGACGCAGCGTTTCGATCAGGGATGTTGCGTGCCCACGTTGAAGCCAACGGTGACGGGCCAGAACAGCATCCAGCGAATCGCCAGGATTCTTCGACTTCTTATCCTGAGGTTGCAGGAGATTCCAGTAGCCCTGTTTGGCTTGATCAAAATGATGGCCGGCGCGGCACGCTAGGCCTCGCTCGCATGGCTCAAGCAATTCTTGACAATCTCGGACGGTACAGCGCAGTTGAAACATCGCCCGATTGTAAATGCGACGACACAAACTTACAGGGGGCTTCACAGCGTGCAAGGATTCTGTCACGCGTCCTGCGGGCAAGAACCGAATCGTTATCGGTATCGTCGACCGCTCCCTTCCCCGAGCCGCAGGCCTGTTCACTCGCGTCGGGCAACCGATGCTCAACCTATCTTTGCAAACGACATCCCTTGGCCAAACCACAAGGTTCCGTAAGAGCCCCGGGCGATCGACGCTTTTCACACGACCAAACTGCGATCTTCTGCAGCCCCGTTGGCAGAAAATCGCCCAGCCATCAAATCGGCAAGCGGCCTGGTGGAATCGATGCGTTGCAGCAGTATTTTCATGGCCGCAGTGATGGGGGTCGCGAGAAACATCCCAATCACTCCCCACATCATTCCCCAAAACATGAGTGCGACCAGCACCGTGACAGGGTGCAGGTCGGATGAATTGCCCATGATTTTCGGCTCGATCAAATTCCCACTGATGCCCTGAATACCGCACGTGACGACGATCGCCGACGCCATCCACCCGATGCTGCCTTCTGGATTCAGCAGGATCAGTGGAATCGGAAGCAGGCTGGCAACGAGCGGACCGATGTTTGGAACGAAATTTAAGAGGAACGCCAAAACGCCAAAGGTGAATGCCATCGGGACGCCGAACATCCGCAGCGCGATGCCAAAAGCCAATCCCGTGAAGATGGAAATGATCGTCTTGAGTCCGAGGTAGGAACGGATTTGTTGATCGATCTCGCGGACCATCGGCCAATCGTCGCCGACCGTCGGTGTGCCGATCAACAGAAAGAAGACATAGATCATCACGATGGCACACGTCGACACAAGATTGATAAATGCCTGAGAGATGATCGAAATCCCGTCCCGGATAAATGCGTCGACAAACTCGCTCGCGTCTCGCATCGGGGGCTCATTTGCTTTAACGATTTCAGGCGACTTGGTCGCGTCGACTGACAATTCCCTTGTAGGCAAAAAGAGAGCCGCTTCTTCTTCCATGCGACTGCCGATCGCTTCGACGCGGAGTTCGGCCCAGTCGACAATTTCTTGAACGCGAACTCGATACATTTCGGAATTGGCATTCAGATCGACCATCGACATCCAAACGGAGAACCCAAACGCAATCATGAGTCCCACGCCGGAGACAAATGTGAGCCCCGCGGCAATCAACCGGTTCACGCCCAAACGCCGCTCCAGCGTCGTCAGAATGGGACTTACCCCGCTGACCACAATCAGCGCGACCACCAGCGGCACCAACACCGGGCGGAGCCAATAGATCGAGAAAGTGACTGCAACGACGGCCAATGCCATCAGGCAAACAGTTTGCACGCGAGTGTCTGTCGTTGGGTCCTTGGGAATCATAAAGAACGAAAATACCAAGAACGCTCAGAGTGGGGAAGCGATGGCGGCGCCGAAAGAGACGCTCCCCATATAAATGTTCGCTTGACCTCACAAGGAAATGACGGGATTGAAACGCGGAGCCGCAGAGATCGCAGAGGGGCCGTGGGCGAAAGACACTCTGCGTTCTCGGCGCCTCTGCGTTTGTTCTTCCTGCCCTGCACCCGACCACCAATGTCAGTTGCTTCAATACGCGTCAACTTGCACCCGACGTGGTTGCCTCTAAGCTGCAACCGAGCGAACGACTCTCGATCGCTGCAGTATTTAGCAGCAAAACTTGCATGGGACGGGGCGACAAATGGAACCACCCCAGAGTCGAGTCACTCGAAAGAACAAACCGCTCGACCAGATGGCTCGCCTCGTCCCAGTCCTGCGGAGACATCAACAAGCCCCCAGTAAAATGCCTAGACGCCCGTTCTTCCCGCAGCGTCCTGGCGACGCAATTCGAGGCCAACCGCCACGCCAAAGGCAATCATTTTGTGGATGTCCCCTACTGCTGCTCCTACGAATGAGAATCGACTCGTGTCAATCGCTTCACCAAAACGGCAACGATCGCTGTCAAAATGGCGGCGATCCCGCCGCACAGCGCCGCGGCTTGGTAGTGCCCAAAGATCAGGTTCCCAATTCCCGGCAGCACCGCGTAAACGATCCCCGTTGCGGAGAGGGCGGTTAGGATCGAAAGGCCAATGTCGGTATCGACCTTGACGTTGGGATTGCGTTCGGCGACCGGCTTCCAAAACGGTCCGCCCGGCCTGACCATTTGAAAGAACCTATCGAGCGTCGCGTCATCGACGGGGGGCGTTAACCAAGTAACGATCACCCACAGCGCGATCGTCATCACGGCAACAGAAAACATCTTAACCTCCGGCCCTAAGATGGGGCCGCCGCCATCGGCGGACACCAGTCCGCTGGCAAGCGCGATCGGTTCGACTGTCAAGAAAAACAGAAGCGATCCGAACATCGAAACGATCTCGCTCCAAGCGTTGATCCGCCACCAAAACCAACGCAGCATAAAAACGGCTCCTGTGCCAGCGCCCAACGCCAATAACAACCGCCAAGCAGCGTCGACCGATTGGCCAAACATCAGCACCGACGCGACGCCACCGGCCAGCAACACGATCAGCGACGCATAACGCGACGCTCGGTTTAATTGTTTTTCCGTTGCGTCGGGACGCATAAACCGCTGGTAGACATCGCGAACTAATATACGATGCGCCCCAGTTCATTTGGGTGCTGAGCGTCGACATGAACGCGGCGAAGAACGTGACAGTCAACAGGCCGCGAAGTCCCGGAGGACTGAGGTCGCGCATCACTCTCGGAAAACCGACGCCAGAGTTAAAAGCGGGATCCGCAAGTTCGCTTTGACGCAGTTCCGGGTACATCGCAAGCGCAGCCAGCGCTACGACTAACCATGGCCAGGGACGAACACAGTAGTGGGCGATCTGAAACCACAGCGTCGCGAGCAGCGAATGACGTTCATCTTTGCAAGCCGCCATCCGCTGAACGATAAATCCGCCACCGCCGGGTTCAGCGCCTGGATACCATGTCGCCCACCATTGCACCAACAGCAGCAACAAAAATACATGCAGCGGCAGCCATGCGTTGGCACCTGTAAAATCGGGGATCAAATCAAACGCTGCCGTGCCGCCCTCGCCAAAGTTCTCGATCACTTTGGCTTCCAATTGCGAAGCGCCACCGAAGTGCGCGATCGCCAGCCATGCCAAGGCAATACAGCCGAACATCGCGAGACAGAATTGCAGCGCATCAGCGACGGCAACGCCCCACATCCCCGAAAGCGTCCCATAGACGCCCACCATCATCAGCGTTCCAGCGATGATCAACCAAGGCCGAACCGACAGCGCGTTATCGCCGAATACCGTTTGTTCGAGCGTCGACGCGGGCAGTTCGAACAAGACAGTTTCGTCCAACACCATGAACATCGCCGACGTCACCCAACCGATGATGATCGGATTGACGATCAGGGCGACGTAGATCGCCCGGGAACCACGCAGCAGGGCCGCCGATTTGCCCGAGTAGCGTAGCTCTACGAGCTCGACGTCGGTCATCACGCCCGACCTTCGCCACAGCTTGGCATAAACGAAAACAGTGATCATGCCACCGAGCGCAAACGACCACCAAACCCAATTCCCGGCCAGACCGTGCTGAATCGTAAGCCCAGTTACGGCCAACGGCGTATCTGCGGCAAACGTTGTCGCGACCATCGACGTCCCGGCAATCCACCATGGCAACGACCGTCCAGAGACAAAATACTCCGCAATGTCCTTGCTGGCTCGATTGCGGAACCAGAATCCGATCCCAATCGTGATGGCGAAGTAGGCACCGATGATCGCATAGTCGATAGCGGTTAGGATCATATTGGGTTCTTGGCTGGGGGTGAATCGTCGCGACCGTCGCGACGATCTAAGGAGCTGGACGAAGCGGAATCCGTATACGTTAGCCGATTTCAGCCTCCGCAGGAAAAGGGAGGGGGGCTTAAGAATCTTCGAGACATCGCCCTGGATCATTTCGCGGTCGGGAAAAAAACTGCGTGGGATATCGCTAAGGGACGGCCAGGGCTATTCAGTGTTTCAATTTGAGTTATCAGCCGCCACGAGCACTGGGCTGCAGGTTAAAGTCGCAATCTCGAAACGGATTTATCGGCGTGGCGTGCAGGCGACCGAGCGATTTCTGAGCAGAGACTACATCCGGCACGACGCCAAGCTCTCGAAGTACAATTTCCTCACAACGGGTTAAACCCGTCCCTTAAACTTAAAGGTTCCAGTTCGAGCTTCAGCCAAGAACGAGACATCCGATTGGCACGTTATGAAAGATTGAATCGGGAAGTCATTTTTGAGCCGTCCCTTAGAAGCCTTCCTTTTTTAGTTCACTGCTCAATGCGCTGCGTGTGGGATACTTTTGCCGAATCGCGTCCGCCATCGGTTTGCCGCAAGCCATAGCAAGCAAGCCTAGTTGCTTAGCTGCACGCTGATAGGCGGGGCGTTTTTTTTCGGAGATCGCGCTGTCGATGCGACCGATTGTAAGTTCGGGATTTTCGGCGATTGAAGCCAATTGTTTTTCGAGTGCTTTCTCCGCTGCGGCTTTTTGTTCTGCCGATCGTTTTGCCGCCTCTGCAAGTTGGATTCGCAATCGTTCGGCTTCGATTTTGGACGCAGCCTCTCGCAATTGTCCCAATGTACGCTCCCCAGTTCCAAGGTTTGGAGCCTCAGACGCCTGGGTGCGGATTGTTGTGAGCAACTGCGATGCAGCGAGTTTCGGCTCGGTTAAGCAACGCCGTAAGTTCTCCGCCAGTTCTGCCTCGGAGAGCGATGCCATCCAATTGTCGATCATGGAATCGTCGCTTGCGCTCTTGTTCCGTTCTGGAGATGCTTCGGACGCGACCGACAATAGGTCCGGGGCAATCTCGTAAAAACTGCGCAACCGGTCTAGCGCGTAGTGTTGGTCACGAAGTCCCGCTGGTACTGGCGGCTCAATCGCGTCGTCGTTCCAATTGAATGCGAGATGCGCGATGTACAGCGGTCGCAGATCCCCAACGATTAACATCTCACGAATCGGAATCAAATCGCTAGCGAGATTCTGAACATCCTCCATCCATTCCCAAGTCCCCGCGTCGCCTTCGGGTTCTAAGGTCAGAATTCCTGCTGTCCCGCTTCCATCGGGTTCCCAATAGATTCCCTCCTCGAACAGATAAGGTTCGATCGCGTCGGCAAAAGGAAACCCGTCGGGCAGTCGGAAAGCGACTCGCCGGATTCCATAGTTGGCGTAGTGGACATGAACGTCGTAGCCACGCCGCATCATCTGGTCGACATCACCGCGAAAATCGCCAAAGTGATATTCGTTTGTGAATGACCAACGGGAAATCTCCGCTCGAGTGGATTGTTGGCGCATGAATTCCAAGCTTGCATCATCGAGCGGCCCGTCCACTGCACGAAATTCAATCCATTGATACTCTGACATCGTTTTCGTCCAAGAAATCTGGGGGAAGAACTACTGCGCGTTTGGATTTCCAGAATCGCCAGGTCCGACCAGCACGTCGACAGCTCTCTTCAATGGTGTGCTCGAAACCTCTTTTAGCAAAACCGCCCCGGCTGTCCAACGGTCTGGTGATACCGATCGGCGGTGCAGCCGTTACGACCGTTTGATGTCCGATACCGAATCCAACATGTTAGGTCCACCGACATCGCTAACGGAATCAAGCTTACGCTTCTGCCCAAAATGCCACGCAGCTGTGGTTCATCGCATCGTAGCCGAAGAAACGCACGCAGGAAAATGGTTTCTAGACCTGCAACAGCTGTCCCCAATGCCGAGAGATCATCGGGATAGACGGATCGCTACTAGACGATTGCTCATTCGGTTTGACGGTTTGGCAACCGTCTCGGGGCCAGTCGATTCGCCGATAAGATGTTCAAGATTGCAAGCGGTGTGAAGCCTGCTTGTTTGCGGTGCACGTAGACAATACGATCCTTGCAGTGCAAAGGCAACACTACGAGAGGGGAATGCGTCACGCGCTGCTTTCGTTCTTCTTTACCCAGCGAACAGTGAATCATGGCGGCATCGGACGCGCAGCAGTTCTTGAATGAGCTCGACAAGAAGCTTTGGACGGCTGCGGACCGACTGCGATCCAATCAGGATGCTGTGGTCTATAAAGGTGCATTTTGGGGACAACCATTCTTAGAGCTAAAGCGAGCATTTTCTGGAGAGTCGAGAGTCATTGGATGGGCTGCTGAAGGTGCGGAGTAGCCGCAGTGCAGCTCACTCGGGAAGGTAGTGATTTGGGGATAGACCCTTCAACGGATTGACGGGAGCTTGCATCCAGGGCCTGGCTGCGTCGAGCGGCTTCCGCGCAGAGACTCTCCGCAGTTCCGGCTGACCGCTAGTACAGTCGCGCGAATCGCTTGACCAGGTCGCACCAGTCGGGCCGTCGAGCCAAAATCGGTGCAAGATCTGCGGAGGGGACAAGCTTCGCAGATCATCGCACAACCGACGCACAATCTGCACCTGGACGAGATCGATCATCTCGCCCCAGGCTTGCCGTGACATCTCCACGGCCCCCCGCAAAAGATGCCTAGACGTCTGCTAATCCCGCGGCGTCCTGGCTACGCAATTCGAAGGCAACGGCCTCCCTAAGGGCAATCATATTGTGGATGTCCCCTACTGAATCCCCTCAAGTCGAGAATCGCAGAGACTTCGAGGTATGGACATCGCTGCGTTGGAGCTACGTTGGGTGCAGCCGATATTTTAAGTATCGACTTTCGTTGCGGTCGAGCTTTGCGAGCGCGCATATCCGATATCTAATTGAGTGCGCTCGATTCGCGCCGCAGGTTCTTCTTGAGTGATATCCCTTTGGTGCAGAATCGCTTTGACTCGATCGGCAAAAGTAACTTGCTACGGTCACTTTAACTCCCAGCGGACCGCAAGCAGACCTAACAGATCGGCCTGACGATGCTTGACTACAGCCTCGTCCCAATTGTCGTGAGACAAAACTTGCGTTGTCATAATGAAGGACGTCACGCTGTCTTTGCCCTTGAAGTACGCCGATTTCTTCTTTTCAAAATCGTAGTTGCTGGCCTTCGAATTGCGTCGCCTGTTCAGCGGGGCCAGATTGGCCAGACGGTGAACCCAGAAACGCCGCATTCTTTCATCCGGCCACCACTCTGCCCACTGGCTGTTGTCTTTGACTGTCTGTGGCAAGATGTGCTCAAGCGTCAACAATTTACAGTCGTACTCCGCTAGCGAATCTGATAGGAAGCAATCGGTACGTAAGATCAAGTAATTTCGACGAGGCGGCGACAACGTGTAGATCTCTCCCGAAAGAACTCCGTTGAACTCTTCGATCTCATCATTTCGCAATTCAACGCTCGTCAGCTTTGCATTGCCAGGATCCCGCTCCAGTTCCGCCAGTAATTCTGCGTATCGTGCCAACCGAGCGTTGACATATTTTCCGGTTACCAGCAGATAAGCGGCCAGCCGTTCCAGCTTTTGCGTGAACCAAAGCACATCAGTTGGATGATCGCGAAACTTCGTCAAGTAACTAATCGCGGGTGGTATCCAATCCGACTGAGGAATCCGCCCCAACCATCGCAAGTTGTCATTGATCGGTTTGTTGTTCGCGATGGACTGATAGCTTGCCCCAGTTGCGATGACAAACGATCGGGCCAATGGCTTGACGACTTCACCGATGAACCGACCTGGGTCGCTTTCCTTGGACAAGACATGTGTGTTGAATTCCTGTAGCAAATCATGCTTCGCTTTCGTCTTGGCGTAGATGGTTCGGATGTGGCTAAACAAGTCGTTGAATTGGTCGCGTCCAACCTCCGCTTCCAAATCCTCCCAAAGTGTCGTGTACTCCTCCTGATCGGTTTCCGGCAAACTTCCGATCAAATCCGCTTTGATAATGTCGATAGGCTTTAAGTCTTTCCCACGATTGTTCATCACCGAGAAAACACGAAACGCTGATTTTTGGCTAGGCGTGGCGACCGCAACCAAATAGCATTGATTGACGATGAACTTTCCAAACTGAAACACTGCAGCGTGATCGTTCTTGAACGATGCTTCGATACGATCGCGCAACGTGTTCGCGTTGGCTTGGATCTTCCGACGCGAATCGTTGTCCAACGCTTGAGAGTCCTTGGCCAGCAAACCACCGATATCGCCTTTCTGAATGTGTTTTTCGAAGAAGTCTCGATCCTTTTCGCGGATCGTCAGCCTTGGTTTTGGCTCCAAATCCTCCAATGGATCGCCCGGTTCTAGTATGTACTTCACGAAGGCGTCCTTGTGCTTCGTGTCGACCGCTTGCGAAAGCAGTGCTAACAAAATCGTCAGCGTGGTCAAACGTTGTTGACCATCGATCACCTCCGCACGCGGAACTTTCTCCTCTTTGATCAGAACGATGCTGCCGAGAAAGTAGTTTTCATTGGGCTGCTCCGTAAAGAACTCAAACAGATCATCAAACAACTCGTTTGCTTGCTCGGCGTCCCAATCATACGGCCGTTGATATGGAGGGATCAAAAAGTCAAACTGCGAGCTGAAAATTTCTTTGAGAGGGTGCTCGCCACCATAAATTTGCTTTGGCATCAGAACTCGTTTCGGCAAGGGGTGAAATTGGCAGCGAATGTTTCTCCGGACAAAGCGTAGTCCAGGTTCGCGCATTAGACGGCGTCGCGTTTTCGTTAGAGAGGTTACTTGTCATACGAAGCACGCACGTTGGCGTCCAGTCCCCCTTCACTGGTGTCGCATGGAATGCTCTCCAAAAACTGCTCCAGGTGTTATGAAAGTCTAGAGCCAATTTCCGCAAAGGATTTACCATGAGCAAGAAACGAGGACGACATTCACCCGAAAAGATCATCAAGTAGCTGCATGACGCGGATGCCACGCTTTCCGCCGACAAAAGCGTGGGCGAAGTTCTCCAAGAACTGGAAGTTAGCGATGCCACGCTAAGTCGCAGGCGCTGCCTGTACGGCGGCATGAAGAGCGGAGAGGGCAAATGTCTAAGGGCACGTGAGGAGGAGAACGACCGACTCAAGAAATTTGGGGCCGAACAAGCTTCGGAAATTTCGATACGGCAGGATATCACCCAGGCAAAATGGCCACCCCTAAAGCGTGACGCGCGGCAGAAGCAGGGCTCCAACTGTAGTTCGCAGTGTCGCAATGACGCGCCCGTCGCGTGCTCGACCATCCGCGATCGAGCAATTGCTGGCTAAAATTGGGGTTGAGGTCCTCTGCATCGAACCTGGCTCGCCTTGGCATAACGGTGTGTGCGTGAGTTTCAACAGTCGGTTTCGTGACGAGTATCAGCATCACACGGATTTGATCAGTATAGACCAAACACGGATAAAGGCACGAGCTTGGCGGGGGGACTTCAACATTCGGCGGTCGCACAGTTCGCTTGGCTACCGAACCCCATCGGAGTTCGCGAATCGCCGTGCTGATTCCGTTCGGCGTACGTACTAACTCTAGGACGACTGCGAATCATCGATTGCTGGCTCCTGAGCCGATCATTCGTAGCGCCTGTTATAGAAAAGGCGGGCATCCAACAGCCCATATTCACTTTTGGGGGCAGGGGGGCGTGGTGGGTATCAGGAGCTTGGCATTACAAAAGCTGGCTGGCCACACTTGTCGGAGCGCACGTTAGGTTTGAAGGTTTGCTATGATCTAGTATTTCATCCTAAGTTGCATGATGCTGAACCAGTTCAGTGCCAGACAATCAGCAATAATGCAAACGGTCAATATGTTCAGTGAGGGGTCGAGTGGCAGTAGCATCAGCAAGGGAGCGGGCAAAGATTAGGCGGCGGTTCGCAAAGTGTCCGCTTGAATGCCCACTTTATGCCGACACCACCATCCAGTCTTTAAGTGATTTTTTTGCTGTATTCCATTCATTGCTCGATCCCGGAAAGGTTTTTTGGTTCCGCGGCCACTCCAAGTTGAGTTATAGACTAGCTCCTTCAGCATTAAGGTATTCGACAGTAGATGCCAGAAACAAAGCATTGAGCCTGGTATCTGAGATGAAGAGGTTTCTGGAGATGAAGCTTCCGCGTCCGCCTGCTCCGCACGATAATTTGGGTTGGATGCAGGTCGCACAGCACTACGGACTGCCAACTCGATTGCTCGACTGGACTCAGAACGCTGCGGTGGCGTTGTTTTTTACATGCTGCTCAAATCAACAAGACGATGGCTTGGTTGCCATTCTTAACCCGATTGAATTAAACCTAGCAGTGGATGCTAGCCTTCCTCGTGTTTTCAATTTCCAAAAGGATGCGAAAGTTATCGAGCCGTATCTTGAGATGGATGGTCGCGACTCCCGACGAGGAAGGAAAACTATTGCGATCAACCCCACGTGGAACACTGAACGAATTGCGATGCAACAAGGGGCGTTTACGCTACATGGGAAACGATTTGAACTCGATAACAGTCAAGCAAGCTCGCTAATTTACGTTCCGATCCTAAAGGAATTTAAATCAACTTTGTTAAACGAACTCGAACGTGTTGGAATTGGTGAAATGTTCATTCTCCCAGAGCCTGAACACGTTTGTTCTCACTTGCTTCGTTCCGCAAGGATTTAGGAATTTAAATGGCAGACCATATCCCAAACGTTACAGGCGACGAAGCAGCGGGGCTCGCATCTCGTTATTTTGGAGACTCGATTCATGCACGAGTTCCATTGAACCGTGCCCCAAAACTCTCCGCAGCACTCCCCAAGAGCCGCAAACTGTGGGTGGATAGCTGCTTCGATGGCTTTGACGATGTCGAATCACGCCGTAGTAAGCTAGTAGGGGATAAAAACAATTGGTTTGATTTCATGAGTGAGTTCCAAACATTCGATTCCTTTTGCCTGTGCCTTGGCAGTCCAGTTCAGGCGACGGTAAATGCGATGGTGAACGAATTGCTCGATCAATGTGCGTTGCACAAGCCGTCATGGATCAGTGTTCCTCAGCTGCCGATTGTGGATGGGGCTGATCGAAACAAAATTAATAGAGCGTTGGCTAAGGCAACTGGAAACTGGAAAAGCTCAAACGGCTTCTCGGGAAGACTAATTCTCCCATTGATCTTTATGCATCAAAAACAATTGACGAAGAAAACGGAACGTAATCCAAAAGTTCAGCAAGCAGAGAAATGTTACCACGATGCCCACGCCGATGGATTCTGGGTGGTTGATCAAAGTTTAGTCGATGACAGTGGTTCAGCCACACTACGGCAAAAACGATTCCCGGGGATCCTGTCGTTGCACGAAGAACTGAACGATCGGATACCGAGCAAATTGAAGCTCGGTGGTCCGTACTGGGGACTAAATATTGTGCTTTGGGCAAAGGGGCTGATTGAGTCGCCACTTATCGGAGTGGGGTCGGGTTACAACTACTTCGTTTCGGGTGGGAAAGTTCGTCCGCCAAGCGCGAGGATTGCCATCCCAGCCCTTAGACGAAGAGTCAAAGTCACCCCTGAACTATCAAAATGGCTCGACAACGCAATGTCCAGATTATCTGCTTCGCATCCTGCACGATCCGAATTCGCGGACATCAAGAAAAACCTAACGCTGTTCCAGGACACAACGCGGGCAAAAGAACAGGTCGCCAGCTTCTACAAAAACTGGTACGACGGCATCGCGTCGGTCCCATCGACCGGTCGTTCAATGGCACTGTTTCAGGATTTGTCAGCAGCGTATGCGCTAGGTAAGTCATTGCCTCCATTTGCTGACGAGGGCACGGCAAGACGCCCTGAGTCCGTTGCCGAGCCACTAATGTTAAGTTGCCTCTGAGCGTGCAGCTTCATTCCAAAATTTCTCAGCGCAATAAAGACGTACTGCTGGATCGTGGCAGTGCGAATTGATGTCCGCATCAATAAAAAGTTCGCATCGAGTCGACGCTACTCCAATCAAACCAATCCCCAGATCAAAGTACTTTTCCCACTGGCTAGGGTCTGCAGCTACCCGTCGTGCCAACTGGATTGGAAGCGCCACGTAAGACTCTGCGGCAAACCCTAGGTTTGCCCGAGCTTGCTGCAATGCCTCTTCGACACGGGCTAATTTAGCCTCCACGGCCACGATACGATCCTGAAGCGGCATCCAACCATTGCGTTTCTGAAGCGTGCCACGCTTAGTTCGCACCAAAAAACCGTCGGCTTGAAGACGAGCAATGTCTCGCTCTAGACACTCACGCGTAAGCGCAGTTGAAAACTTCTTCGCAAGGCAATCCACTGAGATAGACCGGCGATCTTCAACGTCGGGGACCTGCAGCAGTAACGCTGCCCTTGTGATGGACGTCACAGCCTTTTTCTGCCTAAGTCCCAGCCTGTGCTGCACGTGCTTCAAGTTGAACTGAATGCCGGCAAAATCACAGATTCCCCAAGGAGACACAAATTCTTCTTTCACGATCAAACCGCTACGTCGCATCCATCGCAGGACGCTTGTAGACATTTCTGATTCTCGCGAGAACATTGTCCTTTTCTCCTGTCCATATCAGCTTTGCTGTATCTGATTGTAACGCTCAACGTCCAAGGCGAGTGTCCAATACGGCGATACTCATGCGTTCGAATCGTTTTTTGATTTGGACATTTGCATGTCCCCGGCGTAGCCTTGCCAACAAAACACGCAGACCTGGGAGCAGATGCCGAGTGGTGGATGGCGATAATTACCGGACTACACTCAATGCCACAAAACCTCCTAACAGACAGCGGAAGGTTGCTGGCTGAGGCCAAACACCGCAAGAAAAAGCGGAAGGACTAAGGTGCAAACGAAAAAAAGCCCGACGTTCGATCACTCGAGGTCGGGCTTTTAGTTCATACTAGCTCGTAGCCTTTATGGCTTGAAAAAGCTCCCCCGAGAGGACTCGAACCTCTGACAAGGCGGTTAACAGCCGCCTGCTCTACCAACTGAGCTACAGGGGAATATGGAGCGGATTGCTGCTCCGGGGACGCCCAGGTCCTTCGTGGGACTTGGGTTTCCGAGGCGGCGTTCCTCTCGTGTCCGAAATTTACTGTATCACTTTCATCCTCGCAAGGTCGCCTTAGGGGCTATCGGCAAGCTTTTTTCACAACTTGAGTCGGCCCAGCACGGTTTGTACCAATCGTGCCGGAAAAGCTTGACTTTCCGCTCGGTCGACGCGACGGCGGCGTTCTCCCGCGAGGCGGCACCACGCTGCAAATTTTCTCGCTCCGCGGCGACCGAAACGCTGGACTCGAGCGTTTGGGCGAACGGTGCGGCGCTTGAGTCGGCTGAAGCCTCCACTCCAGCGCCTTGAGCTCGTTCGGCTGAAGCCTTTACTCCAGCGGTTGGTCGAACATCTTGGGCAGCAGCCATTGCAGTCCCGATTGGATCGCGTCGAGGTCGTCGGCGCGGTAGGGGGTATCGTGTTCGGCTTCGGGCAGGACGACCAGGCGGTGCGGGCCGGCGTAGGCGTCGATGATCGATTGCTGAAGCCGAGCGGGGACGAGGGCGTCGAGTTGCGATTGGACAAACAGAGCTGGCATCTGGCAGTGGCTGGCGGTTGTCGTGGCGTCCATCTTCGCTTCGATCGATGCCGCGATCCACGTTCCGCCGCGATGAGCGTTCCACCAGGCGTTGCCGTCGCGGACCATGTCGACGAGCGGCGGCGGGTTGCGGATCATCAGCGCGTCGGCCTCGCGTTGGCTGGCCAAATACAAAGCTGTCACCGAACCGAGACTGTTGCCGACGATCAATGTCTTCGTGTTGGGACCGACGCGGTGCTGTTGCAGATGATCCCAAACGGCAAGGACTGCGGCGGGAATGTGTCGCAGCGAGGCGGAGCCTTGGCTGAGTCCGTAGCCCGGCGGATTCCAGGTCCAAACTTCGACATCGCGCGGCTGGAAGAGCAGGGCGGGAAAAGCTGTCGATCGCTCGGCGCGGCCGCCTGTCCCAGGCAACTTTAAGATCAGCAGATCGGCCGGCGATTGATCAACGTCCAACGGCGCTGCGGCTTGTGTGCCAGCTGGCTTCCGCGCCGCGAAGCATTCGATGTCGCCTTGCGGTCCGTCGACGATCATCCGCGTCGCGGGTTGCGGATCGTCGACCACGCGCCGCGAGGGACGAAGGATAAAGCGGTCGGCGAGTCGTTTGCGAAGCCACATCGATGGAGTTCCAACACGTTCGAAGTTCAGCCCCGCGTTTCGATCCGCACCGCCTGGACCAACTGGCGGCTCAATCCCAGCGGCTGTACCGTAACATGCAGTAGATCGCGTTGACACCATCGCGCCAACCGATCTTCTTCCCCTCGTCGTAGCCGCGACTCTGGTATTCGATCGGGACTTCCATGAACCTTTGGCCGCTGCGAGCCAACTTGGCCGTCACTTCGGGTTCAAATCCAAATCGGCACTGTCGCAGCGTCAGCCCTTGGATCAAGTCCCGGCGGAACGCTTTGTAACAGGTCTCCATGTCGGTCAACCGTAGACCGGTCGTGACGTTACTTAAACCGGTCAGCACGCGATTCCCCAAGCGATGCAAGAACGAAGGGTCCTGCACGTGGTTGCCCAGATAGCGGGAACCGTAGGCGATATCGGAGAGTCCATCCTGGATCGGCCGGATGACTTTCATCAGATCGCGGGGATCGTATTCGAGGTCGGCATCTTGGATCGCGATGATCTCGCCGCGGCAGTGGCGAAAGCCCATCCGCAGGGCCGATCCCTTGCCGCGATTGCGACGCCGCAGGACGATCGTCAGCCCCGACTTCCCGCGTTGGCTAGCCAGCCAATCGGCGGTTCCGTCGCTGCTACCGTCGTCGACGACGATGATTTCTTTCGTGATCGGCAGGGCTTGGACCGCGGCGATCACTTGCGGCAGCGTCTCGCGTTCGTTGAAGACTGGGATCACCACCGACAGCTCCGGCGCATCGGTCTGGGCGTCGTCGATCGCCTGTTGGACCAGCGATTCCGCTTCGTCGAGCAAACGCTCACAGTGCTGAGAACTATCGTGGCGGCGGCTCGGCAGCTCCGCGTTTGCAAATTCATGCTGCGACGACGTTGCGATCAGGCTCTTCTTCATCGATCCCATCTCTTCTCACGGTGAAACGCGCACGGACATCCGAAGCACGTGCGGATACAACGAAACCCGAGGTAACCGGGCGCGTCGATCAACTCTTGCACACACTTCTGGTTGACTCGCCCGACATTATCCAGGCCAATCAAAAAGCCTTCGCGTCGACGTTGGTTTGTGCCGATCTTGTCGCGTGCAGCGGTGGCGATGGCGGCACGTACTCCAAGCCGGTGTTGCTTACCGTGGCAGCTTATCCGCCGGCGCGATCGCTGAGGGCGTTTCCCGTCGCCTTCGATTCGCCAATCGAATGCGAGACCACCTTCTAGCGAAACCAAGCTGGAGGGGCCCCGTTGCGTTCCAAGCGAAACGGCGAGCGGTCACAACCGCGCCAAATCGCGGTAGCGGCGGCCAGCTTCCGACGGATGGAAGGTGCTTTCGAGTTCCTGAGGTTGTTTTCGCAACCAATTGGCGACCAGTGACAAAGTGAATGGGAAAGCGCTCGCCGAGCGATGGTTTTCAGGATCGGCCAGGACGCGTTTCCAATGGGCGACACGTGGACGTGCCCGCTGAAATTCTTCAGGGCAGCGCGGCGCGACGATCGATTCGCAAACCTCGCCTTGCCGAATCAGATACCAGACACCGCGTTGCGGTTCGGCGGCGGTATCCTGGGGGGCGTGACCAGCAACGGCATACACAAATGTAAATTTGCGCCGCGCCGCGGCCAAGAACATTAGTTTCCGATGCAGAAACTCCAACGCGACCAGATCGCGACTCATCCGCCCCGCCAGTTCGTACTGTCGCATTTCCGCCGCCCGTTGGATCGTCTCGCGAATCGCTTCCAGTGGCCCTGCATGGAAGCCATCGAGAAAACTCTCCGCCTCGGCCACCTGTTGATCGTATTGACGGCGCGTGCATTGCCCAACGCAGGGACCACTGCAGCGGCCGATCTCATACCGCAGACACCCGGGACGCTGTTGCAGGTCGAATAGTTGCAACTGGTCAGCGAAATAGAGTTCTTGTTTGCTGCTGCAATCGCGCAGTCGAAAAAAGTTGTTCAGCGCATCGACCGCCCGCTGCATCTTGCCGGCTCCCATAAACGGCCCTTCGCTGGCGACGACGTCCGCCGGCGGCATCCTGTCGATGAAGAAATAGGGTGCTGGCACGCCTCCCAAACATAAATAGACGGGGCGTTGGCGTTTCGGAATTTCTTGAACGTTCCAACGCGGTGTCCAGCGGCGAATCAGTTGTTGTTCACGCAGCAGTGCCGCAAATTCGCTGGGCTGCGTCTCCCACAGGATCGTCTGGGACGCTTGGATGATCCGGCCCGCCTTTTCTTCGGCATTGCGGGGGCTGAAGTAGGACAACAGCCGCGTACGCAATCGCTTCGATTTTCCGACGTAGATCAATTGACCGCGGCGATCCAGCATTCCGTAGATGCCGGGGGCCTTAGGGAATCGTTGGCGAACCAAAGTTCGCAGTTCGGGGGGCGAGGACGCATCGATCCGCTGCGTCGGCCGCGGCCCCAATGGGTCCAGCGGATTGGGCCCGAAGCCTTCAAATCGTTCGCCGTACTGTTGCAAATCCATTTATCCGCGAGCTGGGTGCCCGCAATCCTGATGATGAACCGTCGCGAAGAACGGTTTGGATGCCCCAACAAAGTTTAACACAGCCGCCGCTGGCTCCAACCCTAACGAATCGCAGCCGCTAGCAAATCGGGCGTGTCTGTTCGGTCAACCAGTCCAAGTAACCTGCCGTCCCGGCAACGATCGGCAACGCGATGATTTGCGGCTGCTGATACGAATGCAGTGACTGGATCAAACGCTCCACCTCGGGATACCTCGCCGCAACGGTTTTGATGCTCAAACGAAATTCAGAATCGCAGTGGACCGCTCCTTCCCATCGATAATGACTGGCGATCGGGCCTTCAATCTGCACGCACGCGGCGAAGCGTTGCTGGATCAATTCCGCGGCGATCTGCTGGGCTTCGCTCTCCGTCGGTGTGGTTGTTGTAATTTGCAGGAAATCGGCCAATGATATCAACTCCAAGAATGCTGTTGGGCTGAACCGCGGATTCTGTTTAGAATCGCCGGTCTATTCGTAATGATAGGTAGCTGCTGCGCAAACACCAACCGCACGGCCTGGGCAGACAGGGTCGATCGGCGAGGTGTGGGGTGAGCGGGGCGGATTTCCGATGGAGCAGGAGGCTCGTTGTGGGACGCATCGATAAGGACATGGACGAAGCAATCGAGACATCCCGTCGGCGGACCGATCAGATGCGTCAGCGACGGCGGACTCGCAATCGGATTGCGTTGGGGCTCTTCGCGTTGACGATCGTCTTAGCGATCGCGGTCGGCCCCTCGATCGTGTGCAATTCGCCCATCGCCGATTCGCTGTTGGGCAGCAACGCGGCAAAATATGGCTGGCAGGCAAAGGCCTACGGAATTCGCTTGGGTTGGTTGACGCCGCTGCGGTTGGACGATTTGGAATTGACGGGCCCCAGCGGACAGACGCGGTTGACCGCGTCTCGAATCGAAACCGAAATCACACTGATCGATCTGATCTCCGGACGCAACGACTTCGGAACCGTCCAGGCGACGGGGCTGCGTAGCGAAGTGGCTGTCGATTCGGGAACCAGCAGCTTGGAATCCGATCTCGCCGCGCTGAATGCCGCGGACGATTCAGAACCGTCGGCAACGTCCGACGCCTCGGCCGATTCGGGCGATGCGATGTCGATCAAGATCGTCGTCCGCGATGCCGAAGCGATGCTGACCAGTGCGCCGACCGGCGAACAGTGGAAGCTGGCCGGAATCGCGGCTGACCTCACCTTGGTCGGCGACCTACCGCAGGGCAATGTTTCGCTAACACTGATCGACCCACGATCTCAGACGGGCAAGCTGGAACTGCGTCTGGCTGCGCCCGCGCAAGGCGGTGCCGGAGCCTTACAACTCGACGCGTCTTTGGCGGCGCTGCCGCTGTCGATCGCCAAACTGCTGGCGATGCGGTTTCCAACGGACGATGGGCTTGCACCGCAGTATGTCGCGGGGCTTGCCGACGGCGATGTGCGGCTAACGATCGACGCCAGCGGAGCGTTGCGTGGCGATTTCCGCAGCTTGAATCTGCGCGATGTTCAAGTCGGCGATCCGCGGTTGTCGGAACAGTTGTGGGCGATCCAGGCGGCGCGCGTGGAAGGTTCCTTCCTTTATACCGAAACCCACCTGCAAGGGATGGGGCTAAGAGTCAGCAGCGACGTGGGCGTTGCCGATCTGAACGGCACCTTCCGCATCGCTGCGGAAAACGTTGCCGGCGATCTCGCGGAAAATCCGTTTGCTTGGCTGGAAGCCCTTTCGGGCACGGCGGGGCTGGAGGTCGATTTGGCACGACTGACCAAAGCGGCACCTGGGCTTTTGCCGCTGCGCGAAAACGCGTCGATCGAATCGGCGATCCTGCGTGGCAGTCTCAGCGGCATCCAAGATGCGTCGGGATTTTTGACGAACATCGATTTGGAGTCGGATCCGATTCGGGCGACCTCGTTTGGTCGGCCGCTGCAGATCGAACCGATGACGATCCAATTGGCCGCGCGCCCCTCGGGAGCCTGGATCATGGCCGAACGGCTGCAGATTCGCAGCATGTTCGCCAACGCGACCGGCAGCGGCGACCTTCGTAACGGGCAAGCGGAATTCAACGTCGACCTGGGCCGTTTGGCGACGATGTTGTCGCCGCTTGTCGATATGTCGGAAACGGAGTTGGGGGGAAGCACGTCGGGCAACATTCGCTGGACTGCGCAGCCGGATGGCTTATGGCGACTGGACGGTCAGGCGACCGCTGCGAAGTTGGCGATCGGTTTGTCGGGAGGCGAAACGATTCGCGAACCAGCGGTTGATCTGAAAGTCGGCGCGATCGGAATTTGGGGCGGCGATCATTTGTCCCGATTGAATGAAGCGGCGATCACGCTGCGCAACGCTTCACAAATGTGGGACCTTGAACTGGAACGGCCGATCGACCAACCGACCTCGCAAACCCTGTTGCCGATCAAAGCGGTTGGCAACGGCCGGGTGGGAGCGGTCGTGAGCCTGCTGCGGCCTTGGCTGCCCGCGGAGATGGGAGCGGCTGAAGGGGAATTCCAAGCGACGTTAAATGCGGACATTGCCATGACCGACGGTGTGTTGCGCGCCGCGACGATGGTACTGGAACAACCAGCGGTGGTTTGGTCCGGCGCGCGTTACAGCCAATCGACGCTGCAATTGAACTTCGATGGCAAGCTTCCAATGGCGATGGATGAAATTGCGATTCGATCGTTCACGGCGATCGGGAATGCGGCGGCCCTGAGCGCCCAAGGCGACTATCGCGCCTCCGGTCAAAGCGATCTCGAAATCGCCTGGCGTGCCGACATCGAACGACTGCGTCAATCGACCGACGCGATCGCCGCACAATTCCAACCGATTCAGCTTACAAACTTCGTTCCGCAACCGGCGGTGGAATCCAGCGATTACCAGTACAAAGGGTCGGTCGAAGGGCGGGCTACGCTGCGAGGAATCGACGGAATCTGGAAGGCGAACGTCGAGGCCGACGGCGAGAATTTGGAGCTGTTGCAAAACGTGGGCGTTGCCGGGCAGGTGAACTTCGCCAACGGAGCCCAACCGATCCCGGTGCAGACCACGACCGAATCGCTGTGGCGTGAACCGAACATGAAACTGATCGGTACGGTTCAATACATCGAATCCAGCGGCGACGTGGACGCGGAGGATTTGAAGGTCACCACACAGTGGCTCGATGCCACGTTGGCCGCCAAGTACCGGTCGGACGCTACCGACACGCAGATCTCGGTTTCGGGACCGGCACGGATTCGCAGCGACGAGATCGCGCGGCGGTTGGAAGAACTGATCGGCCAGCCGATCCAGATGTCCGGTTCCAGCGAGGGTCCGATCGATTTGCAGGTGCGGATGCACGGCGACGATCCCGTCGACGTGGTCGCTTCGGGGACACTGGCTTGGGAGACCGCAACGATCGCGGGAGTGGAGATCGGCGCGGCTTCGATTCCTTTAAAAACTGCGGCGGGGCAGATCGAAATTGCCCCAACGACGATTCAATTGCCCAAGGGCCGACTGAACTTGGCGGGCAAAGCCAGCTACGTGGACGATCCGATGTGGATCCAAGCCACGCCCGGCCTGATTGCCGAAGGGTTGGAACTGGAAACAGAGATGACGCGAACGTGGTTGAAGTACGTAGCGCCATTGTTGGCCGACGCGACGGATGTCAACGGCACGTTTAAGTTGGAGATCGATCACGCGATGATCTATCCGCTGGCCCCGGCGCAAAACAAAATCAGCGGCCGCTTGGGGATCGACCACGCGCAAGTGGGCCCAGGCCCGATCGCGAACAGCGTGGTCGGTGTGATCGGCCAATTCGCGTCGCTGGGAGGCAGCAAACCGCTGACGGCGGGCAACCGTTGGATTGAATTGCCCGCCCAATCGGTCGATTTTGTGATGGAGAACGGCGTCGTCACGCATCAGCGATTGATGATGCAACTGGATGACGTGCAGGTGGTTTCCAGCGGCAGCGCTTCGCTGGACGGACGGCTGGAGCTGAACGCACAGATCCCGATCGAAGAGGCTTGGGCCGGCACCGACATGAAAAAAGCAGGAATGATCGGCCAGACATTCCAGATCCCGATCGATGGTACGTTCAACCGTCCGAGCCTCGATTCGCGAGGTGTTCAAGAATCGCTGACGCGGTTGGGAACCAAGGCGTTGGAGGAGACTGCCAAGAACGCCCTGCAAAAGGAACTCTCCCGCGGCTTGCAAAAGCTGTTTGGCAACCGATAGACAGGAATTGCCCTGTTCGGCGACTGTTTTACCGCCGATTCGGTTACGCATCGCGGGCGTCAGTCCGGCGAGCATCGAAGCTCGATGCCGGCGTTCATTTCCGGCAGGCAATCGGTGCCGGATCAGCCATCGAGCCGCCGGGCATTGCTGCCGCGCGGTGGGCCAGGTCGGTTGGGCAGGCTGCGCAGAAAATCAAAAAGCCGTGATCGGAAAGAATCGCGCATGGTTTCCCCAAGCTGGCGATTCGATATGCTAGGCGTGAAGTATCATTATGTTGAGTTCGCGTGGTATCGAATCGCCCGACGGCGACCTGGATCTTTGATTGCTGCACCTGGATGATCAAGTCACGACAGAAACTTGGAAAATATCAGATTGAGAAGAAGCTCGGTGAAGGGGGCTTCGCAGGTGTTTACCGTGCGCTAGACACGATCGAGGGGGTCCGCGTTGCGCTGAAGATCCCTTATTCGCAGACGCTCAGTTCCGATGTGCTGGAAGAATGTCTGAAAGAAGTGCGGATGATGGCGTCGTTGGATCATCCTAACATTCTCACGCTCAAGAACGCGGAGTTTATCGAAGGGCATTTTGTGCTCGCGTTTCCGCTGGCCGAACAGACTTTGGGGGACCGCATCACCAAACGGATGTCGATTGCCCAAGGGATCAGCTATACCGAACAGATGCTCGAAGCGGTTTCGTATGCCCACGAGCGGCGGATCATTCATTGCGATCTGAAGCCCGAGAACATGGTCTTGTTTCCCGAGGGGGACCTGCGGCTTACCGATTTCGGGATCGCGAAGATTGCCATGCGGACGCTCCGTGCGTCTGGTTCAGGAACCGTTGGCTACATCGCTCCCGAACAAGCGATGGGGCGTCCTTCGTTCCGCAGCGACGTCTTTTCGCTGGGGTTGGTGCTGTATCGCGTCTTCAGCGGCAAGCTGCCCGAATGGCCTTTCACCTGGCCGCCCCCGAATTATCGGGCGCTTTGCGAACGGGTGAGTCCTGAGTTTGTGGAGATGTTGCGGCGTTCATTGCAGATGGAACCACAGCGACGCTACCGCAACGCGACGCAGATGTTGTCTGCCTTTCGGCGTTTGAAACCGCGTGCGATCCTGAACAACGAAGCGACGGCAAACGCTGGAAAAAAGAAGAAGACAGGACGCGATTGGCGGACGCTGCGGTACCAGCAGTTCCTGCGCAGCTACGGCAAGGCAGTCGATGTCAACGGATTCTGCAAGAAGTGCAACGGGCCGGTCGCCGAGTCGATGATCGCGTGTCCGTGGTGCAGTTCGGATCGCGACCAACAGGTGCGAGAGACCCGTTTCCCGCAGGTTTGTCCACGCTGCGACGGCGGCATGAAGCTGGATTGGTCCTTCTGTCCGTGGTGCGATGGCGCTGAATTCGAATTGGGTTCGACCCGTTCGTTTACCGACAAACGCTACACGACGACCTGCGAAAACGAAGCCTGTGGCGGCAGTCTGATGCCATTCATGCGATATTGTCCCTGGTGCCAGAGTGCGGTGCAGCGATCGTGGAAATTGCCTCGATCGAAGGACAAATGTCAATCGTGTGATTGGGGCGTGACGCGTGAATTCTGGAGCTGTTGCCCTTGGTGTGCCACGGACATCTAAAGAAACTAAATTGGATAAGGAAGTTCAGTTGGTGCTCAATCCCTGCGGCCCAGGCCCTTCGATAATCTACCGTGATCGGCGGATGAACCGCGCCGCTGTTCATCTAGCGGCCGGTGGGGAAGCGGCCGTTTTCACGTCGCGAAGCCCCAACAAGGAAACGCCCAACGAAGATGTCGCGGCGATTGTTCCTTGTGACGGCGACACCTGCGTGCTGATTGTTGCCGATGGGATGGGCGGGCATTCGGCGGGGGAGGTCGCATCGTTGATGGCGGTTCGCGAAATGGTGCTTGCGATCAACGAGGCGCTGCGTCAACAGTTCATGCTTCGGATTGGAATCATCAACGGTTTCGAACGCGCTAACGAAGCGGTCCAGGCAATGGGCATTGGATCGGGAACGACGCTGGCCGTGGTCGAAATCACCAAAGACGAAGTCCGCCCGTATCATGCGGGGGATTCGGTGGTCTTGGTTGTCGGTTCGCGAGGCAAGATCAAACTGGAAACGACTTCGCATTCGCCGGTTGGATTTGGACTGGCCGCCGGTTTTTTGAATTCCAAAGAAGCGATGGAGCATGCCGAACGGCACGTGATCCTGAATGCTGTGGGTTCGGCTTCGATGCGTATTGAAATTGGATCGGCGATCCGGTTGGCGGCGCGCGACACGGTGCTGTTGGCCAGCGATGGCTTAACCGATAACGTCACGATCCAGGAAGCGATCGATCGAATTCGCAGCGGGAAGATCGAAGAGAGTGTTAACGAATTGACAAGTCTTGCCGTCCAACGGATGGGCAGCCCTGGGGAAGGTCGGCCCAGCAAACCGGACGATCTGACCGTTTTGCTATTCCGCCGGCAATCCGGTTAGACTGTAGACTGTGTGTTTCGCTCACGATGCGTCGAAAGATGGTTTTAATCTATGCCAACGCCAATCATTCCCGCTGCGGCTTCGGCCCCGAAGCCCTCGATTTTCCGTGCGGCGATGTTGCTTCTGGTGCTGACCGCGATACCATTGCAGGCGGCCGACGATCCGGTCCAACCGGTCGGTGATCTTCAGCTGCGAGAACAAGTCGATCGTCTGATCACGCAGTTGGGCGATCCCAGTTACGCCAAACGGATCCGCGCTCGGGGCGAATTACAACGCATGGGACTGTTGGCGTTCGACGCGCTGCACGCAGCTCAATTGAACGACGACAGTGAGATCGCGATGGCAGCGCGGTACCTGGTCGAGAGTTTGCAGGTCAGTTGGTCGACCGAAGACGATTCGACCGACGTGCGGCAGATCCTGTCGGAGTATGGATCGCAATCGGAAGTCGAACGCAAGAGTCGAATGGATCGTTTGGCGGCGCTGCCGCAACGCGAAGGGCTGGCGGCGCTCTGTCGGTTGGTTCGGTTTGAAACCAAGCTGCGGCTGAGTCGATCGGCGGCACTCTTGATCATGCAGCAACCGACGGCCGATTCGATCGAAGTTCGCCGTCGCAATAGTGCCGTGATCGCTGAGGCGTTGGGAGCAAACGCTCGAGAAGCGGCCAAGTGGTTGACGTTGTATGCCGACGATTTGGCGCACGACGAATACGACGTCGCCGGATGGCGCGCGTTCATTGCTGCCGAACGGCAACGCGTCGCCGGACACACGACGCGATCAAGCGATGACCTTGCCGTTTTGGAACTGTACCGGATCAGTGCTGTCCGCGCCCTCGAACACGGGCTGAAATCGGAATCCTTGGATCTGGCGGTCGAGAGTCTTGAACTTGTCGAATCCCGCAAGCAGCCGCTACGCAATGCGGTGGAATGGGCGTTGGATCACCAGATGTGGACGATCGTCTTAAAGCTGCTGCATCGCGATCCAAGCGACTTTAAAAACGATGCGTGGTTGTCGTACGCGGTTGCCGAAGCGCTGACCGAAACGGGGGAGCCGAAGCAGGGCGAACAATGGGTCGCCCAAGCACTGGAGCTTGCGCCGTTGGCACCGTTGAACGAAGATGGCAGCAGCCCCATGACCGCCGATGCGCGGCAGCAAGCGACCCAACGCCATATGCTGGTGGCGATGGAGTTGGTCGGTCGCGGACGATTCGCATGGGCCCAACGCGAATACCGTTATGTGATCGACCGCAGTCCGATCGATACGTCCAGCGCGGCCGATGCGCGATGGAAGTTGGCGATGATTCTGAGCGAGTTTGAGGAGCATCGCGAAGCGGCGGAGATGCTGAAACCGACGGTCGATCGAATGAAGATCGATCGTGATTTCCGCCGCATCGTCGAACGCGAATTGATCTATGCGTTCGACGACTTTGAAGCTCGGATGCATTACAACGCGGCACTTGGACACCTGCAAGCAGAACAACCCGACGAAGCGGCTGCCGCGTTGAAGTCGGCCATCGCCGCCGATCCGCTGGACGGCGACATCTTGATCGCCATGTACCGCTTCGATGGCGATGAACAATGGAAACGAGACACCCAGCGGGCAATGCGGACGGCGTTGACCGAATTCGAACGGATGATTCGCGATGAAGAACGCCAGGCCTTGGGCGTCAATCAAATGCAACGTAACCGGATCATCTCCCATTACTGCAATCAGTATGCGTGGCTGGCGGCAAACACAAACGGCGACCTCAAGCGGGCGCTGGCCTACAGTCGCCGTTCGCTGGAGTTGACGCCTAAGTTGGCTTCGCTGACCGATACGCTGTCGCATTGTTATTACGCCTTGGGCGATTACGATGCGGCTGTCCGCACGCAGCGTGAAGCGGTTGCACTGGAACCGCATTCGCCTCCGATTCGTCGCCAGTTGGAATTCTTCATCAAGAAGCAACAAGAATTCCACGCCAAGCAAGCGGCTGACGCGGACAAAAAGTCTTCCTCTTGAAAATCGGCCTCGCGTCCCTCGCGAGGCGGTTCGCCTTTCCTCCCACCCTGTCGATCACCATGCCTAACCCCTCCGTTTTGAAACTCCGTTTCCTATTTGTTGCGGCGTTTGCGTTCACCACGCTGCTGCATGCCGCGGCGCAAGATGCCGCCCCCGCAGCGACGACCTACAAGACCGATGAGGATGTTGCTTATCGCAGTGGCGACGATTTGACCGACGCGATGCGCGAACGGTGCAAGTTGGACATTTATTACCCCGACAACAAAACGGATTTCGCAACCGTCGTCTGGTTCCACGGCGGTGGGCTGACGGCCGGGAACAAATCGATTCCCAAGGGCTTGAAGAATCAAGGGATCGCCGTGGTAGCGGTGAATTATCGCTTGGGGCCTGCGGTGAAGTCGCCCGCCTATATCGAAGACGCCGCCGCAGCGGTTGCCTGGACTTTCCAAAACATTGCCGACTACGGCGGATCGCCGGAGAAAATCTATGTGAGCGGGCATTCGGCCGGCGGCTATCTGGCAAGCATGGTCGGACTCGACCGCCGCTGGTTGGCCGCACACAAAATCGAAGCCGACGATATCGCGGGTTTGATCCCGTTCAGCGGTCACACGATCACACACTTCACGATCCGCGCCGAACGTGGGATCGGTGGGAAGCAGCCGGTCGTTGATGACATGGCGCCGCTGTACCACGTGCGTAGTGATGCGCCCCCTTTACTGCTGATCACCGGGGATCGCGAGTTGGAAATACTGGGCCGCTATGAAGAGAACGCTTACCTATGGCGGATGATGAAAGTCGCGGGGCATGCGCGGACGGAACTGTTCGAACTCGATGGCTACAATCACGGTGGCATGGCCGAACCGGCGCACCCTTTGATGCTGAAGTTCATCCGCAACGATCTGGCTTCGAAGCAGTAATCCGTGCCTCACCGCCAGCGGTCCATGGCGTGAGCCCCGGTCCGCGACACCTCCAACGTTGGTAGGAGGGGGAAATTTCTTTGTAAGGATCGCCGCCGTGCTGCGTCAATTGGGTGCAAACCCTAGCGGCGCGCTCGGTCGCGTCGGATCGAACAACCCCAACCAAGGAATCCCCCATGCCACGCCTTCAAACCATCACTCCCGACCAAGCTGAAGGACCATTGAAGGGAATTTACGACGACCTGACCGCCAAAATGGGAAAGGTCGTCAACATTTTTCAAGGGATGGGCAACAGCCCAGCGGCGTTAAACGCCTATCTTTCGATGTCCGACGCGTTGGCCCAAGGGGAGCTAGCGCCTGCGGAGCGTGAGATCATCTACCTGGCGGTCAGCGAACAAAACGGTTGCCAATATTGCGTCTCCGCGCATTCGATGTTGGCAAAAAAGGTTGGTGTCGCGAACGACGAGATCCTTGCCGCGCGGCAGTTCCAATCGGGCGACAAGAAGCACGAAGCGCTGCTAACTTTCATCCGCCGCGTGATCGCCAGTCGAGGTTTGGTAAGCGACGCAGAACTGCAAGCGGTTCAGTCGGCAGGGTACACCGACGGGCAGATTGCCGAGGCGGTCGGTTATATCGGATTGGCGACCTTCTCCAACCTGTTTAACCACGTCAACGATACGACGCTCGATTTTCCCGCGGCGGAAAAACTGTAGGCCGCGGAACGGGGGATGCTTCACCACGGACGCCGCCCAACGCTGCTGCGCGGCACGGGAAAGCTGCGTTCATCGAAAATCGGGATTGGCCCGTTGGTGCGTTTCCCAAGCTCGAGAACGGACGAATTTGGTCTCGGGCGGTTGCCAATGGTCCGACGGCCCGCTTAAAAAATGAGCTTTGAATCGTTGCCCTCCTTCAAAGCTCATTTGCCGCTCGCACAGGATCCCACCGCATGGCCGCCGCAACCACCTACAGTCAACTCGGAGGCGCCGACGGGGTGCGGCGATTGGTCGATCGGTTCTACGACTTGATGACCGAATTGCCCGCCGCCGAAACGATTCGCAAGATGCATGCCGAGGATATGAGCGAATCGCGGGACAAGTTGTTCAAGTTCCTGTCGGGCTTCTTTGGCGGGCCTTCGCTGTACATCGAAGAATACGGCCACCCGATGCTTCGCGCCCGGCACATGCCCTTTTCGATCGGTCAGGCGGAACGGGATCAGTGGATGTTGTGCATGAACCAAGCAATCGACGAATTGGTCGAAGACATCCATCTGGCCGCGCAATTAAGACATTCCTTCTATCGAACCGCCGACCACATGCGGAATCGCCAGGAGTAGGCGTGCAGTGACTACAATGGCGGGCAAACAATCCCCCACCTTTCCTTCGATGCATTAAAATTCAGGCGGCGTTATGACACGATGGCTTTCGTTTTGTGTGGTTTTGGCTCTCTCAGGACTCTCTTTCGTTCAAGCGTCCGCTGCGGAAACGCCCGTTAGAATTCCACTTTGGGTCGACGGGGCACCGGGTTCGGTTCATCGGATGAACGAACCGGAGACGGTGGAAGGGACCAACGTCAGCAATGTCCATCATCCGTCGATCACACCGTACCTACCTACGCCAGAGACGGCCACCGGAACCGCGATCTTGATCGCGCCGGGGGGCGGCCACACGAAGCTCTGCCTGGGGCACGAAGGGGACGCGTTAGCGAAATGGTTTGCCGAGCATGGCATCGCGGCGTTTGTGATGCGTTATCGGCTGTGCCGCGAGCCCGAGTCCGATTACACCTTGGAAGGGCACGCGATGGATGACACCCGCCGCGCGATCCGCATGGTACGAGCCAATGCAACGCAGTGGCAGATTGATCCCAACCGCATCGGCATCGTTGGCTTCTCCGCTGGCGGCGAATTGGCGGCCTACGCCGCGATGCATCCGGAGATGGGAGATCCGAAAAGTGACGATCCGATCGAACGCCAGAGCAGCCGGCCCGATTTCCAAGGCCTCATCTACCCCGGCAAATCGGCAACGTTTACCGTCGAACCGGGCATGCCCCCCGCCTTCATCGCGTTTGGATATCACGACCGCGAAGACATCGCCATCGGAATGGTCGGCGTCTACCTGCAATACAAGGCAGCGGGCGTCCCTTGCGAAATGCATGTTTACAGCAACGCCGGCCACGGATTTGGCTTTCGCCCCGGCACCACCACGGCCGCCGGCGATTGGCCCGAACGACTGTGCGATTGGTTAGTTGACACCAAACTGTTGAAAAGAAACACCATGGAACCGACGCAGCCGTAGGTTCGGTCCCCGCATTGCGTCGCAAAGCAGTCCGTCTTGCTGAACGCGATCTATTGCGATGGAGGCGTGGTGGGCAAGCCGAAGTGTTGGGCAAGAAACTCAAGCGTTTTGTTGTTCGACCAAGCGTGACCGCCGTCGAAGAAGTCTGCCTGGATGTTGTCCGGTTTGCCCAAGAGCTTGTAAACCTGTTGCAAGGTTTCCAGCCCCTCACGCGCACCGGCAATCGGGAAGATGGGATCTTCGACGCCATTGATCAATAGAACGGGGCGCGGCGCGTAGAGTGCGACGACGTCATCCATCTCCGCATACTGCATGATCCGTGGCAGGCAATTGCAGATGCAGTGGCGGATCGGAAAAATCGACGATCGATACGTCGAGAATGCTCCCGCGATCATCGCCAACTTGACGCGGTCGTCCAAAACGGGCAGATACATCGAAAGCGTCCCTCCGCCCGAAAGACCGGCGACTCCGATCTTGTCCGGGTCGACTTCTTCCTGGCGGCTCTGAAGGAAATCGATCACTCGCATCGCGTCCCAGCATCGCAAGCCTTGCGGGGTCATTCCTAACAAAAAGGAATCCATCGTGACTTGCGTGCAACTGCGACGGAGGTTCTTGACTCCCGAGTCCTGATTGCCGGCGGTTTCGTTCCAGCCGCGGACATTGATCGCGGCGGTCACATATCCGTGCTTCGCCAGGTAGACGGCATAGTCCAGTTGACTGTCGCGAATCTTTGCTTCTTCATGAGCGTTTTTCGCTTCGCCAATATAGGGAACGATTCCACTGTGCCCGTGCAAACAGACGATCGCAGGCAATGGTGCGGCGCGGTGATGAGGAACAAAGTAGTATACCGGCGCCCAATAGGCCGCTTCGGTTCGAACATAGATCTTGTGCCGTGTGTAGGTGTCGAACGACTTCTCCTCGCTCCACTTCACTTCCAAAGGAACACGGTCGGGCATCTTCCCCAAGAGATCGACAACTACCGGATGCAAGTTCTGCTGCCATTGTTGGTGTTGCGCTGGCGTTTCAGCTTTCCATCGCATCGAGGGTTTGGAGCGGTCTGCCAGATGCGCGAAACTGGCGTCGATTTGAGCGGGGACCGCCGCCACTTCCGGTTCCTTGGCATTCAATTCCCCCAAGGTTGCCAGCAATAGATTGCCGACCCAGAGCGCCGTTCCGATGAATCGATAAGTGGCATTCCATGCATTCAGGTAGGGCTTCCGTTTCATCGATGCTTCCATCGGTGGCGAGGTGGGGGCAGGCGGGAGTTCGGGTTCGAACCATTGAGGATCGATAGTCTGACACCGACAAGCATGACGTTCAAGCGTTTTACCAACCGACCCAAATTGCACGGATGCCATGGGACGCCCCGGAAGTTCGATGTTCCGCCGCACGGTTGATCCAAACAGAGACGGGACCGGTTGGATTTGAGTGAAGTGGATGGTGAACAAGCGTTCTAACTTGGTGCATGCGCTGTGTGGTTTGCGTTGGGGACGCGATCGAGTTGTCGTGAGCGATACGGAGCGCGCGGTAAGCGAGCCAACACGCCCGGTCCGACAAGAAGCTGCCACGATTTTGGCTCCTGTGAATCCCCAGACGACACGTGGGAAAGATTTCGTGTATCCTGCGGATATGAAACTGCATTGCTTGGGAACCGCTGGATATCACCCCAGCGAAACGCGTCAGACGTCTTGTTATCTCTTGCCTGAATCGGGAATCGTTCTCGATGCGGGATCGGGGATGTTCCGGTTGCCACCGCGGATCGAAACGGATCATTTAGACATCCTGCTGACGCATTCTCATCTGGATCATATCTGTGGTCTGACGTTTCTACTGAGTGTGTTGTACCAACGGCCGGTTGCCACGGTGCGGGTCTGGGGCGATCCGGAGAAGCTGTCGGCGATTCAAACGCACCTGTTTAGCGAGTCGATCTTTCCTGTCGGATTGGAAGTGGAGTGGATGCCGGTGCTACCGGGGCAATCGTTTTCATTGAAGGGCGATGCAACGGTGACTCCGTTCTCTCTGGAACACCCCGGCGGATCGATCGGTTATCGAATCGATTGGAACGATCACAGCATGGCGTACGTGACCGATACGACTGCGGATCCCACAGCCGACTACGTTCGGATTGTACGGGGTGTCGATTTGTTATTGCACGAATGCAATTTCCGCACATCCCAAGATGAATGGGCGATCAAGACCGGGCACAGTTCAACCACACGCGTTGGCAAAACGGCCGCCGCCATCGGGGCAGCGCAAAACTGGCTCGTGCATCTGAATCCGCTGGAAACCGACGACGATCCCGTGGGAATCGCCGATGCCAAAGCATGGGTGGATACCATCGATACCGCGCAAGATTTGCAAGTCATCGATTTTTGACGTGTCTGCGTTGGGGCGACGTCTGGAATAAACGGCGCGATCGCCCCAATCCCGATATTTGCGCTCGATCGTTGCGGCTCGGGAGTCCGCTTTCCCCGCGCATGGTGATCGACTGACGTAGGGTTTCTATGGTCGGTCGATACTCGTTGGGTTTCGGCCGTCCGCCACGGTGGACACTACGAACTGGCGACGGGACACGAGACCCAGCATGAAATTTGGATTCGGTACGCTATTGGATCGGGCTTGGCTACTCCTGGATGAAGGGGCGACGCGGGTGGGCGGCGCGCTGACGCATCCGGTGCGCATCGACCATCAAGCACCTTCGTTGGATGCGTTGGAGGACCGATTGCTGTTCAGCGCCACACCGTTGGCTGCGGTTGCCGAACTTGTCGATGGTGACGACGGGGGACTGCAAACGTCCCAGGTCGCGCAGGTCTTGGACTCCGATCCTGGAATCGATTCGACCGACGGAACCAACGAAGCCGGAGCGGCCGCTTCGCAAACGATTGTTTTCATCGATTCGTCGGTGACCGATCTCGATGCGCTACTATCCGATTTGGGCGACGAGAACGCTCGGTTCTCCGTCTTTGTCTTGGACGCCGAACGCGATGGTGTCGACCAGATTAGCGAAGTCTTGAAGACGCAAACGGAAGTCGCAGGAATCCACATCGTCTCGCACGGTGAAGAGGGGCAAATCAAGCTGGGGAGCACTTGGCTTGGAATCGATTCGATGGATGGCTATGCCGGGCAGATCGCCAACTGGGGCGGCAGCTTGGCTGAAGGCGCGGACCTCTTGATTTACGGTTGCGATTTAGCGGCAACCGACGACGGCCGCGCGATGATCGACGCCTTGGCAGCGTTGTGTGGTTGCGATGTCGCCGCCAGCGATGATGCTACCGGAAACGCAGCGTATGGCGGCGACTGGGACTTGGAATACGCGACGGGGAAGATCGAGACGGAGGTCGCTTTCAGTGAAGCGTTGCAAGACGAATGGCTAGGGAAATTGGCCGTGATCACGGTCGATACCACCGCCGACGTCATCGATGCCGGCGATGGCTTGACGTCGCTGCGGGAAGCGATCATTGCCACGAACGCTGGCAGCGGTGGCGACACGATTCAATTGGCCTCGGGGAAGTATACGCTAACGATTACCGGTAACGATGACAAATCCGAGGAGGGAGACCTGGACATCAAGCAATCGGTCACGATCCTTGGCGCGGGGGCGGGGACGACCGTGATCGATGGTGGAGGCATCGATCGCGTGCTCCATATCGACGGGAATTCTACGGTTGCAACAATCTCCGGCGTGACGATCGAAGGTGGTGTCCAAGACAGCAACGGCGGTGGCATTTTTGTCGACGGGAAGAGCACGCTCCATCTGATCGATTCGGTGGTGCAGGGAAACGACGGTGGAGTTGATCGTGGGGGTGGTGCCCACGTGCACGGAACCTTGAATGCGACCGGTACCTTGTTTACGAACAACACGGCGGAGGATGGAGGTGCGATCTACTTCCACGGAGCCGAAGGGGGCACGCTGACGAACGTGACCATCAGCGGGAACGTTGCCGTCGAAGAAGGGGGCGGAATCTGGACCGATACGGATATCACGATCATCAATTCGACCATCACCCTAAACGACGCCGAAGACGGCGGCGGGGTCTATTCCGACGGGGATGAGGTCACGATCTACAATACTATCATCGCCGGAAACACTTCGTTTACGGGACTCAAAGACGTTGCCGGCGACTTCAATAGCGATGGTTCCAACCTGATTCAGGTGGTTGGTTCGGCGTCGGGGTTGGGGGGCGATTTGACGGGCGTCGATCCGCGTCTGGCAGGCCTTGCCGACAATGGCGGGGCGACCCTTTCCCACATGCCGGTTGCCGGCAGCGCGGCAATCAACGCCGGTCAGCCTCATGGTACGACAACGGTCGATCAACGCGGTGTGGCACGGGACGGTTCCCCGGATATTGGAGCGGTCGAACGCGTAGCCCCCACGATTTCGGAGGTGGGAGAGACGCGTGTCAACACAACCGTCAGCAGCACACAGGAGACTTCCGGCTTAGATCGCGGCAATGTGAACTCCATCGCGATGGCCGACAACGGAAACTATGTGGTCGTCTGGTCCAGTGACAACCAAGACGGTTCGGGATGGGGCGTGTACGGCGCGATCTACGCAGCCGATGGAACGCTGTTGAAAAACGAGTTCCGTCTGAACACCCACACCTCCAACGACCAATTTGCGGTTTCGGTTGCCTCCGATTCGGCTGGTAACTTTGTCGCGACCTGGATCAGCACCGGCCAGGATGGCAGCAGCAATGGGATCTTTGCCCAACGATTCGACGCGGCGGGAACAAAGCTTGGCAGCGAGATCCAAGTCAACACCGCCAGTTCGGGAGCTCAACAGGGGCCGAACGTCGCGGTCGACCGCGCCACAGGAGACTTTGTAATCGCCTGGGAAGATGTAGGCGTATTGTCTAAAGACGTTGTCGCGCAAAAGTTTGATGCGACGGGGACGCCAGTAGGCAACCCTCAAATCGTTGTTGCCAGGATTTTGCTACTCAATCAAACGAATCCGCATGTCACGATGCTCAGCGGTGGTGGTTTCATCGTCGGTTGGGAAGAATTCGGAAATATTCGCGTACAAAAATTCGATGCCTCGGGTAATACGCAAGGCTCGATGCTAAGACCCGAAGACAACGCATTCGTCACAGCAGGAACGTCGGATCTCGCAGTCCACCACGACGGGAGCTTCGTTGTCGTTTGGACTGAATCAGACACCACGATCAAGATGTTGCGTTACAACAGTAGTGGCGATCCCATAGGGACGGCCACGACGGTCAATACGTCCACGTCGGGAACCCAAAAGGATCCCGTGGTGGACCTGGCCGATGACGGCAGTTTCATCGTGGCATGGGAAGGGAATGGAACCGTTGCGGGACAGTCGGATTCGAGCGGTGTCTTTGCGCAAAAATACAATGCCGACGGAACCGTCAACGGCGGTGAGTTTCGGATCAACACGTCGACCCCTGACACCCAAAATCGAGTCTCTTTGGCGGTCGTTGATCTGGATCACTACGTCGCCGTCTGGAGCGGTTCGGGAACCGGAGACAGCACGGGAGTCTTCGTTCGACAGTTCAACGACCAGCTGAATAGCATCCCCGTAGCGAACCCCGGCGGGGCGTACACCATCGATGAAGGGGACTCGTTGACGCTCGACGGATCCGGTTCATCCGACACCGATGGCGATCTACTGGTTTACGAATGGGACCTCAACAACGACGGTGTGTTTGGTGAAACCGCGGTGCTGCAGACCTCAACGCCCACCCTTTCGTGGACGGTGTTGCAGGGGTTGGGGATTGCTAACGATGGAGTCTATACCATCGGTCTGAGGGTGTCCGATGGCAACGGCGGTGTTGCCACAACGACCACCACGTTAACGGTCGCCAATGTGGCTCCGACGTTCACTTCAAGTGTTTTCGCAACGATCGACGAAAACGTTTCCACCGTGCAAACCGTGACCGCTGCCGATCCCGTCGACGCGATCAGCTTCAGTCTTTCCGGTGGCGCCGACCAAAGTCGGTTTTCAGTGAATGCGACGACGGGGGTCTTAACCTTCGTTGCGGCTCCTGATTTTGAGAATCCCAGCGACAGCGATGGCAACAATGTCTATCTCGTCCAGGTGACTGCCACCGACACCAATGGGGCTTCGCAATCGCAAACCATCACCGTCACGGTAAACGACGCGAACGATAACGTACCGGTAATTGGCACCGTTCCAGAAGTCAGTCTTTCGGAATCGAGTGGCAACGGGACGGTTGTCACCCATTTGTCCGCCACCGATGGCGATGCTGGCACGACCTTGAGCCAATGGACAATCGTCGCTGGCAATAGCGACGGTGTTTTTGCGATCGATGCCAACAGCGGTCAAATCACGGTTGCGAACAATACCAATCTCGACTTTGAAACCACCACGTCGTACGCGCTGCAGGTAACGGTCAGCGACGGTGTCCACGTTGCCACGCCACGGATCGTAAACATCGCGATTGCCGACGCAAATGACACCGCGCCGGTGATCACAGACGCACCGTTGATCCACCTCTCCGAAAGCAGCAGCAATGGCGCATTGGTGGCTCAACTATCGGCGACCGATCTCGATGCCGGAGCGGTACTAGGGCAATGGACGATCGTTGACGGAAATGCCGAGGGGATCTTCGCCATCGACGCCACCAATGGTCGGATCACCGTCGCAGACAACACCAACCTCGATTTCGAAACGACCACCGGGTATGCGTTGAGCGTGACGGTCAGCGATGGTGTGAACACATCGCTTGTCCAAAATGTCAGCATCGCGATCGTCGACGAAAACGATAGCCTACCGGTCATCGCTGGCGGGCTGACATTTTCCGTGACCGAAGCGCTTCCCAATGGCACGCTGGTAGGAACGTTGACGGCGACCGATTCCGATGCGTCGCCAACGACCTTGCAAAACTGGACGATCGTCGATGGCAACACCAACAACGTATTCCAATTGGATGCAAACACGGGCGAATTGACGCTCGTGAACCCATCCGGGCTCGATGGGAACACGGTCCCTTCGTACGCGTTGCAGGTGACCGTTTCGGATGGCGTGAATATCTCGGCGATCGAGACGGTAACCGTCAATGTCACCCCGACGCTGGCTCCCGTCGCTGGGAATGACAACTATACCGTCGTTGAAGGAGGAACGCTGACGGAAAACATCCGCGCCGATTGGCACGACGCCAACTGGCATCATCGGCAGGAATTGACCTTCGACAATTCTGCCAGCAGTAGCGACCTGACCGACACCACCGTCTTGGTTAAACTGCACACGTCCGCTTCCGATGCGATTTCCATCGACTACGCGCGGACACAAGATCAAGGCCAAGACCTGCGGTTCTTCGATAGCGACGGCACCTTATTGTCGCACGAAGTTCAGTCCTGGGATGAATCGGGATACTCGTACGTCTGGGTTCGCGTTCCGACGATCGACGCAGGAAGTGTGAGCGATTCGATCTGGATGTATTACGACAATCCCAGCGCCACCGCGATGGGGACCCCTGGCGATGCATGGGCCTCCGAACACGTAGCCGTGTTGCATCTGGATGATGATTTCCAGGATTCCACCACGCTACAAAACAACGGAACGGGAACCGCCCTTTCATCGCCTGCCGGTCAGGTGGGCGGTGCGGCTTCGTACAACGGGAACAACAGCACCGTCTCCCTTGGCAAGGATCCTTCGTTGAACAACCTATTCGATGGAGGTGGTTCGATCAGTGTTTGGATCAACGCCGAAGATTGGGGCGGCAACAACTTTGGCCGAATCGTCGATAAGGCGTCAAGCGTTTTTGGCGGTGGATCGTCCAGCGGACGTGGTTGGGCTTTGGAGGTGGGGAATCTTGGCACGACGGACGGATTCTTGCTGTTCAATCAGGGCTTCACCGGGGGAGAAGCGGAGTGGCGAACCGAGGTTGGGTCGATCCAGCTGGATACATGGCATCATGTTGCCTTGGTCTTCGACTCCAGTTCAACTTCGAATGATCCACAGATCTATATCGATGGTGTCCTGCAAACGCTCACCGAAGTGCGATCCCCCTCGGGCAACGCGCGATCCGATGCGTCCAACGACATGACGATCGGCAACTACTCGCAGAACACGTCGCGAGCCTTCGATGGATTGATCGACGAATTGCGGATTTCCGATTCAGCACGCACCGCCGACGAACTCAACGCCGAACGGTTGCAAGGCCTAGGAAGCTTTGTAACCGCAGGTCCTGTGGAAACCGGCCCGGGAGGCGTACTGCAGAACGACCACGACCCGGAAGGGCAAACGCTTCAGGTGAGCTTGCATGGTGGCCCAACGCATGCGGCATCCTTTAGTTTAGCCGCCGATGGCTCCTTCACTTATGTCCACAATGGAAACGAAGCGACAAGCGATACGTTTACTTATACCGTAACGGATCTCAGCGGCGTCTCTTCGGTCGCAACGGTGACGATTGCCATCACACCCGTCAACGACGCGCCAACGGCAAACGCTGGCGGCCCGTACACGATGGTGGAAACAGGCAGTTTGGCGTTGGACGGTTCGCTTTCGTCGGACGTCGACAACGCGATCGTTTCCTACGAATGGGATCTCAATGGCGACGGCATTTACGGCGATGTGACGGGCGAACAACAGACGCTCGACTGGCCCGCGCTGCAAGCCCATGGAATCGCCAACAATGGGGTCTATACCCTGGGGCTTCGTGTGACCGATGCCGAGGGGCTGTCCAGCACCTCACAAACGACACTGATCGTCACCAACGCCGACCCGACGGCCGGAAATGACACGGGGGTTGCATTCACCACCAACGAAGACACTGCGTTGATCACCGGGAATGTGTTAGCCAACGACAGCGACTCCAATGTATTGGACGCCATCGCTGTCGCATCGTTCGATACCGCCGGGCTTCGCGGAAGCTTGATCCACCGTGGCGACGGGACGTTTGCCTACGATCCGAATGGTCAATTTGAATCGCTTGCTCTGGGTGAGCAGGCGGTGGAGACATTTACGTACACGATCAGCGACGGAGATGGCGGTTTCTCGACGGCGACCGTCACGATCACCGTGCACGGCCGAAACGATGCGCCCACGGTGCAAATCAATCCAACCCCACTGGGCTATACCGAAAATCAAGGTCCCACCACCCTGCTCGATGGGATCACCTTAAGCGATGTCGACGGCACCCTGCTGCAATCGGCTCGGATCTGGTTCGACAGTGGCTATGCGGCCAATCAAGACCAGTTGGATTTCTCAAACACCCCATCGATCCAAGGCCACTGGAACGAAGCCACATCGACATTGACGTTGACAGGATCCGATACCCGTGCGAACTACCAAGCCGCGATCCAATCGATACGCTATCGCAATCTCAGCGAAGCTCCCTCGGTCACACCACGCGTATTGGCTGTAGAAATTGACGATGGTCAGTCCAAAAGTCAGATCGTGTCGCGCAACATCCTCGTGACACCGGTGAACGACAAACCGGTCGCAAATAGCGATATGTTTGAAGGAGTCGGTGGCGAAACCTTGACGGGGAGCGGATTGTTGCAGAACGACATCGATGTCGACGGCGATTCCCTGACGGCAAATCTGGTAACCGGGCCTAGCAACGGGACGTTGACCCTGTTGCCCGACGGATCGTTTATCTACCAACCCGATTTGGAATTCGCCGGGACCGACCGCTTCACCTACATTGCTTTTGATGGCGTCGAGGCCTCCGAACCTCGTGAAGTCGTGATCAACATCGCGGCAGTGAACTTGGCCAGTGGAACCGGATCGATCACCGACAATGGATCGTCGTCCAGCGACAATTCCAACTCAAACAACACCGACGCCAACACACTGACCGATACGAAGATCAGCATCGTGGAATCGGCGATTGCGGCGGGTAGTTCCGCCGCGAATTCGCCCGCCGACGTCGCGCCACGTCGCGTCGAAGTGGCAGCGATCGAAATCTTGGAAGACCTGACCGAGATCGACGAAGACGACACGGCGATGTTGGGGGTCGTGTTGGGAGACGATGATCAGTTCACCTGGACACCTCAAGCGCAACGCCAAGCGATCACGCTGCAGCGCGACGTCGAAAAATCCGTTGCCAGCGACCCGCAAGCGGTCCGAAATGACGATTCTCATTTCCATTCGCAATACGAATTCATTGCCCATCCGGGTACGGCATGGCAAGAGATGGACGCGTTTCGCAGCCAAATTGATGGTCAATTGTTCGGCAATGCCATCACCGTCACCACCGTGGGTATCACAAGCTCCAGCTTCGCTTTGGGCTACATCACTTGGGTGATGCGCAGCGGATTTATCCTTACCGGACTGTTAGCTAACATGCCCGTCTGGCGATCTTTTGACCCGTTGGTCGTGATCTCAGGAATGAGCCACGAGGGCAACGCGGAGACGATTCAACAGATCATCAGCCGCGAGAAACAAAACCTCGACGAATCGGCCCTGGGCTAACGGCAAAGCGGCGGAAGAGTCGTGTTTTCCACCGAGCGAACTGCCGGCACGCTTGCGCGTCGGCCGTTCAGAAAACGCGGGATTCCGATCGCCCTCTCAGCGGGCGAAACGTGAAAACTCCGCAGCCCGGCAACTCCGCCGACCTTCTTTGATGCCGGCAATCGGTTATATTTCTATTGGGGCGATTCGATGTTCGCCGAAATTTGCACCGCGGGGCCGCTTGGAAACAGATTGGATAGCACTTTGGAGACAAAACCAAATCAAGATTTAGATGCGTTGCTTCGCACATGGCCGTTCGACTCGCAAAATCTAAGCGTACGGATGGTCAAAGGGGACGACGGCCGCGATGTGATTCAGATGCGTGTCGACATGGGAATCCTGCAGCTGGAGACGACCGGCCGTCCCGATGGCGAACACCCCGAAGGTTGCAGCACGATTCTCGAAGCGATTCGAAAGCTCGAACTCGACGACGTCAACTTCCTGCTCACCGACGATCAATGCAACCAGGTCGACCGCGAATTCATGCAGTTCTACCACCGTCGGATCTGTTGGCTGCGTCTGCAACACTATCGCCGCGCTGTCTTGGATGCCGATCACACGCTGCAATTGATGGATGCGGCCCGCTTGCACTCCCCCGATGAAGATTGGTCGACAACCCACGAACAGTACCGTCCGTTTGTCTGGTTCCACCGAACCCAAGCCCATGCGCTATCGGAACTTGAGGATGAAGGTGCCGAACAAGCGGTATCGGCGATCAACGCGGGACTCGAATCGATCGAACAAATCTTTGTCGAACACGATGCCATCGAACATTTTGAGACCGATGAATTGGTGGTTCGATTGCGGGAGCTTCGTGAGTCGTTGCGACGCGAGTATTCCGTCGGCCGGACGCTGCAGGAACGCTTGCAAGAAGCTGTCGAAAGCGAGCAATACGAATTGGCCGCTCGATTGCGGGATGAATTGGCCAAACGATCGATGAATTAGTACCGAGGTTTCGATGCCATTCGCCTCGCTGACGCGTCTGTTCCATCCCAGCGTGATGCTACGCGCACCGCTGGGAACATCCACCTGGTTGCTGCAGTTGCGTTGGTTCGCCGTGGTCGGCCAATTGGTCACGATTACGGCGGTCGCTCGGTTCTTTCCGATCGAACTTCCGCTGGAACCGTTGTTTACCTTGATTGGTTTCACCGCGGCCACCAACTTTGCCTACACGATCTGGTTGGGGATGCATGAATCGGCCGAACCGGCGGTGTCCGACGATGCGCTTTATCGGACAGAAGTCGCATCGTTGTTGATGACGCTGGATCTGCTGACGTTGGCGGCGATGCTGTATTATTCGGGCGGAGTCGACAATCCGTTTGTTTTCTTTTTCTTCGTCAACCTCGCCGTCGCGGGGGTCGTGTTGCGTCCGGTTTGGGCCTGGGTCCTGACCAGCATGTCAATCGCCAGCTTCGCCTTCTTAACTTACTTCCGCACGCCAATCGAACTGCTTTCAATCGATTCGCACGCCGCCGGATATCTGATCCGCGAGCACGGGATGTTGATTGCGTTCTCCACGTGCGCGGCGGTCGTGACGTATTTTGTCTCACGGATTGCGGAAGAACTAACGGTCCGTCAAACCCAGTTGCGGACTGCGCTGCAACAGCAAGCGCGCAGCCAACGGCTGGAAGCTTTGACGACGCTCGCTGCCGGAGCCGCGCACGAACTTGCATCGCCGTTATCGACGATTGCGATCGTCGTCCGCGAAATGGCCCATCATGCAGTGGAGCTGGATGTTCCCGAAGCGGTCCGGCAAGATCTGAAATTAATCGATTCGGAAGTCAACCATTGCAAAGCGATTCTGTCGCGGATGCGAAACGCCGCGGGGGATCAAGCGGCCGAACATTGGGACAGGATCACGCTTGTCGATTTGGTCGATACGATCGTCGAAGGGATACGCGATCCCCATCGCGTGGAGATCTCCGACGATGTCGATCGGTTCGACGATTACACGTTGTGGATCCCGATGGAAGCGGTTGCCCAAGCGATCCGTAATTTGATCGGCAATGCGCTCGACGCCAGCCCGCCGGATGCGTCGGTCTTGGTGGAAGTCAGCACCGAGGAAGAGCATTTCACGTTGGAGGTGATCGATTCGGGGGAAGGCATGCCCGAAGAGGTGGCTCAACGCGCTGTCGAACCGTTCTTCACGACCAAGCAACCGGGCAGCGGAATGGGGTTGGGGCTGTTTCTGACGCGGAACGTGATCACGCGTTTGGGTGGCACCTTGGAATTCGACACCCAGATCGGACGCGGAACGCGCGTGATCGTACGGTTGCCGCGGCGGCAACAACTGAGCGTTGAAAACCGCGGCGACGACGCATCGCAAATAACGCTCAATGGTTTAGAATAGACGTTCATCCGGCGAACTCCATTCGATTCGCACCCTTTCGAGAAGGAAAACTGTAGCGTCATGACCGAGCCAAAGAGTTCCGCCAGTATCGATTCCAGCGTTGAAACGGTGGCGTGTGGGCTTGATGCGGAAGCCTTAGGAGCGTCCAGCATTATCGTTGTCGACGACACGTTTGTGTTGCGTGACCGATTGAGTTTGGCGTTCCAACAACGTGGCTTTCGCGTGGAACAGGCGGGGGATTATGACGAAGCGATCGCGAGGTTCAGTTCGCGACCGACCGATCTTGCCGTGATCGATTTGCGGATGCCTGGACGCAGCGGTTTGGACCTTCTGATCTCGATCAAACGGATCCATCCGGAAACCAAGGTCGTGATCTTGTCTGGCTTTGGCAGCATTGCCACCGCGATCGACGCAGTTCGCATGGGCGCGACCAACTTCCTCTCCAAGCCAGCCGATGTCGATGACATTTTGAACGCTTTTGTGCGAGGCGATCAGCCCCAATCGCACGCATCCGATGGCTCGGAATTTCCGGTACCTTCGCTCGCACGTGCTGAATGGGAACACATCCATCGCGTCCTCTCGGACTGCAGCGGCAACATTTCCGAAGCCGCGCGGCGATTGGGGATCCACCGTCGATCGTTGCAACGCAAGTTGCGGAAGCGGGCTCCCGATGATCCCGGCAGCGAATAGCGGTTGCGGTGTTTTCCGCGGTTAGGTCCCCTCAGCCGCTGAGGCAGCCGGATGGATGCCCCAGCGATGAGAGAATTCCCTGCGGAAGCTACAGCTTCTTCGCTTCGGCCTCTTGAGCGTGCCGGGCGAGCGTTTCTTGGAAGCGTTTCTTACCCTTCTCAACGACCGAACGAATCTGTCGCGTGCTCTCTTCGCTCTCCTTACGCAGTTCGGTGATCATCGTCAGCGATTCGATCTGGAAATCGCTGATCGCATCGACAAGTTTCTGAACCGATTCCGGGTCGACGGTCGAACCGTAACCGGCCTTGAGCGCGGCGCGTTCGAGTTCGCGTCCCAGATCGGCAACGTCCTCGAGTCCTTTGTTGACACCTTCCTTCATCGCTTCGGTCGCCTGGGTCACTTCGTGTAAGCCCTGCTGCGACGTGTAAACCGTTCCCAGGATGGTGAATACATGTTCGTTGGTCGTGAAGAAGGTCACCGATCGACGGAACACGCGATCCTTCACATCATGGGTCTGCTTCAATTTGGTGATCAAGGTCTCGCCGACGTCGTAACCGATCGACAAATTTTCGGAGATGTCCTTCAGCAGCTGGAACGTCCGATCCTCTTCTTCGAATTTCTGCCGGGCTTCGTCGCGAACCAATTCAAGCCGCGAACGCGACCCTTCGTCTTCCCCTTGGAATTCATCGATCGCGGTTTGTGCTTTGGCCAATGCCTCTTGAGCGGCCGCCAACGTGGGACCGTGTTTGTCTAGCAGTTCGCTTGCCAACACTTCGGCTTCCTTGAGCGCAAAGCGAAAATCGATGTAGCCATCCATGATCGCTTCTTCACGGCTCAATTGATCCTTCGTATCGGTCGCCACATCGCGATAGACGTCGATGATCTGATCGAATCGGTCCGATGGCGTTCCGCGACGGATCTTCATCCACCAATTTTGCCACTTCTCGGTGAACCCGATCCGGCCATCGTCCAATTGTGCGATCAGCATCTTGCTGTCCTCGCGTACCGAATCGAACATCTGAGTGATTTCCAGATAGCGGTTACCAACTTGGATGTTCTCAACGTTCTCGCGAACCAATTGGTTGAACGTGCTCATGTGCTGAATGACTTCGGCAATCGCCAACACCCGGGCTTCGTCGACGTGTTTGACGCTTTCGAGCAGATGCAGCATTTCTTGCGGCGTATCTTCGCGTTTGGACAAACCAAATTTGTCGAGCACGTTCAACGCCCGGTCCAGATATTTGTGCATCGATCCACTGGTCGCCGTCGATGCGGTTGTGGACTGTTCCGCACCCGCTGGTGCTTGAGCCTGGGCTTGTTGGCTTGCTTCGCTCATATCCGCTTTCTCAAAAAAGGAGTCTCAGGAAAGAATTGAAAAGTTGATTAGAGACGCGCCGTATCGCAACGACACATCCCTTCCAAAGCGTAACACTTTCGACCGCCGAAACAAAGCGTTGGCCGAAGGAAGTTCCACCGCCCATGCGATTGCGTAGGCTACGCGGGGCCTTCCATTCCGCATCGGCAAAACGGTGCCATGATTGAATCGCACGCAACCGCACACCGCACGTTTCCGCAATGATCGAAACTGCGCCGCGAATGGTAGTGTCCCTGCGACGTTCCGCGGCAACCAAGTTGATCGCCCATCGGCATACGGCACCACCGTGAACCTAGAAATTGCCGCGTGTCAGTTTGGGCGTGCTGGGCTCGATCAGTTCGACGCGTTGCTCCATCGGTCCGTTGGATAAGATCAAACCATCGTCTCCCATCATGAGATCGAACGCGAGGGCGACCTGTTCGTCGGTCAATAGACCTTGCGAGGCGTACATGCGCACTTCGGCCAACGCTTCCAATGGATTCTCCGGCGGGCTCATGATCAACGAACCAACGCGTGCTTTGACCATTTCAGGAGTCAGTGATGGCATCGGTTTCAGACGCAGATCATCCATTCCCCCTTTAAACGCCCCCACCAAATCTTCGCGGACCATTTCGACCGGATCCAGCTTTCGGCTCTCCATCGCTTGGTAAACCGATTTGTTGTTGATCTTCTTCGAAGCGCGTCCGATCGGTCGCCCCGTCGACACCAGGACCCATCGAACACTCGATTCGTTGTAGACCCAGCCGTTGACTTCGTTTTTGGTCACCGAAACATCGATTTGCATAAAGGCGTCCAAGCCGGCCTGCTTTGCCTTTTCCAGCAATTCCTTCGGCCGATTGACACCCAAATAGACAAGCCCCGGTCGGACGCGCGGCGGGCCGTCACTGAAGCCAAGCCCACCCGCGATTCCGCCCCCAGCAGCCGCCGGGTTTCCAGCCATCAGCCCCTCCGAGCCGTCGGCCGACATGTTCTCCATCGCTTCGCTGGCGCCTGCAGCCTCGAGCATCTCCCCCGCCATCTCGCCGGGCGCTGCTTCGTGGCCCCGTCCGGTCGTTTTTGCCGGCTCCGGCTCGACGGCGGAGACGTTTGCGAAGACCGTGCCAAAATCGCCATTGGAGAAGTTCTCCGCGAATAGATCCAACGCGATTTCGCCGACCAATCCAACATGCTGTTCGATTTCGCCGGATGGATCGCCAGATACCGCAGCCGGCATCCCCATCCCCATGCCATCACCGCTTCCCATCGCCTGGAGGTCGGGACCTTCCGCTCCTGGACCGCCGCCGGTGTTCCGCTTGCGCGGTTCCTCTTTGGGTTCCTTCATGTCGCTACGCACCGGGTGCATGTTGCCGGAGTGTTTGACCGCGGCGTTGTTAATTCCAACCCCGACACGAAGTCCCCACGTGGGACGTTTGGTGGCGTTGGACCAGCCGACCATTTCGTACGATCGAGACGATGCCGCCAGTTCGGGCTCGGCGACCAAGTGCGCTAGTAATAGGTCGAATGCACGCTGCTCCATCCCCGCAGCAAAAGCGAGCTTCGACTGCGCTAGATAATCGCTGGGCAATGGTTCCGGTTCGGGCTCGGGTTCCGCAGCGGCTTGGGAGCTATCGGGGCCCAGCAATTCCCCTTCCATTCCGATCCGCGGCCCCCTGGGATTCGCGGCGCTCTCTTCCATCATTTCAGGACTCATGGCTTCCATCCCGGCAGCCAAGGGATCGGGCGCCATCGCCGGATCCGACATGTTGGCGGCCATTTCCATCGCCATGTCCGGATTCTCGCCCGTCATCACTTCGGGTGATTCCATCGCCATGGCTGCCATTTCCGATTCGGCGGTCATCTCATTGGTCGGCTCCGAAGGCGTCTCTGTAGGGGACATCTCCATCGCGGGCTCCGCCGCGGGATCTTCGATTGCGTCGGGGGCCGTCTCAGACGCCATATCGGGAGCCATGGCGACTTCCGAATTGATCGGTGCGCTGGCCGTTGGACTCGGTTCGGAACTGCCACAGCCGAACATGGAAGCACAGGATGAAAGACAGAGAATCCAGAAGCCTGCGGAATGCAAACGCATCGTGTTTTCCTGAAAAGTTTGGACGTTGTGCGAGAATTTCGCCGCGATCGGTCGCTGGCAACCAGTATGTCGATTTGAACTCCAAAAGTCGAGCAAATCCGCAGATTCATTGCCGGAACACTGCGAAATGCTTGCATCTCAGTCGACTAGGCAATTTGGATCCCTTGGCTCTGCCCGCAACGGTGTCCGGCAGTCGAACATGGCGCCAGCAAAAAACAGGAACAACGTCGGGAACTAAATGCGGCCTCCCGACCTCTAAGCGTCGGCGTCCAATCCTAGATTGGGGGACAAGCGTTTCAGGGGACGCGTCGGAAGCACACGCATCAAATTTTTGAAGTGTTGTCCGCGTGCCGGTCAACGCGTGTTCCCTTAGGGCGGTTCCTTTCAGTTAACAACCATTCCTTCAAAATCCGTGCGAAATCGTCCCTAAATTTGGCACACGCGTTATAGTTGGAGTTCGGGCGGACGTTACAGGCCATGGCATCCATGCGAATCGCAATGTTTTTACGACATCCATCGAATCAAAAGTTATCGCGACGAAATCGGCGGGTTTCACGTAAATTGTCGCTGGGTATGGAGCGTTTGGACTCGCGGCGGGTGCTCGCATCGATCACCGGCATGGTCTTTGAAGACGCGAACGCTTCGGGAGTCCAGGATAGCGGGGAAGCCGGACTGGAAGATCGGATCGTCTTTATCGATCAGAACCACGACAATCGGCTCGGTGCAACAGAGCCCTTCCGTCGCACCGATTCATCGGGCCAATTCACTTTCGAGGATCTTGAATCCTCAGCCGGTTACACGATCCGGTTTTATGACGGTACGACGACGCAGTGGATTACAAGTCCCGACGCAGGGTATTCGACGATCATATTGGATACGGACGCGAGCGAGGGAGTGGTCCATTTCGGTATCGACGTGACGGGCGAAAACGCCGCGCCGACGACGGGCCCGGTCGTTTACGAAACCCGGCAAGATCGCTCGTTCCTTTTATTCCCACCCCATGGCTTGGTCCTCAACCATGGTCGCGATGCGCTCAACCAAGGGTTCGTGGCGATCCAGACTTCCGACGCGGAAAACGGGGTGATCGAGATCGATCTCGCAGGCGGCGTGCGTTATACCGCTGCCGAAGGGTTTGCTGGACGAGACACGGCAACCTACGTGCTGCACGACGGTCGTGACGTTTCCGAAACCTTCACCTTCACCGTCGACGTCGTTGCCGACGGTCAACCGTTGCAAGGCGTTGTGTTCGAGGGCGAACCGCTTCCGGAGAATTCACCCGAAGGGACCGTGATCGGCCGCCTGGCACTTCTTTCTCCCGATCTGCAGGGGAACGTTGCCTTCTTTTCGCTGGATTCACGTGTCCGCATCGAAGGCAACCTGTTGATTCTGGCGGAACCGGCGGAGATCAACTTTGAGAACGCTTTTGAGAACGCTCCCGAAATCAAAGTTCTCGTTCAAGGAGTCGACCTGGAAACGCAGGTTGAAGTGATCCAACGCGAGATCACGATCCCATTGTCCGACATGGATGACCCGATTACGTGGTTGCAGGTGCCACCTTATGGCAATGCGACGGAATACGCGGAGGGCGTTGTCATTGGAAACGTTTACGTGGAAGACGAAGACGCGGGGGACATGCATCAGGTGCAGGTCGACGACGATCGGTTTGAAGTCGTCGACAGTTTGCTGAAATTGCGCGACGAGGAATCGCTCTCCTATCCCGAGGATGATGGCTTGGTGCTCACGGTGTTCGTGAACGATCCGGCAAGGAATGGGGAACCCGTCGCCGATCGCGTGACGATCACCGTCTATAACGTCAACGATCCGCCGACGGCAGTTAACGTTAGCGGAGAATTGCGAGAGAAGACGCGCGGTGCTCACGTCGGTCCGGTTTCCGTGATCGACCCCGATCCGTACGACGCCTATACGTTCACGACCAGTGATTCACGATTTGAAGTTGTCGATGGTATCTTAAAGCTGAAGGATGATCAGACCGTCGATTATCACCCCAGCCTTCCATCGATCACGCTGCACATCACCGCGGCAGAGACCGCCGATTCCACGTATTCGGTCGAATCGGAAGTCACGATCCCCATCCTCGAAAGTCCAACGCCTTGGCAGAACCTGCCCGAAAGTCTGGACGTCAACGACGACGGCCAAATCACGCCGCAAGATGTCTTGATCATTCTGAATTCGCTAAACGAAGGGGGCCCGCGGCCCTTAAGCGTTCCGTTTGAGGGGGATTACTATCTGGACGTCAACGGCGATGGCCTGCTGACGCCTTTGGATGCCTTGATCGTCGTGAACGAATTGAATTCGATCAGCACCATCCGTCCACTTCCCGGCGGCGATTTTCCGCCCATCGGCGAAGCCGAATCGCCCGAAGAAGGCGAGCCCACTGGCGAAGGGGAGGCGATTGCAATTTCTCCCGGAGTACGTCCCGAAGGCGAAGCGAACCCAAGCATGGACCGGTTCGCCGCCCCTTCCTATTCCCAACCTCTCTTTGCGGCCGATACGTTTGAAGACGAAGACGATTGGTTGGAACCCAACCTTGAAGATCTGTTCGTCTAACGCGTCTCTCCCGTAGCGTCGCGTGATCAGCGATAGAAGTCGATCCACTTCATCGTGATCGCCGAAGGGTTGTCGCGGAAGAAGCCCGGTGGCAACCGCATCTGGAAATAGGCCCCCTTCAACGCGTTCGGTTCCGTTGCGGGAACGTTATCGCGGGGCAGCTCGATCGCCATCCAAAACGGACTCGAAGGCTCCAGTTGTGTTTCCTTTTGATCCGTGTCGACCATTGCGATCGTACAGTGTCTCGGTTCTCCATGCGATGCGACCTCCGCGTGCAACGTGGTTTTACCGTTGCTGAGGCGTAAGTTTTCGAGGCCGCGGAGGTAGAACCGTAGCACGACGCGCGTGGGCCATTGGTTGCCGTTGCGTCGGATCTTCGCTTCGCCGATTCCGGTTGCACTGTGGACAGAAAACAGGGCTTCGTTTCCCATCGATTCAACGACAACGAAATCGCGGGAACGGTTGGGCGTGATCGTGAACGTCGGCTCACTGGCCACCAACGGGCCGCAAAACGAACAGGCTGCCAGCAACAGCGCCACCCTCGGTGCATTCGTCATCTTACGTTCCATTCTGTCACGACCCTCCAATATCACGTTACCGCTTGCCATTCGCCGCAGCGCGTTTATCGTGTTCCAACGACTGCCAACAATACCAACTGGCAACCGACGCATACGGTCGCCACAACGCGGCGATCTCGTGCCCCGTCTTTGGGGCGGGCAAGGTTTCCAAAGCGTAGCGTCGCTGGATTGCCGTACGCACGCCAAGATCGTCATGCGGATAGACGTCCAGCCTTCCCAACGAGAAGATCAAAAACATTTGAGCGGTCCATTTCCCGATCCCTTTGACAATCGTTAATCGTTCGATGACCTCCGCGTCCGAGTACCGACCGATTGATTTCAATTGCAATTCTTCCGCCATCACCTTGCCGGTCAGGTCCAGCAGATATCTCGCTTTCTGCATCGAAATCCCCGCCGTCCGTAAATCATCCACGGACAAGCGGGAGAGATTGGTGGGCGTGATCCCATCGGGACCGGCCAATTCGACTAACCGCATGCGAATCGAACGCGCTGCCCCCGTCGAGATTTGTTGGGAGATGATCGATCGCACCAACATCGTGTAGCGGTCCTTCTCCAACCGCATCGCAAACGCCCCTACATCGTCGATGATTCCGTTCATGACCGGATCGGCGGCACGCAAATGCTCGATGGCCGCTTGGATTTTCGCAGTTCTTGACATGGCTTTTGGGATTCAGTTCGAGCGGTAGTCGCCAAGGTTTTGTCTCTGCGACGCATCACCAGGGATGGCAAAGGCACGCCACGTTGAGTGGGTGAGAACCCAGCGCGACGTTTGCTGGAAAGTCTAATCCTTCTTCGTGAAAATTGCACGATCGCGGTTCAAGCCGACGATGCGCGATCCTTCTCATTGCCGCAGCATCGCCCCTCGGAATCGCCCGATGATCGCGTTCTTCCTACCGAACCAACCAGTTCGGTCCTGCAGCATCCAGCCGCAAGTGGCATCGGTTCAGCGTCGCAGACACGGCGCGACGGAAGTCACAAAAACGACGCCGCTACGATCGTTAGAACCACTACCTGTGCGAACCAGCACAGCTCCGATCGGACGGGAAGTTGCGAATTTCAGACGAGGAGCCGTAAGAAAAAAAGCTATGTTTCGAATGGCGAAGCTTCGATACCCGCGGCAACACGTGGTGCTGAGATTCGCCCAACAAGAAAACTGGGGGCAATCCATCCATGATGAAATCTAAAACGAAACAACTTCTCGACGAAGCGAAGATAAAGCGCCAACGGCGTGTTCTGGGGTCGGTGATTATCGTGTGCGTCGTCGCCTACTCCGCCTTCGTTGCGCAGAAGTTCGTTCAATTGACGTCCGATTCGCAACATCCGCTGCCGGCGGACGGGACCGCCAAAGTCTCCTACAATCGCGCCGATGTTGAACGCGAACAGCAGAAGCACGTGTTGCTAGACGACGCGAACGAGATCGATCGCAAACTGGCGGAGAAGTTGCACAAAAAACATGCGATGCCCATCGAAACCGCTTCTCCAGGAGCCGTCCGCGCTCACTGGCGTGAACAAGTCGATGCGATCGAAGTCCAGCTGGAACAGTTCGACGAATTCCCGGAAGGATCGATCCAGGACCAATTGAAGAAGAAGCTCGAACGATACAACGAAGACAAACCCGCGATCTAGAACGCTCGAATCTCCCTCCTCCACGTACCTATTCACCCCCTCTGTCGCTTCTTAAAGGCAAACCTCATGCGTACCGATCGGCCCCAACGCTGCAAGCCCTCCTGCCGCAAAGGCTCCATTGTCGTCTTGGTCGCAATCACGCTCCCGGTCCTGTTTATCTTGGCGGCGCTTGCAATCAACGCCTCCTACATGCAGATGACCCGCACCGAATTGTTCATTGCGACCGATGCGGCCACGCGAGCGGCCGGACGTACCTTCAGCGAATTGCAAGACGTTGACGATGCCAAGACGGCCGCAAAGGCCACCGCAGCCAAAAACATGGTCGCGGGGGAGTCTTTGCAATTGCGAACTGGGGATGACGACAACGAAATTGAATTCGGGATGACCAGCAACGATGGCACCTATTCGCGTTTCCAATTCACAAAAGTCGCAACCGCATCGGTTTCCGACGGCAGTTCGAAAGCCAACGCCGTTCGCGTGCTTGGACGTCGCGACTCTGGATCGCTGGGTGGAACGATCCAGACGCTGTTTCCTAAGTTTCTAACGACCGACACGTTCAGCCCCACTCAGACATCCGTCGCGATGCAGGTCGACCGTGATATCTCATTGGTTCTGGATCGTTCTGGATCGATGGACTATCTGACAATCACATGGCCCTCGGGCAAATCGCCGTACTACACCTCGACAATTATCGCGGGGGTGGCGGCCGGATACATCTATTCGAACAGGGGGAGCTATTACTATTCCTCCGGGGTGACATCGGAGATGTACGAACAATGGGCTTGGGAAGAATACTACGAACTGGGCCCCTATCCGCAGACGCCATGGAAGTCGCTGGTCGCGGCGGTCGACGGCTTCTTGGACGTGTTGGATGAAACGCATCCCGAGGAACATGTTTCAATCGCCAGTTACGCAAGCAACGCGACGTTGGACCTGTACCTCGAAGACGACTACGACGAGGTGCGTGATGAATTGGACACACTCTACCCCAGCGGAAGCACAGCGATTGGAATGGGAATGCAGAAGGGCATCGAGGCGTTGTTACACGCTTCTGCGCGACCCTATGCTGCCAAGACGATGGTGGTGATGACCGATGGAATGCACAACTATGGCATCGATCCCGTTACCGTCGCGACGTCCCTGGTGGCAACCTACAACTTGACCATCCATACCGTCACGTTTGGTTCCGGGGCTGACAAGACGCGGATGCAAAATGTCGCCACGATTGGCGGCGGGTCCCACTACCATGCCGACGACGGCACGGCGCTCAAAGATGTCTTCGAAGAGATCGCCAATAACTTGCCGGTGCTGTTGACCGAATAGTTGGGTCGCGCGCAACCACTGCGACGCCGCTTACATTCTTGTTCCCAGAGACTGCGCGACGTGAGTCGCGCGGTCTGTTGCGTCTGTCCCTCGATGACGGGAACAGCCCGCCTGCCATGCGGCGTGCTTCCACGAAAAAACTACTTCTTCTTGCGTGGTGCGAGCGGTCGACTGATCAGCATTTTGGCTTTCGAATTGGGACCGACAAACTGCTTCGCCAAGATATCCTGTTCGGTAAACCGAGCCATCAAGATTTCGCCATCGATTGCGCGGTTACGATCATACGAAATGTAAATCGTACCGTCGGGAGCTTGGAACCCGTCGGGATACGAAATCCCTTGACGTTCGTCCAAGACCAACCCTCCCTGCCACGAGAGGCCTTCGTCATCCGACAGCCACGCGCTCAACTGCACGCGTCCCTGGTGGTTGTCGATCTGATCACCATGTTTGATCAACAGGATCTTTCCCGATGCCAGACGCCGCACATGAAACCGCGCATTGGGTTGAGCGATCCCGTGCGGAACGCTAGGCGTAGCCCAAGTTTTCCCGCCATCGGTGGAGGTCGTTTGCATGATCCCTTTGGTCGTTCGTGCTAACATCCACAGCGAACCGTCTTTCCGCTCGACGATCATGTGCTCGTGCCAGTCGGGGTTGGGGAAGGTCGCCGCACCGCGACGCTGCCAAGTCGCGCCTTGGTCGTGTGAAACGAACACGTTCGCGCCGCGGAGAGGATCGAGTTCGGTGAAGCAGCCCTTAAACGGGCCAAATCCACTGCGTTGATCCAACGAAATCGGCAGCATCCACGTCCCATCCGAAAGGACCGTCGGCTTATTCAAGGTCACGCCGTGCCATATCCGTCGCGGCTCGGACCACTGCGGTTGTTCCGCGTCGGGATTTTCGCAGACCATAGCCCAGACGCCCGCGCGGCCGTCAAACATGTGCATCGATTGATCGAAGATCAGCCACAAACGCCCGATGGGATCGGTCCATAGATTGCCAACCAAAATACTGCGATCCATCGGAAGCGCCGGATCGTGCGAATCGAGAACAAACTGCGGATCGGACCACGTCTGGCCATCGTCGTCGCTCGACGCCAACACGAAGTAGGCTTCGGGGCTATCCCCACCGGCGACCCAACAAGCCCAAAGACGTCCGCCGGGGGTGCGTTCGATCCCGATCGTCATTCCATAGTCCAGACGGTCGTACCCGTATTCGGGCAACGGTGACGTGTTCATCGTTGGTGGTACGAGTGCCAAATCCGCCACCTTTTCCATCTCGGCGATCCTTGCTGCAGCATCCGTTTTACTTTCTGCCGCCGGCTTGATCGCTTCGACGGTGACGGATTCGCCGAGCACCATCAACGCCAATTTGCGCATTTTTAATCGGTCGCCAGGATTGACCTGCTTGCGCCATACGAAGACACGGTTAAGGTCGCCCGCGAACAACTGGAACTCCTTCGTATCGAGCCGCTTAAAACCTTGGCGGTGCAGCGCGTCGGCTTGGTTGGCGGAGTGCGACTTGCTGAGAGTCAACACGAACAACTCACCAGCCGTCTTGCACTGCACGTCATAGCCTTCGATCCCGGTACGAAGGAAGTCGAGTCCGATCAGGAACTCAGGGGCTTCAATCAATCGGTAATCGCGGTCGGTAAACAGCTTCACGCCAGGCTTGATTACCGCTGGTTCGTCCTTCGGTTTCGGAAGCGGCTTCCGCGTCATCCCCTGCTGTGATGCGAACTGTTCCGTCTTTTCCAACGCCCCAAACATGATCCGTTCTTTCCGACTGGCGGACGAATCCCCTTGCGTGACACACAACCAGACCGTCCCATCGTGCTCGTGAAACGAGGGATACTGAAACGATTTGGGCGTTTCAAATCGGTACTTCCGCTGCCACGACTTGCCGTCGCGAGAAACATCGATATTGAAGACGCTGCGATGGGCACCGCCAATCTGCGTCGCTTCCTGCCAGCCCAAATAATAGGTGTCGCCGAATTTATCGAACGTCGGTTTCGAATTGGTGCCATTGGGAACATGAGGCAACTCTTCGGCAACCGTCCAATTCTTGCCATCTTCGCTGGTGGTGAATTGATAGTTTCGATTGCCGCCGTCCTGGCGACAGATCGCCATCCACGTTCCATCGGGCAATTGGTTGACAGCCGCTTCACTTAATCGCTTCGACTGCGGTTCGTTAAAATGCCCCACAATTTCAAACGTGTCCAACTCATCGTTGACAGTCGTCAACGCCAGTTGACCGGCCATGTAATTGTTGATCGCAACGTAGGTCTGGCCGTTCCACTTTTTGAACGCATCGAACAGGTACAGTCCCGCATCTTTGGCCGGCTTTTTGAAACCATGGGCCACCGCCGAAGCGTGCAGATGTTGCGGCTGCATCTTGAAAACGCCCGTTTCGGTTTTTAAATGGACCGGGTGAATGGAATCGGCAAACGTCCGCGATCCGAGATCAAAGTCGCGATACCACATTTGCGATTGGCGTTTGCCCGGCGATTCGCTGGCGAAGTAGCATCGCATCGTTTGGTCGTCTTTCTGAACGATGCGTGGTACAAAACAAGCGCCGACGGGAAGCGTGTGGTTGGCGAACACCTGCCCCCCGTGAGCCATTGGGATCACGTCTTCGAGTGTGTTCGTTTTTAGATCAACGACCGACAGGGCGCTGTAGATCTGTGGCCATGCGGCACTTTCGCCCGACTTTTCGTCGTTACATTCGGCAACGATAAATGCGTGACCGCCGGCGAGCGCCATTTCAGCGTCGTGCGCCCCGAGAACCTGAGGCCCTGTGACTCTAACCAGGCGTTCCAGCACCAAATCTCCCGCCAATCCAGGATCCCAATCGGGTGGGACGATCCTTTGAGCAGCAGCCGGGACTGCCGCGATGGCAAAGTAGAACAACGGAATGAATACAGGAACGCGTTGCAAGTTCATGGCGGTGGGTTTGTTGGGGGGGAACAGACGGGGGAGTCCACGGGAATTGGGTTGACGCTGCGGGCAGGTTGCCGGCCGTTATCATACCCACTATGGTTGGTCGATGTGACAGGGTGAACCCTTCGGCCGTGATGAGTCTCCTAGTCCTCAGCCCGTCGACTGGCTGCCAATGAACCACTCCATGCCGCGCGGACCGCGTCGGAAGAACCATCTCAATGGCCAGCCGGGCAACTGGAAATCCTGCAACGATGTTGCAATTCCAGGAAAATGCCTGCGTTTAGGGCTCCGTTGTTGAAATGGAGCGGGGTGGGAAACGCAATTTGACAGGATTTGGCACGCTATTTCCTGGGTGATCTTTTCAATGATTCGAGCACTGCCATGGACGGTTGGTTTATGGCAAAAGTAATCTATACTTGACCTGCTCGAGCGACACGCCCAACACGCGCGTTGCGATTGTTTTGAATCGTGACCGTGGGGGCAGCAGGTGATGAATGACTGAAGCGACACTATCGATTTCACAACCGAATCAAATCCTTTCGTTGTTTGGACCGCGCGACCAAAACGTGCGTCTGCTTCGCGAGCGATTTGACGTCACGATTACGCATCGCGATGGGCACATCCGCGTTGCGGGTCCGCAAGACGAAGTCCGACGGGCTACGCAGGCGTTAGAACATTTGCGAGATATGTTGATCCGCAACGGAGTTTTGAGCCACGACGATGTCGATGCGGTGCTTGCCGACGTCGATGGTGACTCGCGTCCGGGCAAAGTCCGCAGTGCCGGAGAAATCCAAATCCGGCATGCCGGCCGACGTATCAAGCCCCGCACCGAGGGACAAGCACGCTACGTGGCGACGATCCGCAACCATGACCTCAGCTTTTCTCTGGGGCCCGCGGGGACGGGCAAGACGTATTTGGCGGTCGCGATGGCCGTCGAAGCCTTGAAAGCGGAAGCTGTGCGGAAGATCGTGCTTGTGCGGCCTGCGGTGGAGGCTGGCGAGAGTCTCGGCTTTCTCCCGGGCGATTTGCGAGCTAAGCTAAACCCGTACCTACGTCCGCTGTTGGATGCGTTAGGCGAGATGGTCGATTACGATCACTCGCGAACGTTGATGGAGCAGGACGTGATCGAAGTGATTCCGTTAGCCTACATGCGTGGTCGAACGCTGAACGATGCCTTCATCATTTTGGATGAGGCGCAGAATACGACCGTGGCGCAGATGAAGATGTTCCTGACCCGTTTGGGTGAACGCAGCAAGATGGTTGTGTCGGGGGATTCGACACAAGTCGACTTGCCACGCGGTGTGCAAAGCGGTCTGATCGATGCGATCGGTCGGCTCCGCAATGTGAAGGGCATCGGACTCTCAAAGCTGGAAGTGACCGATATTGTGCGGCACCGCTTGGTGCAGGAAATTGTCAACGCCTACGAGGAAGACAAAGGATAGCCGAACCCTGGAACACGACACCGTCGATGGTTGAGAGCACGTATTCCGTGATCCCACGATTTTGACGGTCCGCGTTTTGTATCGGCTAATACGATGAGTTCCGCAACACAAAATCGAACGCGCAGCGAACGCGTCGCCTCGTTGCAATTGCCTCCGGGTAAATTTCAACGCTTCATCGCCTTGGTGCGTCAAAGCCAAGTTTGGGTTCGGTTTGCGATCGCGCTGATCGCTGCGCTGATCATCTTGACGGTCTGCCAATGTTGGCGGGTCCCGTTTGCTTATCGCACCGGTTACATCCCCCCTCGCGACATGTATGCGCGGGTTCAATTCGATGTTCCCGATCTAGCCAAGACACAATCGGCCAAAGACCTCAAGCGTCGCAGCGTGATTGCGTTTTACAGCAATCGCAGCCTGCCGTTGACTCAGTTGCGCGAGAAACTGAAGGATCAAATGTTCTTGGTCCTCGAAGCCCCTTCGTTCGACCAATTAAGCAATTCGGCCCGCGACGCCTGGGCACAATTCTTCAAAGGGGATGAGACGGCCGGTCCCGACGAGACCGCGCCGGCGACCTTTGCGGCACTGAAAGCCACGTTTGCCGAGGACGAAGAACTACAGAAGCTGGACAAAGCGATCCGCTTGGCCATGTTCCCGTTTTACGAAACGGGCCTGCTGCGAAGCTTGGAACACGAGGAAGGGGACGCCAGTTCGATCCGCGTCTATCCCGAGAATCAGCCATCGGACATTCAATTGGTGCCGGTCGATCGTGTTCGCATCGCGCAAGCATCGTTGGACCTGAAGCAGCGGATTATCGAAGAATTTAAGCTGCAGTTCGAGTTTGAAAAATCACCGCGTGCCGCCAAGATCGTTGGCGATTGGTTAGCCGATCGCTTGCCGGTGACGCTCGACTACGACGAAGCCCGCAGCGAAGAGGCTCGCAAAAAAGCGGCCGACGAAGTTCCCGACGTATTAACGACCTACTACCCTGGTCGGACATCGATCGCACCGTCGGGCAAACCGCTGGGAAAACAGCAATTGGATCTGCTGCAATCGGAATGGAACGCGCTACAAGGTTCGCGATCGTTCACCGACGCCATGATGCGTTTGCTCGCCTACGCGGGCATGCTCGCCGCCCTCTACTTGCTGTGCGGTTCGTACATCTATTTTGTTCACGATCCGGTCTTGATCACCGACGTCGGCAAGTTGACACGCTTGTTGTCGCTGGTCGTGTTGGTCGTGTCGGCGTGCTGGTATGCGTCGGCCGACAAATGGCAGGCCGAAGTGATTCCTTTGGTGCTTGCGGCAATAACCGCCACGGTCGCTTACGGACGCGAACTCGCATTACTGTTGATCGCGGCGTCGTCGCTGGCCGTTACACTGTTGATCGGTCAAGACTTGCCCGATCTCGTCGTTCTGTCGGCTGCGACGCTCAGCTGCATTCTCTTGTTGGGACGGATTCGAACGCGAACCCGATTGATCACGATCGGCGCGGGGGCCGCGTTGGTGACCGCCGCGACCGTGATCGGTGTGGGAGTAGTCGCGGGACAATCGCTCGGTTCGGGCGAACCGACCAACGTGACCGAAGGAATCTATCAATCGCTGGGGCTCGGCGCTTTGATGATCGAACTGAGCAAGGGCTCGGTTTGGGCGGGAACGTTGGTATTGGTTGCCAGCATGTTGATGACGGGGCTGTTGCCGTTCGTCGAAAAAATCTTTGGCGTGCAAACGGATCTGAGTCTGTTGGAACTGGGCGACGCCAGCCATCCCCTGTTGCGACAACTGGCGCAAAGAGCTCCCGGCACCTACAACCACTCGATCAACGTTGCTTCGATTGCCGAAGCGGCGGCCGATGCGATTGGCGGCAATGGACTGCTGGTTCGCGTGGGAGCTTACTTCCACGACATCGGGAAGATTTTCAAGCCCGACTATTTCATCGAAAACCAAGGCGGCGGGCCGAACCAACACGATTCATTGCAACCGGCGATGAGTACGTTGGTGATCATTGCGCATGTCAAAGACGGGGCCGACTTGGCTCGCTCGCATCATCTGCCCGAACCGATGATCGACTTCATTCTGCAGCACCACGGAACGACCTTGGTCGAGTATTTCTATCGCGAAGCGAAGGAGCGGAGCGAGGAGAGCCCGAACAAGGAAGAGGTCTCTGACAAAGACTTCCGTTATCCCGGCCCTAAGCCGCGGTCATTGGAAGCGGCAGTGTTGATGTTGTCCGACGGAGTCGAAAGCGCCAGCCGAACGCTGGTCGATCCAACGCCCGCGCGTATCAAGAGCTTGGTCGAACAGATCGCGATGAAGCGTTTAACCGATGGCCAATTCGATGAATCGGGGCTGACGCTCAAGCAGCTCGATCGGGTCAAGCAGAGCCTGGTGAAATCGTTGACCGCCATCTATCATGCTCGCGTCAAATACCCCGGCCAACAGACGGCGTGATGTCTAGCGATGGTCGAGTTATCGAAAAACGAAATCATGGAAGACCATGCTGGCATGAAGACCTGGAGCCCCTCTGCGTGAACGATCTGGACAAAGACTTGAAGGTTGAAATCAACATCCAACACACCGCATCGTTCATCGATCCGGCCGCTTTGGAATCGGCCGTCCGTTTGGTCGCCGATACTTATGGGATCGAGACCGGGGAAGTCAGCATCGGAGTCGTCGACGACGAAAACATGCAGCGGTTGAACAACCAATTCCTGCAGCATGACTACACCACCGATTGTTTGAGTTTTGTCTATGAGGAATCGGACAATTCGATCAGCGGCGAATTGATCTTGTGCGCCGACTATGCCTCCCGCGAAGCTCAACAATTCGATTGGCAGCCCGAATCGGAATTGCTGTTATATGCCATTCATGGCATGTTGCATCTGATGGGCATGGAAGACACCACCGACGAAGGTCGGCAGGCAATGCGTGACGAAGAACGCGAAATGTTATCGCGTTTGGGCATCGAGGGTGCCCAACGGCATGGTCTTCCCACGAACTCTAACCCGAGCGAGAAATGTTAGATCTTCAGTTGGTCGTGGCGATCGCGATCATCGGATTTGCAATGGGAACCATCGGCGGATTAGGCGCCGAATTATTGGAGCGATTTATCGGTCGATCGCTCGAAGCCTACTGTCGACTGCAGGGCCGTCGAGGCAGGTTTGGCGAAGTGCTCGACCGCCAGGAAGATGCCACGCGCGGCGCGTTGTACCTGCGGATCATCGGCAACGTGCTGTTCTTGTCCTGCGGCACGATCGCCTTGATCGCGCCCAGTCTTACCGAAAATGGAGTCGATGGCAGTCGGTTGCTCTCGTGGATGGTGGTCGCCAGCAGTTTGGTGATGTTCACCCATCTTTGGTTGCCAGCCGCCGTCACGCGTTTCGCTTCGGCACCGGTTTTGTACCGCACCTGGCCGTTCTGGAACGGATTGGCCGTCGTGATGCATCCCCTGTCAATTCCCGGCGTCGTGGTCGAATGGTTTGCCCGCCGATTGTCGGGGCAACAGGAGGACGCTTCCGAAGAGGAAGAACTGCTGGAGGACGAAATCCGCACCATCATCACCGCTGGCACTCGCGATGGCCATTTTGGCCCCGGCGTGCGCGAGATGATCCAAGGCGTGATGGACATGCATGACGACAGTGTTTCGCACATCATGACGCCGCGTAGCGATGTCGATGCGATCGAGATCGATACACCATGGCCCGAAATCCTCAAGGTCGTGGTGGAATCCGGACGGACGCGGTTACCTGTCTATCGCGAAAACTTGGACAACGTCGTCGGGGTGCTCTACGTCAAGGATCTGTTGACCGAACTGAGCATTCTTAAGAACCCTAACGTGCCGTTGGAAAAACTGTTGCGGCGGACGTGGACCGTTCCGGCTTCCAAGCGAGTCGACGAACTGTTGCAAGAATTTCTGCACAGCCGCAGCCATATGGCGATCGTGCTGGACGAACGGCATCAGGTTTCCGGCGTGGTCACGATCGAAGACTCGCTGGAAGAAATCGTTGGCGAGATCGTCGATGAATCGGACGACGAGGAACAAACCGATTTCCACATCGTCGATGAGAAGACCGCAGATATGTCGGGGCGAATCATGGTCGATGAGGTCAACGAACGACTAGGTTGGGAACTGGCCGAATCGGACGACTACGAAACGATTGCCGGCTACGTCCTGCATCACGTCGGCTACATGCCGCGACAGGATGAAGCGATCGAACTGGGACCGCTTGAAATTAAAATCCTTCGAGCCACGTCGCGGCAATTGGAACGTTTGCGACTGCGGCACATTGGCAACTCGGCGCTCGAAGCGGGCTAGACCTCGCGTCATCGCGCCCGCTGCGTCGTGGCGGAGCGCGGCGACGCAGCGATCGACGATGCCAGGTCCGAGCCGCCATGTTCTAATCGGGCTGTTTTTCGACGTGAACGAAGCGGAAGAAGCCCAGAGTCAGCCGTTCATCGCTTCCGGCGCGGGTTGTTGTAGAGAACAGTAGGTAGTTGTGGTAATCGATCACCGAATCGCTGAAAGATTCGGCGAACGCGGTTCCGATCCGGACCAGCGGACTGTCATTGCCTCCTTCAGCATACGGAGCCAGTGTTTCGGCGGCCAGCTTGCGGGCGTGATCTTCCTTGGTTGGATTCGTGAGACCAAGCGCGACGACGAGACCGCCGACGATGATTCCAGTTTGAAACTTCATGCGATGTTGGTGACTTCAGAGGAAGGGAGGTGAATGCGAAGAGGTGCAATAGGAATTCGGAGAACGATCAGCTGTTTTCGACAAGCGAACGACGCAGTTCGGCGGCCAGGAAAAAGGACCCGCAGATCACGACAACCCCTGCGTTACCGGCGCGATGCCGTGCGACCTGCAACGCGTCGTGGGAGTTTTCGACAACTTCCCAGCTTTGGCCAGCGACCTGCGACGCGATCGTGGCCAATTCTTGCGGCGGATACCAGCGTGGGTTGGTCCGATAGCGGGTTAGTACGATCTGTTTCACATGACGCGATAAGATCGACAGCATCTCGTGAACGTCTTTGTCGTGACTGGTGCCAAATACGGCGACGACATTTTGCGGCTCAAACCGTTCGCCCAGCACATCGCCGAGGGCTTCGATGGAATCACGATTGTGGGCGGTATCCAAAATCACGGTCGGCTGACCGGGAAAGAACTCAATCCGTCCGGCCACGCTAACGCTGCCTAAGGCGCGTTGGCACGCCGGCGCAGGAAACTGTAGCGGTCGTGCGGCGGTTTGGTTCCAACAGTCGGCGATTGCCAGGGCGACCCCGGCATTGCGCACCTGATGGATCCCGGCCAATGCCAGCGGCCACGCGGTGCGTTGGGTCAGCGGCAACGCTGCGGTTTCGCTGGGCAGAAAATCAAAACGAGCCAACGAGTCGGCCGATTTGGGATCGCGTTGCACGCTGAAATCGCGATCGATCTCGACCAGCGGCGATTGCCGCGCTTCCGCAATCTGCCGAATCACGGCGGCCGCCTCGGGATTTCGGACTCCGCTGACGACGGGAATTCCCGGTTTGATGATTCCGGCTTTTTCGGCCGCGATCTGTTGGACGGTATCGCCCAGCAGATGTTGGTGATCCAGGCCGATACTGGTGATCGCGGTGACCGCTGGGGAACAGACGTTGGTACTGTCCAGACGACCGCCCAGGCCAACTTCTAAGACTGCGACTTCACAGCCCACGCGGCGGAAATGCTCGATTGCGATCGCCGTGGTCAGCTCAAAAAACGTTGCCTCCCCTTCCCCTTGGCGAAGGATCGTATCGGCGGCGGTGCGTACGCAATCGATCAACGCAATCATCTGCGACTGGGTGGCAGGTTCTCCATCCACGCGAAACCGCTCTTCCAACGCTTCCAGATGAGGCGAAGTGTACAGGCCACAGCGAAGCCCCGATTGGGTGGCCATCGCGGCAACCATCGACGCAGTGCTCCCTTTTCCCTTGGTTCCAGCGATATGGACGATCTTCAGGTTCGACTGCGGATTGCCCATCGCACTGAGCAGCGCGTGCATACGAACCAGCTTCATCGGATGCTGGGGCGAGGGCTTGCTGAGCCGTTCGTAATTGATCCGCCCATACAGATAGTCCAGCGACTGGCTGTACGACCAACCGTCGCGGCTGAGTGCTTGTTGGTCGTCGGGCATGTTTGTATCGTGCTGCGTCACTTGCGAAGGTTCCTGATTCCCGGAAGTTCGTTAATGATGAATGAACCGCCAGTCCGGTTTTCACGTACTGAACCCGTTCTCGGCGCGTAAATGCGGCCGGCGAACGCCCATTTTAGCTTTGTTTTACTTGATTTTCCCATACAGAATCTGAAAGACTCACGTGGATATCGACTCGACAGCCGTCGCCGATGGCACTGAGGATTCGAATGCAAAATCGGATTCCTCCAGCGTTGTTATTGAAACACGAAGCCTCAGCAAAGTCTATCGTGACTTCTGGGGACGCAAAAAGGTCCAGGCCCTCAAGCCCTTGGATATTGAGGTCAAGCAAGGCGAGATCTTTGGCCTGCTGGGGCCCAACGGTAGCGGCAAGTCGACGACGATCAAGCTGATCCTGGGGCTGTTGTTCCCGACCAGCGGACGCGTGCTGGTCTTTGATCAGGATGCCACCGAAACCAAAAAGAACGAACGGATCGGATATCTTCCCGAAGAGTCCTATCTTTACAAGTTCCTGAACGCGGAAGAGACACTCGATTTTTATGGTCGACTGTTCGATCTGTCGGCTGCCGAACGAGCCGCTCGCGTCGACGAACTGATCAAAATGGTCGGCTTGGACAAAGCCCGTCACCGTCAACTGCGCGAGTACTCCAAGGGTATGACCCGCCGCGTCGGTCTGGCTCAAGCGTTGGTCAACGATCCCGACCTGATCATGTTGGACGAACCGACAACCGGCCTGGATCCGATCGGTACACGTGAGATGAAGGATCTGATCCTGCGTCTTCGCGACGAAGGGAAGACCGTTTTATTGTGCAGCCATCAATTGGCCGATGTGCAAGATGTTTGCGATCGCGTCGCAATCCTTCATCAAGGGGAATTGAAAGAACTTGGACGCGTTGACGAACTGCTGAAGGTCAAGGATGTCACCGAAATCCACGCGCGCGGCCTGTCCGATGCAGCGAAGAAGGAGATCCAAGAGGTCATCCAACGCAACGGTGGCACGACCGACTACATCGACAATCCCACCGCCACGATGGAAGAGCTGTTCTTGCAAATCGTTCGCGAAAGCGACGAGCGTCCTGGAATGCGACGCGTCTCGGAGCGTGAGTTGCAGGAAGGAGACAAGTAATGACGCTGCAGCCGGAAGACTTCTGGTCATTTACCGAGTGGTTGTTGCGGCCGGGGGCTTTCTTGGAAAGCGCGTTGCTGCAAGGAATTGCCCTGATCGTAATGGCGATCGTCGCCGGCCTGGTGATCGGTTACCTGATCGCCGCGGCCCGCTACGGACCCAGCGAAGGATTTTACAGTGTCGCTCGGATCGTCCGCGATTTCGTTCGCGAAGACGCACCGGGCACCTCGCCCCGCCGAATCTACGCGCTCGCGCGGCTTGCTTTCAAGGAAGCGATCCGACGCAAGGTGTTGTTTGTCGTCGGTTTGTTTGTCGTGCTGCTGATGTTCGCCGGTTGGTACCTGGATCCCAAAAGCGACGATCCGGCTCGGCTCTACATCAGCTTCGTGTTGACATCGACGAACTACCTGTTGTTGATGCTGGCCTTGTTCATCAGCACCGCCAGCTTGCCCAACGACATCAAGAACAAAACGATCTACACCATCGTGACCAAGCCGGTACGAATGACCGAGGTGATTCTCGGACGCGTGTTTGGTTTTGTCGGCGTGGGAACGTTGATGATCGTGCCGATGGCGATCGCCAGTTATTTCTTTGTGACCGGCGACCTCGATCACGTTCACGAAATTGAAACGACGGCCGTGCTGTCGGATGATACGGTCGTAGGTCAAACGACCGACGAACGTGGCCATCGCCACTCGTTCACCCTCGATTCCGACGGTTTGGGGGCGACCGACACGCAACGCGGCCATCAACACGCGGTGATCCGTGATGGCGATACGATTCGCGTTGGCAGCGCCCAAGGAATGCTGCGTGCCCGTGTTCCTGTGTATGGAGAGATGGAGTTTTTCGATCGTTCGGGACGGCATGCCGACAAGGGCATCAACGTGGGCTACGAAGATCGCAAAGGTGGTTTTGGATCGGCGGGCCTATCGCGTTTGGTGAACACCGGCGGAACGCAAGCTCGTCGGATTGAGCACGGTTACGTCGAAGGCGCCTCGTTGAGTCGAGCCGAATACACGTTTAGCGACGTGACAGAAGACAAATATCCCGAAGGGATTCCGATCGAGTTCACGCTCCGTGCGTTCCGTTCGCTTAAAGGAGACATCATCACCGGCGTGCAAGGGACGTTGACGGTTCAGCACCCGACCAAGCCGATCGAAAGCAATCCGTTCCGATTTGAAGTCAAAGAATTCCAGGTTGATGATCAATTCATCCCGTTGGAAATGGAAGGGACGAATATTACCGAGACGGGAACGCTGAGCCTGTACAAGGATCTGGTCGATGAAAACGGCCAGGTCAAAATCGTTGTGCGTTGTATCGATCCAGGTCAATACCTTGGGATGACGCAAAGCGATCTGTACCTCAAGCCCGCCGAAAATTCGTTCGCTTGGAACCTGACCAAAGGCTTTATCAGCATCTGGTTGCAGATGGTTTTGATCATCAGCTTTGGCGTGATGTTCAGTACCTTCTTGAACGGATCGGTTGCGATGCTGGCCACCTTCATCTGTGTGGTGCTCGGGTTTTCCGCCGAGAGCATTTACGAAGCTCGTTTCTACCAGGTGGTCGGACGCAGCATGGGTGGCGGTCCCGTTGAATCGGTCGTGCGGCTGTTACGACAAGATGCCTTTACAACGGAATTGGATGTCGAATCGGCTCCCAAGATGATCATTCAAGGTGTCGACAGCGTGATCATGTACTGTTTGGACCTGATCGCTACGGCACTCCCGAACTTGCCAAAAATGATGCAGACAGCGGAGTTTGTGGCAAGTGGATTTGATGTGCTTGGCGGATTATTAGCCAGGCATGTCGCGACGACGTTGTGTTATCTCATTATGACATGCATTATTGCATACTTCTTCCTTAAAACACGGGAGATCGCAGCGTGAACCGCAATGCTGCTTGGCGTCGGAAAATGATCTATCTGGGCATCATCGTTGTGATGTTGCTGCCCCTGTACCTGTTGGGTCAACCTGCCACCGGCAGCACGACCGGTGGGGCGGGAGGCAGTTTGGCCCGCTTGCAAGACGAACTGAATCTTTCAGTTGCCGACTTGGGCGAGATCGATCCGGCTAGCGAATCGATGAAACTGGCAACACTCGGTATGCGTGGTGTTGCCGCAACCGTGTTATGGCAGAAGTCGCACGATTACCAACGCTACCAGGAATGGGATCGTTTAAGTGCAACCTTGAACCAAATCGCGTTGCTGCAACCGCACTTTGAAAAAGTGTGGGAGTACCAAGCGCACAACCTTTCGTACAACGTTTCGGTCGAATTCGACGATTACCGACAACGTTACAAGTGGGTCAAACAGGGAACCGATTTCTTGACGCGTGGTGTCAAGCTGAATCGTCGTGAGCCGCGTTTGGTTTGGTTTACCGGTTGGTTCTATGGTCAGAAGATCGGAATGTCCGATGAGAAGACTCAGTTCCGCGAGCTATTCCGAAATGACGAGGCCTTCCATGAGAAGATCTTGAATGACGGGATTGGGATCAATGGCCCCGATGCCCGCGGTCCCGATGGCAAGCCGGACAACTGGCTTGTCGGACGACTGTGGTTGTATCGCGGCTACGACTTGGTCGACAGCGGCGTTCCGTTGATCAACAAGAGTCCGTTGACCTTCTACGACATTGGTCCGAAGTGGCGGATTCGTTTCGCCGATGCGATCGAAGACGAAGGCACGTTGGATGAATCGGCCAAGTTCGCCTGGCAAGCGGCGAAGAAGGATTGGGATTCGTTTGGCCAACGCGATATTGAAACAACCGAAGGCTTTACCATTAAGCTCGGATCGGTGGAGACGTCGCGGCTGCGTGTTGCGGATATCGAACGTCAATTCGACGAACTGACGGGGAATCGCCGCGAAGAAATTCGCAAGCAGCGATTCGGTGAATTGAGCCAAGAGGTCCAGGACGCCTTCAATACTCCCGACGAGGAAAAGACCCCCGAGCAATACAGGATGGTCTTTGAAAACACCGCCAAATTGGCGGCGTCGATGAAAGAGGTGGCTTTGGAGTTGGAGAAGAGCAAGCAGCTGACCGGCCTGCGTTTGGCGGAAGAATACGCGACCGCCGACCGTTATGCGAAGAAGGTCGAAGCCTATCGTCGCCAGACCAACTATCCCTACTGGGAAGGCCGTTGCATCGCCGAACAAGACGACCGCACAATCGACGCCCGTCGGTTTGTTATGGAAGCAAACGAATTGCTGGACGAAGCCGAACTGGATCAAGCGATTGAGAAGTTCGATCTCGCCTGGGCCGCTTGGGCGAGCGTGTACGAAGATCATCCGCTGTTGGTGAGCGATGAAAGTGCGATGGATTTGATGACTTCGATTCGTCGCTACGCTCGGATGCTGGACGAAGAGGATTTGCCGGACGACTTCCCGTTGACCGTTTTTGTTGAATTGCAGAACGAGGACAACGAAGACGCTGACGAGTATTCCCGTCGCTACGCTGCTTGGAAGGAGAAGCGAGCTGCCGACAAAGCCGACAAGCCCAGCGAAGAAAAGCCTGCGGATCCAGCGAAGGAAGAACCTGCAGACAAGCCTGTGAAGTCTGATACCGGCAAGGCTGACGACGCGGACATGAAAGATGACGCTTCCGAGGACAAAAAGCCTGCAGACAAAAAGCCTGCAGACGAGAAGCCTGCAGACGAGAAGCCTGCAGACGAGAAGCCTGCAGACGAGAAGCCTGCAGACGAGAAGCCTGCAGACGAGAAGCCTGCAGACGAGAAGCCTGCAGACGAGAAGCCTGCAGACGAGAAGCCTGCAGATGAAAAGCCTGCGGACGAATAGCTTACCATCGGGTGGCGTGGCCAAGAGTTCGACGGGTTGATTGCCAACCACCGACTTCTTAAATCGCTACCGTACGGAAGACGTCAGCCCCACTGCGTTCCCCTGAGAATGCAGTGGGGTTTTTGCTTTGTGAAGCGTGGTACTGCACGAGGCAAGTATCCTATCGTACCGTTAGACAGAGCCGCGGATGCCAACGTTCCATTCGCTTCCAAGGCGAAACGCCACTGCCGCTATGCACGGTCCGCGGGTGAGTGGGAACGCAATCCGAGTTCCCTTCCGCAGAAACGGTGTCGCGTAATTCACGATTGTTGGCCACGCGCATCGGGCCGACATCGTTTGAACCTTCCAACCAGCGACGTTCGTTCTTCGCTCATGTGGGCTCGGCGACCGACGAGGTCGCGTCGCCCACAGTTTGAATGTGATGCCCGCGGCAACGCTGGAATTTCAATAGTCCTTGCCAAGGTAGCTTGCTTCGACGGAGGTGAGCCAGGATTCGAGTGCTTGTTGCATCTCTACAACCCGTGGATTCTTGGACTGCTTGGCATACAGATCGTCTTCCTCTTTCGGGTCGGTGGCGAGGTCGTACAGTTCCAATTTTGCCTTGCCATCGGTTTCGATGCGGTGCAGTTTCCAATCGCCATCGATCCAGGCGGAGTGGCCTTCGGCGTGAACGATCGGCTCGGTAGGTAGCGTCGCGACGTTGGCACTTGCGGGATCGGGAGGCAAGTCGCCGCCAGCCTGTTGAGCCGCAAACAGTTCGCCCATCCAGGCTGCCGACGGGGTGATGATGCCCTTGATCGCGTAGTTCCAGAATCCCATCGGCTTCACTCGCTCGGTAACCTTCTCTTCGATCAACGGCAGCAGGCTGATGCCGTCGACGACCGGTTGCCCCTCCATCTTCACGCCCGCCACATCTAACAGCGTCGGATAGATGTCGGTGGTGTTGCAACGAACCGATGTCGTTCGTGGACGCGGGATCTTCGTTGGCCATTCGAGAATCGCGGGGACCAACAATCCGCCGTCGTAGACCTTTCCTTTGAGTCCCCGATGTCCGCCGGACGATCCCACCCGGGGAAGCGCTCCGTTGTCGCTGCAGTACCAAAGGATGGTGTTCTCGCGCAGCCCACGCTCTCCCAACCCATCACGCAACTTGCCAAACGCGCGGTCCATTCCAGTGACTTCGCCCAGGAACTCTCGCATCCGTTTGCTCTGGTCTTTGTAGAGTGCACTGTCTTCCGGGGCGGCTTGGTGAGGTACGTGAGGTGATCCGAACCAAACGACAGCCAAAAACGGCTCCGGCTTCTCTCGCACGTCGTCGATCCATTGCATCGCGGCATCGACAGCGATCGCGGAGCTTTCGCCGACCGTCTTCACCGCCTTGCCGCGATGGGACATGATCGCATCGTTGTCGTAGAAGTTTGGTGCGCTGAACCATTCGTCGAATCCGTGGGCTGTCGGATTTGCAGGACTGCCACTGCGGACCGATCCAAGATGCCACTTTCCAAAATGCCCTGTCGTGTAACCCGCCTTTTTCAACGCTTCAGCGATCGTGATCTCTTGCGGCCGTAGAGGAAATCCCCATTGGAAAACACCGCTGCGGTTGGGATGCCGCCCGGTCAAGACGCTAGCTCGAGTAGGCGAGCAGACGGGAGCGGCCGCATAAAATCGATCGAATCGCAATCCAGTCGCCGCCGCGTCATCGAAGTTCGGCGTCTTAACGATCGGGTGTCCGTTGTAAGCCATGTCGCCCCAACCTTGATCGTCGGCCATCACGAGGATGATATTCGGCTTGGTGGAGCCGGAATCATCGGCTCCGGCAGCGGCCAGCCATGGTGTGAAGAACAAGCTCAGTAGCATCCATCGAATCGGTCGTCTTTGCATTAGGTAAGCCTTTGTAGATTGCAAACGAGGTGGGAAGGGAAGTCGATATCTTAATCGATCGAAAGACCGTCGTCGGGCTCCCGCGACAGGTTGCGATGCCAACCTTCGTCGACCAGCGGCGAACCTTGTTCGGAAAAAAGCTGCAAAAAGCGACGAAACTCCGCCACTTCGGTCGGGTTCAAACTGACGGACAACGCGGTGAATCCTCAGTCTGGAGAGATGGACGTGCACAACGGAAAGACACAAATCGGCCTGATCGTGATGGCGATCGCATTTTGGGGCTCGGCTGACGCCGCCGAGGTGACGCCGGATCAGGCCGATTTCTTTGAGACGAAGATTCGTCCGGTATTGGTCAAACAGTGCTACGGATGCCACTCCAACGAATCGGGGAACGCTCGCGGTGGCTTGCGACTGGATACCCGTGAACTCACCCACATCGGCGGCAGCAGTGGACCGGCGATCGTGCCGGGAGATCTCGATGGCAGTCTGCTGTTCAACGCCCTCACGCATCAAGATTTCGTGATGCCGCCGCGCAGCGAGATGCTGCCCGAATCGGTCATCGAAGATTTCCGCAAGTGGATCGAAATGGGAGCGCCCGATCCGCGAACCGGCGCGGTGACGGAGATCCGATCGTCGATCGATGCGGAACAGATCCAACAGGCGAAGGCGGAGTTCTGGGCTTATCAAAAGCCAGCCCGACGCCCCGCCCCGAACACCGACGGCGACTGGTCGCTGACCGATATCGACCGCTGGATTGAGGCGGAACTCACCGAGAACGAACTCGCCCCCGCATCGGACGCGTCGGCATACACCGTCGCGCGGCGGCTCTATTTCGATCTGATCGGACTCCCTCCCACCGCGGAACAAATCGCTGATTTCCAAAAAGCATGGGACCGCGATCCCACCGCGGCAATCGCCGCCGCAACCGATCAATTGCTACAGTCGCCGCAGTTTGGTGAGCGATGGGGGCGGCATTGGTTGGACGTCGCGAGGTACGCCGAATCGAGCGGCCGCGGCGTGAACATGACCTATCCCCAAGCCTGGCGTTATCGCGACTACGTCATCGATTCGTTCAACAACGACAAACCGTACGACCGCTTCGTCCAAGAACAGCTTGCCGGCGACCTGCTGCCCGTCTCCAGCGACCAGCAATGGGCCGAGAATCTGATCGCAACAAGCTTCTTGGCAATGGGCCCCAAAAATGTCAACCAACGCAACGGCACTCAGTTCGCCGCCGACCTGGTCGATGAGCAAATCGACGTCACCACCCGCGTCTTGATCGGCACATCGATCGCGTGTGCCCGTTGTCACGACCACAAATTCGATCCGATACCGCAGACCGACTACTACGCTCTGGTTGGCATCTTCGGCAACATGTCGACCTATTTTGGAGCTCCTGCGTCATCGATCGGGATCGCTCGCGGATTGCAAACGCAACAGACGAGCAACCTGTTGCGGCTGCCGATCGACGATCCCAACCCGTTTGAAAAGGACCTCTCGGCGACGGAACTCGAGACCATGCGAGAGCGACTCGCGTCGTTATCGACCGAATTACGGGAAACGCGAATGAACCAACGTCGCCCCGGCGCGACACAGGTTCCGATCTCCCGTATCGTGCGGATGACTGGAGAGATTGAATACCTGTCGGCCAAACTGGGAGGCTACGATCCCCAGGGACAACCGATCAGTTTTTGCATGGGCGTTCAAGCCAAAGAGCAGCCGAAAGAGGTCCGTTTGCTGGTCCGTGGCGAAATCGATCAGCCCGCACAGGTTGTGGCCCCAGGCTTTCCGCAAGTGCTCAGCGACGCACCGGCATCGATCGCCGAGGGCTCGACGGGGCGGTTGGAGTTCGCTCGCTGGATCACCGATCGTGACCATCCGTTGACGGCGCGCGTGATGGCGAACCGGATCTGGCAACATCTGTTGGGACAAGGAATCGTCGGGTCTCCCGAAAACTTTGGATCGACCGGTTCGCCGCCAACGCATCCGGAACTATTGGATCATTTGGCGTTAGAGTTTGTCGAAGCGGGATGGTCGGTCAAATCGCTGATCCGCCAGATCGTGACGTCGCGTGTCTATCGAATCGATTCGTCGTTCGACCGAACAAGCTTCGAAAAAGATCCCGAAAACAAACTGTTGTGGCGAGCGAACATGCGACGTTTGGATGCCGAAGCGATTCGCGATGCGATGCTGTTTGTCAGTGGCAAGATCGACCTCCAGCGCCCGCCTGCATCGCTGGTCGCCGAATCGGGATACATGCGCGTTCGCGATGGGAATCTCGTCAACCTCTTCGACTTGGCAGCCAATCCGTCACGAGGCGGCATGGGATCGGGGATGGCGATGGGTATGGCGGACGGATCGATGCGCGATCGCTTCCGCAGCCAACGACGCGGCAGGTTTGGTGGCAATCGCGAGAGAGGCGGGATGGCGCAAGCAACACTTCCGACGCCGGGGACCGATCGATTGGACATGGCGTCGGCCGAATATCGCAGCGTCTACCTGCCGGTCGTTCGCGACGAGGTGCCTCGCGCTTTGGCCGTCTTCGATTTTGCCGAACCATCGATGGTTGTCGGTCAACGCGAAACGTCCAGCACGCCCAACCAAGCGTTGTTCCTGATGAACAATCCGTTTGTGACCGCTCAAGCCGACGCGTTGGCCCGTCGCGTGGTCGAAGAAGCGTCCACGCCAGCGGCTCGTTTGTACCGGGCCTTTGAACTCTGCTTCGGCCGCTCGCCCAACGCGACCGAAGTCTCCGCAGTCCGTCAGTTCCTGGAGGACTTTGAAGATGTCCAAACGTTACGCGGCCGCGGGCTGGCGATGACCGCACTGTGCCAATCGTTGTTGGCGTCGGCAGATTTCCGTTACATCGATTGATCGATCGTATGACCCGTCCCCCGCTTCACTCGTTTCCGCTGAAAACCGTTCCCTCGTACTGAAGAGAATTCGACCGATGAGTTATTCCTTGACGCGACGCGAGCTGCTGCAGAGTGCCTCTTCGGGCTTCGGTTACCTCGCATTTGCTGGACTCAGTAGCGCCGCGGCGGCTGCCGACGCGGGCGTTTCCGCCGCGAACAATCCTTTGCTGCCGAAGCCTTCCCATTTTCCGGCGACCGCGAAACGTGTGATCTTCCTGTGCATGACCGGTGCGCCGTCGCATGTCGACACGTTCGACTACAAGCCTCAATTGGCCAAGGATCACGGCAAACAAGGACGCTACGGCGGCCAGTTGCTTAAGAGTCAGTGGGAGTTCCGTCAGCGCGGCGAGAGCGGACTGTGGATCTCCGATCTGTTTCCCGAAGTCGCCCGGCACGCCGACGACCTGTGCCTGATCCGATCGATGAACTGCGACCAACCGGTTCATCCGGGAGCCCAAATCCAGATGCACACCGGAACGGCTCAATTCGTCCGGCCGTCGTTGGGAGCGTGGACGCTGTACGGATTGGGAACCGAAAACGACAGCCTGCCCGGCTTCGTTTCGATCAGTCCTCCCGCCGGGTCGGCTAAATTGATCGGCAGCGCCTTCCTGCCGGCGATCTACGGCGGCACCGGGGTCGGCCGTGCGTCGCGAATTGGTGGCGCCGGTGGGCAACGCGGTTCGGCTGGCGACACGGTTCCCGATATCCGCAACACGCGACTTTCGACGAACCAGCAACGGACGCAGTTGGATTTGATCCAAGCCCTCAACCGGGACAAGCTGGATCGCGTCGATCATGCGCCGGGAATCGAAGGAGCGATCGAGTCGTTTGAGCTGGCATTCCGAATGCAAGACGCGATGCCCGACGCGATGGATTTAAGCGACGAGACGCCGGAGACGCTGGCGTTGTACGGAGCTGATCGTGGCGACACTGCCGCGTTTGGAAAGCAGTGCCTGATGGCGCGGCGGCTGGCCGAAGCGGGCGTGCGGTTTATTGAAGTGACCAAAGGGGGCTGGGATCATCACCAAAACCTGTCGAACGATCTGCCGCAGCGGTGCGGTGAGATCGATCAGCCGATCGCCGGCCTGCTGGCCGACCTTAAGCGACGGGATCTGTTGAAAGACACGCTGGTGATCTGGGGTGGCGAGTTCGGCCGGACACCGGCGGCTCAAAACGGCGACGGCCGCGATCATAACAACAAAGGTTACACGACCTGGATGGCCGGCGGCGGCGTGAAAGGGGGCTTCAGTTATGGCGAGACCGACGAACACGGCTACGCGGCGGTTACCGATCCGTGCCACATCCACGACTGGCACGCCACGATCCTGCACCTGTTGGGCCTCGATCACACGCGGCTGACCTACCGCTACGCCGGTCGCGACTTCCGCCTGACCGACGTCCATGGCAACGTGATGAAGAAGATTCTGGCCTAAACGCAATACCGTTCAACGAAGCGTAGTGGACGAGGCTACGAGTCCTTTTGCATGCATCAGACCAAACCGCTGGGACTCGTAACCTCGTCCACTACATCCCACCGCTAATTATTGCGACGGTCCGAGGCTCCGTCGTTGAACGGTATTGGGCCTAAACGATCGGCCAGGGGAGCTTAGTTCTTGCTGATCGTATTGCCGCTCCAACCCAGCTTTTCGCGGAGCGTTCGGTAGTCGTTCTGCCCCGGCACGGCAACCATTTGGAAACTGTAGGGGGATCGCTGCACGCGCACTCGGTCGCCCGGTTGGATCACGTCGACGACGCGGCCATCGACGACAAGGCTCGTCGAGTCGTTGGGGTTGGCGACCGACAGATCAAACGTCCGGTCGGCGGTATCGACAACCGATCGGTGCGTTAGCGTATGGGGGCTGATCGGCGAGATCACAAACGCTTGCAGATTCTTCCGCAAGATCGGCCCACCTGCCGAAAGGTTATGCGCGGTCGAACCGATCGGCGTGCTGATGATCAACCCGTCACAACTGTAGCTGGTCGCGTGGACGAGATCGACTGAAAGATCGATGCTGAGGATCCGATAGGGCGGACCGCCGAGAATCGCTGCTTCGTTTAATCCCAGTTGGACCGCGATCTCTTCGCCGTCGCGGATGATCGAAGCTCTCAACATTAGGTGATCGACCAGTTCGCAATCGCCGTTGGCAACCGTACCCCAGATATCGAGGAAGGCGTCGGGAGTGAGCGCCGCCAAGAAACCGAGGTGCCCGCAATTGACGCCCAAGATCGGCAATTGATTCTCGCCCATCTGCCGCGCCGTTTGCAGGATCGATCCGTCGCCTCCCAATACGATCACGAGATCGTGATTGGTGTTTTCAAAGTCATAGCTGAAGTCGAGATCGACCGCCGCGATCTCCGCTCGATCAGCGATCAACGACCGCAAGCGATTCAGTTCCGACGCGACGCTGGGACGATCCAGTGCCCCGACGACAACGACATCGGGGCGCGTTCGCCCGGCTCGCGGCCAGCGCGGTCGTTGTTTTTCGGACGATTCAGATTGCGACATGGAGAGCCTGGCACTGTTTGATTGTGTTTTCTGTCCGCGATCCGCAGCACGAAGCGTTATCATACGCCAGCGGCGGCCGGGCTGCATGGTTTTGCAGTGCCGAGCGTGCGATTAAAACTGCACCGCTTCGCGGATCTGGAATTCGGCCCAGACCGGCAGATGATCGCTGATCGCTTGGGCTTCAGCGATCGTCAGGTTGTATTGCCGAAGAAAGTCGATCGCCCCGGAATCGCCAAGGAATTCGGTCGTATTGTTGCGGTTGAACAACAGATTGGATGTCTGGCGTTGGGCGTGGATGTCCGAGGGCGTTCCTTCCAGGGCAAATCGAATGTCGGCCGATGCGTACTTGGCCAGTTCGTAATCGCCAGCAAAAAAGCAGCCGGCGAGAATGACATCGTCCTCGCCCCGGCCGTCGTGTTGGATCGAATGGAACAGCGACGTCAGCAGCTCCAACTCCTTCTGCGGATTGTCGGGATCGACGTAAACGTTGGCCATCGAGAAGGTCCAGGCATCGTGTGGATCGACGCCAACGGTGCGGAACCATCCGACCAACGGTTCGTAAGCGATCTGATTCGCGGGGTCGGTAACGGTGTAGGTTTGCTTCAGATCGGCTTCCACCCGTTGGCGATCGAAGATGAACCCGAGCAGTTGTTGATATCCGTCGGGGCCAACTTGCGGGCCCGCGATGAAATCGTAAGTCCGGCCGTCGCGATTCAGATATTCGACGATCCGTGGAAACAGTTCGCGGCGGTCGGCGTCGACTTCCTGCACGGCGATCAAGTCGATCTGCTGCAGCAACCGCACGATAAAGTCCATCGTTTTGGGATCGCTGACCTTCTCGCGACTGAATTCCCGCAGGTTGAAGGTCCCTAATCGGATCGTCCCGGGCGTCGCTTGCCGGCTGGAAACCGTCTGCACCCCAACGCCGGGAAGACTCAGCGGCGGCAGCGATGATCCCGGAGCGGAGAATCCACTGCCCGGTTCGGCGGTGGCGGAGCTGAACATCGCGCGGAGATCCTGGACCACGCCGGCGCTCGATTCGCGTCGCTTTAAGTGCAGCCCGTCGATCCCTTCGATCTCGTAGAATTTGACCAACGCGATAATCGCAATGACAGATACGACGATCAGATTAAGAACAAACTTCATTTTTGCGGTCTCCGAGCCCCGGGACATGCGATCACTAATGATTTCCTTGTTTTCGGCGATTTCGGTTAATGGAAGTCAGTCGCGGCGGCCGCTTCGGTCGATCCCAACGCCAGCGAAGCGGATTGCAACGATCTTGACGATAGCGCGGGCAACGGCTAATGGCAGGCTGACAAAATGCTCGATGATCGGTATCCTGGAGGCTTCCCAAGCCGTGTCGGATTGGCGCGGTGCGGAGTTCCCATTACTCGCACACTTTCCTGCCGCTATCTACAGTTAAACATCTCATGGTTGAAGTCAAAGTACCCACCGTCGGCGAATCGATCAGCGAAGTTCAAATCGGCCGTTGGCTGAAGCAACAAGACGAATGGGTCGAAGCCGACGAAGATCTGGTCGAAATTGAAACCGAAAAAGCCTCGGTTCAAATCCCTTCGCCTTCGGCCGGCTATCTGCGGAACATCACCAAGCAGCAGGATGAGTTCGCTAAAGTGGGCGACGTGATCGCTCAAATCGAAGCGGGTGAAGCTCCTTCGGCCAACGGTACGGCATCGACCGCCGCGGCGGCACCGGCTGGCGAATCGGCCGACGACGCCCGCGTGATGCCAGCGGCTGCCCGATTGATCGCCGAACATAACCTCAACCCGGCCGACATCAAAGCAACCGGACCGGGCGGACGCCTGTTGAAGGAAGATGTTGTCGACCACATCTCCGGCGCGACGATTTCCAAAGTCCCCGCGGCCGCGCCGAAGCAACCGGCTGCCGCACCCGCGAAAGCCAGCGAAGAGCGTCCACGGACATCGCTGATGACCTCGGGCGAACACCGGGCTGAGGAAGTCAAACCGCTGAGCATGCTGCGTCGCACGATCGCCGCACGGTTGGTCGAAGCGCAACACAACGCGGCGTTGTTGACCACGTTCAACGAAATCGACATGGAACCTGTCAAGGAATTGCGATCCAAATACAAGGACGCGTTCCAGAAGAAGCACGGCGTCAAGCTGGGCTTTATGTCGTTCTTCGCCAAAGCGGCTGTCGAAGCGCTCCGTCGCTTCCCCGCCGTCAATTCGGAGATTCGCGGCAACAACATCGTCTATCGCCATTATTATGACATCGGAATCGCGATCGGTGGCGGTAAGGGACTTGTTGTGCCGATTCTGCGGAACGTCGAATTCATGTCGTTTGCCGACGTCGAACGAGCGATCTCCGATTTCGCTGACGACGCGCAAGCCAACCGCTTGAACCCACAAGATCTCGACGGCGGAACGTTCACGATCAGCAACGGCGGGATCTACGGATCGCTGCTGTCGACGCCGATCGTCAATCCACCGCAAAGCGGCATCTTGGGACTGCACTCGATCCAAGATCGGCCGATGGCGATCAATGGGGAAGTTGTGATCCGACCGATGATGTACGTCGCGTTGACCTACGACCATCGCGTCGTCGACGGCCGCGAAGCGGTCAGCTTCCTACGCGTCATCAAAGACGTTTTGGAAGATCCAGCACGACTGTTCCTGGAAGTGTAGAATGGGGCGATTGTCGTCCCTTCGGGTGCAGTAATGGCCCCTTCCGCAACCGCCCAAGGTGAAGGTTCGACAAACGAACCTTCACCGGAGCCGTTGCATTGAACCTCTCGCTTTTACGCGGCCTGCACGTTTGCATCGCTGCGTTTTTTCTTTTGCTCGCCCCGCTGGGGTCTGCCCATTCCCACGCCGCACCGGCCGCGACAACCGTCGCCAGCGCGGATCTCTTGATCGTCGGAGCGACCGAAGCGGGATGGGCCGCGGCGATTCAAGCCGCTCGCGGCGGTGTCGATTCCATCGTGATCGTGCATGATGGCCGTTGGTTTGGTGGCCAATTCACCGAACAGGCGTTGGCCTGCGTCGACGAAGATAAGGGAGTCGGCCGCGTCGGTTGGGGCGTCGATTGGCATCCAATGAAGCGATCGTTCCATCGCTCGGGACTCTTCAAGGAGTTGATGGACCGAATCGAAGCTTTCAACACGCAACAGTATGGCTCGCCGATGCCCGGGCGTCCCTATCACGGACCGTCGACGTTTCGCCCCGCCGAAGCCGAGGCGATCTTTCGCGAGATGATCGCTCCCTACATCGAAAGCGGCCAGATCCGCGTCCACTGGAACCTGTTTCCGATCGCTGCCGACGTGAGAGGTTCCCGGCTGCATGGCGTCACGTTTGCAGCAACCGATGGTGGCGAAGGGCGATTGTCGGTCGAAGCGCCGCTGACAATCGACGCTTCCGATTGGGGCGAGGTGATCCAAGTCGCGGGTGCAGGATTTCTGTGCGGCCCCGATCCGAATTCCCGTTTCGGCGAACCGAGCGCCCCGGATGATCTGAGCAGTCATCCGGCGAACGAGATGAATCCGATCACCTGGGCGATGATCGTCGCCGAATCGGAGGGCGAGACGCCGATCGGTCGGCCGCCGCGGTTCGACGATCGCAACTATCCGCGAGCGACACATTTCAGCCGCCAAGCGTTTGCCAATCTGCAATGGGACCAAGCGAATCCGGGGCTCGGTGCGATCCCGCACTGGCCCGATGCGGGAAATGAATCGCCGCGTCAGTTGAGCGTCTACACGGTCCGGCGCATCGTCGATGGAACGACCAGTCGCGACGGAAAGACATCGATCCTGTTGAACTATATGAACGGCCAGGACTATCCGCTGGAACGTTTGCCTGCGCCGGTGGCCGACGCGTTGGAAGCGACCGGCGAAGGAGCGTCGACGCAGAACATCGTGACGATGAATCGAGAGCAGCGGCAGATCATCTTCAACGATGCGAAGCAGCATGCGTTGGGGGTGCTGTATCACTTGCAAAACTTCGTCGATCAACGAGCCGGCGACAAAACGAACAGCTTCCGTCGCTTCCACTTGAGCGATGAATTCTGCACGCCCGATCGGCTGCCGCCGAAACCGTACATCCGCGAGGGATTGCGTTTGCAGGCGATGTACATGATGCGCGAACAGGATGGCCGCAATCGCGATGGCGTGACGAAGAACCTGGCCCAAGAGCGATTCGCCCACGTGATGTATCCCGACGGTCTGTTCGCTTGGCAGTTCCATTACGACTTCCACCGCACGGGACGAACGTATCTAAAATCGGAAGGGAATGACGGACCGTGGATCGATTTCCACAAACCAAATCGCCACACGAACTTCATGAGCGATCGATCGGTCTTCCCGCTGCGGAGTCTGATTCCAGCCGAGCTGGACGGCCTGATCGGCTCGCAAGGGAATGTCGGTTTCAGCAGCATCGTCAGCGCGGCGATCCGGTTGCACGATCAACGGATCCACATCGGCCAAGCGAGCGGCGCTGTGGCGGTGGTTGCGTTGCGCGAAGGGATCGATCCGCGAGCGATCCCCTACGACCGAGCGTTGCTGGAAGCGGTCCGCCACGAATTGTGTGATCCCAATGCCGAGGGAGTGCCACTGTTGATCTGGCCTTTCCGCGACCTCGATCCCAGTCATGAGTCCTTCGTCGCGATCAATCGCCTGGCCGCGCTTGGGCTGTTGCCGATCGGTCCGCGCGAGGTCGACTTCGCTGCCGACGAACCAGCGACCGCGGCGTGGCTAGGGGAACTTCACGACCGCGGTTTTGAATTCGAACCGTCTGCGGAATCAGAGGTCACTCGGGGTGAGATCTGTCTCCAATTTTGGGATCAGGTTCAGCAGCAAGGTTGGACGCGTCTAGCCTTCCATCGTATTGACGATCGGGACGCCGATGGAGATGGAATCGCCGACCGCGACGACCCGCTGTTGTTCACGCCTAACGAACCGATCGTGTTCGAGATCGAGCGACCGAAGCTTGGGCCCGACAGCGACGGAATCCCCGCGGCGGAATTGACCCGCGGAAACGGGGGCGATCTCCGCTTGATCGACTTCCGCGGCCCCGGCGGATCGCCAGCGAAAGGTTGGTCGACCGATCACGGCGACGCGTTTGATGGCGAACGAGGTTATGGATGGAGCCGCGATCTGCGTTCCCACCATCGCCGACGTCACGTTTATGAAGGCCCTCGCGACACGTTCCTGTTCACTCGCGATCGCGACCTTTGGGAGTGCAAACTCCCCAACGGAAAGTATTCGGTCACCATTTGCATTGGGGATTCGGGACACGACCAGCCCGGTCAGAACGTCATCGTCGAAGGCGTTCGTTTCGCCGAGGACCTGTCGACCGTCGCGGGGATGTTCGCCGAGCGGACGAAGATCGTCGAGGTCCGCGACGGGCGGCTTTCGGTCGAACTGGGCAAGCCGGCGGCGTCGTCCAACACGGCGATCAATTGGGTGGCAATCGAAGCCGCCGAGTGACGGATGTTTTTTATTGTTCACGCCCGAAACGGTGGGAGTGCAGAAGGTGAGCGGAGGATGCACTGCGTTGGGCGACGTCACCCGGAAATGTTTGTGTTGCGGTCGCCGACTCGCGACAGACGTCATGCGATCGATGACTTTTCCTATGGATTGCGGGTCCAAACAGGGGTTGTTTGCGTTGAGTAGACGACAAGCATGGATAGATCATTGCCCCGGCCTAGCGTCAAACCGTGGTCGATTCTCAAGTGTGCCATGACTAGAAGGTGTAGAATGTTGGTTTGATGCGACACCTCTGCGCCCCTCATCGACCCTAAAAGCTAAGAGAGGACGCAAGCTATCATGAACGGATCCTCCCTCTTTCGCCAACAGACGATCTCGGATATCGCTGACTGGGACAGTTCGGCATTTGGTTCGGCGATCGATATTGTCCAGCTGACACCGGGACGTTTTTCCAGTACGCAACAGATCGTCGACTTGGGTTGCCTGCAGGTGCTTCGGATGTCGGTCAATCAAGCGGTGGCCGCACGCGGTCGCGGGGCGACATCGCGCTATGCCGCGGTGATGTTCGATGATTCTCACGAGGGAAATTTCGCGCATGTGCGGATCCAACGCGATCGGTTGGTCGTCTTGCCGCCGCACCTCGATTTTGCTGGATGTGTCCGTCACCAAGGCTTTCGCTGCACCGCGACCTTCATTTCGTCGCAATATGTGGAAGACTATTACCGCACCCTGACTGGCGAAACGCTCTGCCTGCCACCGGAAAACAAGACGGGCCTGATCGCCGACGATGCGATCGCGGGGCGGGTCCAATTGTGTGTCGATTCCTTGTTGGATGCCGCCAGCAACAACGACGAATGCGTTCAGCATGCGGAGTATCGGGCGGCAATCATCGACGAATTAACGACACTGATGCTCCGGCCGCTTCAATCGCTGGCGATCTCGGACGATGAAAAACCGCAGCCACAGATTGCCAAAGCGCATCGGTTGGTAAACCAGTTGGAAGACTATATCATCGACAACCCGGGAACTTCGGTCCGGTTGATCGATTTGTGCGAGCACGCCGGGGTCAGCGAGCGGACGCTGCAATACGCGTTTCAACGTGTGCTTGGGCTCTCCCCGATGCAATACCTGACGCGCTGTCGTTTGCATCAAGTGCACGCCGCGCTGAATCAAGGGACCGCGCAATCGACGACGGTATCAGCCGAAGCCTGTCGGTGGGGATTCTGGCATCTGAGCGAGTTTGCGCAGGCGTATCGGCTCCAATTTGGTGAACTGCCTTCGGAAACGTTGCACGCCCGAAAATAGCGAACGATGCATTGGTCAATGCCAATGCATCGGCAACGGCTGCACTGTCGCGGGCACTCTCCGCCGATGCCCTTCACCCACGTGCTAAAACGGCGCTTTGGCGGCCGATTGGAATTTTGACGATACGTCCCCCGAGAGATTAATGTTGTCGGGATCCAGTGTCATCACGGCAGCACCAGGGCTGAGATCCATCTTCGAAAGATCGGCCCAGATCACGTTGGGACTGGTCGTCAGTTCAAAGAAGTAACGCAACTTGGTCAAGTTCATGACGGTGCGATATTCGGTGTTGTAGATTCCAAACCCTTTGTATGGGGCACCGAAGGGAACGGAAACGTTGCGGGCGATCGCCAGTACACCCGCAACCGCTTCGCGTTCGTCTTTCGGTTCGGGCAGAAGTGCCGCGTAGTAGCTGGCGCGTTGAAAACGATCGGTCGGTTTGACGTTCCCCGGCAGCGGCGTTTCGCTGCTCGGATTCGAGAAGTCGAGCTTACCGAGCAATTCGATCTGCTGATCATAAGTCGGATCGTTGGTCATGATTTGGAATTCCCGACCGTGATGGACCACTAATTTTCCATCGATGAATTCCAAGATCGCCGAATCGCCGCTGGCGTCTTCGATCGCCAGATGGACCGTTGCCATGCGGCCTTTCGCTTCGACCATCACGATTTGGATCTCTTCTTGCAGGGCAAGGGCTTCTTCCACGTTGGCCGCGTTGTCCAACAGATATTGTCCCCAAAGACCGGCATGAACCGCAGGCTTGCTGTTGTCACGCTCACCAAAGTTTGTGGCGGTCAGATAGAGCATGTGAACGCCCAGCCCCTTCTCGTTGAACCCGTCGGCGGTCCCGATCCCGTAAACGGTGGTTACCAGGCTGCCATATTTGGACGTCCACTTGGCCGGGTTCTCTTTCACCAACACCTGAGGTCCGATCCGTCCGCCGTCGTGCGATAGCCCGCGTGGCAGTACGGTCAATACCGGCTCAGTCGTCGTGGGCCAGTCCATCGTCCGCGAAACGACAACCGCCAGTTTATTGTTGTTCCAAAGAATGCGGGAACACGCTTGAACCGACGACGCGGCCACGACCAATGCCAACAAGCCAAGACAGGCTATCGAAATTCCACTCATCAGTTACCTCAAAGTTAGCTATCGAACGATCGGTATTGCACGGGTAACTAGGTATTCAGATCCGTCCGAACCCGATGCCCTGTGCTGTGTGGCGAATGGTTATATTGCAAACGCGTTGCGGCCAACACCCACCACGCCCCATCGACCATTGCGACAACGCACTTTCAACGGTTGTCGTGACGGCGACGGCTCGCATCCATTGCGAAGTGTGGACGAATTCAATGCTACGCACGTACGCGCACGAGGCGTTCCTGTAGCGCGGCGATTCGAATCGCCGCGCTGTCGCTGCAAAAAGCTGGCGTCCGCGTGAAGCGTACCGTCGATCCGGGCTACGCCTCGATCGCGTTGGCCTGCAGGAAATCGTCCGGGATGTCGGCTGTCTTTTGGGCGACAAGCGCGAAGTAGTACAGCGGAGTTCCTTCCATTGATAATCGATGCCGGTAGCGTTCGATGTGATGGATATCGAGATATTTGGAGAAGATCAACTCGCGGATGAATCGAGAAAATCCCGAACTGTCGGCGCGATCGAGGAAGGTTTCTTTGATGTTGAACGCCACCCAGCCCCCCTTGGCGACAAACTGCAACGATTGGAAGAACGCTTGCGGTGGGATGTCGCCGAACCCCAACGCGGCGACCGAAGTCAGGCAATCGATCGACCAATCGGAGATTTCTTCCACCATTTCCGGTTTCAGATTTGTGAAATCGGCGACGTAATATTCGTCGTAGACCGCGGGACGATCGCGAAAGCAAGCATCTTTCGCCTCAGGAATGATATCCGCCCCAATCAGCCGGGCGACGCCGTAGGACTTCAAGATTTCGCCCATCATGCCATTGCCGGCTCCCAGATCCAGAACCCGCATCTCGGTGAAGTTCTGTTCGCTTCCGTCGAGTGTCCGTTTGAGCAGTTCGCCGACCTTTTTGGGCGATGTACACTTCAGGCGGTCATAAAAAACCTGCTCGTAAAGTCCCGGACGCAGATAGATTTGGTCGTAGTCGTGAAAACGGAGCTTGAGACGGCGGTCCCCCTCCACCACGTGAAACGTCACCTCATCCTGTTCGAGGTCGTTGGCATCGTGAGGCGGGAATTGAATTCTGTGTCGGTGAGGCATGAGTCCTGTACAGGGTTGAGTTGCCATCGATGGCATATCGGTTCCAATTTTTCGGCGGCAGCGAGAAAATGGTGGTGAAAACGCCCGACTTCGCCGCGCGGGTGGTGTTGATTGAGAGTGCATCGGTGACCGGTCTGGCAGGACCGAACACGGACGCCAAAAAACCAACGCTGTGCCGCATCATTGTACGCGACGCGGGTCGACGGGGAATCCGGGGCAACTTTGCAGAAGACCTAGCAGTCGCCGATGCCGTCACCACACATCAAGAGGCCGACACGCGTGGTTGTTCGAAAGCGATCCGCTAGCGGTCGTGTCGTGGCGTCGATTGACCGCCTGACGTGAAGCATCGATGCTACCGGGTTCGAACATCCGCAGGTTTGGAGAAGCAGGCAAGCAGGGGCTCACGACCGTTGAACGCTTCGATTGTGGGATACCACAGCAAGGTTGCCGAGAACCGCGCCAGTCGGCTTCAGCGTCTCGTCGAGTTCCCTAAGAGCGGATCACCCGACGAGACCGTTGCCGATCAACAAAAAGCAGGTTTGCCCGGAAGTTGAGTCTCACTGACGGGCGGCTGGGTTGTTATATTGGCGAACATGAGCCACCCGATTGACCTCGACCGAATTGTGCTTGCCCTTCAGCAATTGGGGGCGGAGACCGATGCGCACTACGATTATCTCCGCGATTCAGTAGCAGCCGGGGAATCGATCGACGCGATTCTGGCGCGGTTGGAATCCGATGGCGTGATCGATGCACCGCGTGCTTCGGTGGTCCGCGAGCTGGTCGAAACGCTCCCCGAATCGGCCTCGCAGCAGGAATTCCAGGAACGGCTCGACGTGGCGCTGCAAACCTTGCCGCCGACCGCTTCGCATTCGGATTCCGACCCCGACGATACCGTTGACGATTCACAGCAAGATTCGGTCAAGCTGGAGTCGCAGGGACAGGAATCGTTCAGCACCGTCCTTCCCAGCGACGAACACGACCCGTACCAAACGCTACCCAGTGCCGATCTAAAACCGATCCGTGACGTCGCGTCCCACGGGCAAGATCGCTTTCGCAAAATCCGCAAACACGCCGAAGGTGGCTTGGGGATGGTCTCGCTGGCGCAAGACCTCGACTTTGGTCGCGACGTCGCCATCAAGGAGATCAAAGAGCGATTTGCTGACATCCTGGACAGCCAATCGCGGTTCATATACGAAGCCGAGGTGACCGGGCGTTTGGAACACCCCGGGGTCGTGCCGGTCTACGCTTTGGGACGGTACGACGATGGACGCCCGTATTACGCGATGCGTTTCATCACCGGCAAGAGCCTGGCCGACGAGATCGCCACATTGCACGCCCCTGAAAATGCAGCGCACTTTTCCGGTCGCTTGCGCAGTCTGCTGAATCGATTTCAAAGCGTCTGCAACACGATCGAATACGCGCACAGCCGAGGTGTGCTGCATCGCGATCTGAAGCCGGCCAATATCATGTTGGGAGAATACGGCGAAAACCTGGTCGTCGACTGGGGATTGGCCAAGGCGAGCGATCATGTGGGCGATGCGGTCAAGGAAGGGCAGCCTACTCCGCTGTCGGGCTCCGGTGCGGCGCAGACACAGCACGGCGCCGTGATCGGCACGCCCTATTACATGTCGCCCGAACAAGCCTCCGGCGATCCGCAGCAAATGGGACCGCAAGCGGACGTCTACAGTCTCGGGGCGACACTGTATCATTTGATGACCGGGGCAGCTCCGTTTGCCAATCAAGGGCTCGGGTCGATTAAGGAGCTGTTGGATCAGGTCCGAAGCGGAAAAGTCCCCTCGCCCCGATCGATTCGTGGAGATCTTCCGAAGTCGCTGTCGGCGATTTGTCTGGCGGCGATGGATCCCGATCGAGAGAAACGCTATAAGTCCGCGCGTGAATTGGCCGACGACGTCGACCGCTACCTGGCCGACGAACGGGTCTCCGTTGTCCGCGAATCCTTGATGGGGCGTGTCGGCCGTTGGGCGCGAAAGAACCGCAGCTGGAGTGCGGCATTGATCGCGTCGACGTTTGTGATCGCGATCGCTACCTCGTTGGCGTCCGTCATCACTTTAAATGCGTTGGAAGAAACGAAAACCGCGCAGCGGGCTGTCGAACGCGCCAACGTTGAGCTGCAAAGTCAACTAGCACTGTCGCAAGCCGAACAAGATTTTGATCAGCAGATCGTTGCCGAAGAGAAGCGTCAAAGCCAACCCACGTTGCCGCTGGCGGAAATGCGGCTGGAACCCGAATTGGCGCAAGCGCTGAACCATACATTGGTCGAAATCGAAACGCTACGAGAACGCGTGGGCGAATCACCAGAGGACGCGGTGCGGCGGATGCGTTTGCTGAACGTCTGGACCAATCCATTGAACATGTTGTTGAACCAACGCGTGATCACCCTCTCGATCGAACAGCAAATCCATTCCCAGCAGCAGCGAATCGGCAAGGAATACCCCTGGCCTGAAGCACCCGATGTCGTTGATACACTCGCGGACATTCAACAACGTCTGACGACACGTTTGCATCAATGGCGTCCGTTGGTTGCCCAAGAATATCCCGCGGACGTTTTTTCGTCTGAAGGTGACCAATGGGTCCGCGGTCCGGTCGAGTTCAGCGATGAATGGCTTGTGCCTCTGCAAGCGAGTCCCAAGGGAAACGTTTCGGTTTCGATCGAATTCGGCGAAGCCTCGCTTCAGACGCCGATGATCGGATTGGTGCTGAACGACCACGCCGACAGTTCCTACCAATTTGTCGTCGCCGATCAGAACTACGACCCGTCGTATCTGCCGGACGATCTGATTTCGTTGGCCGAATCGAATCAATCGGATCGCGTGCGGATGTACATCATTCGCAAAGATCCGCTGCGAGGCGACAGCATCCTGCGACAGAAACCCATCTCACTGGGCACGAATCTGCGTCTACGCGCTCGACGTCAAGCGGTAACCCATCTGACGTTTTCGGTCGGCGATCGCGACGTGATGGAATTCCAAGATCCGTTTCCACTGAACCCTGCTCAAGCCGGTCAACTCGGGGTGATCTGTCCCTCGGCGGCGATCGTCGGCAAACCGGTCTTGGAGTATCAGGTCGCCGATGCCACTTCACTGGTGACCGATCGGGAGATTCAATTGGGAGACGAAGCGTTTGCCGCGGACGATCTCAGTTCGGCGCGGACTCACTACGCCAAACGTCCACAAGATGTCGAAGCGCTGTTCAAACTTGCGTTGACCTATGAATACGACGCGCCAGAGACCTATTTCCAACAGCTCGAAGCGATCATCGAAAACCATTCTCCGAGCGGTTCGGATGATGCAAACGCGTCGCGTTGGTACCTCTACGCGGCGGTTCGTCTATTGGCGGTCTATGCGGACACGCCGGTATTGCGCGTGCGGATGTCCTACTTACACGACAAATTGCAGACACTGTATTCGATGGAAGATGTGCAGCGTTTGATCCCCGTGTCGGACAAACTTCAGTTTTCCAAAATGCTTGTCAAATCGGGACAGCGGTCGCGGCTCGCGTTCTTAACCGAAGGGGACGCCGAGGCGCTGCGGTCAACGATCGATCTTTTCAGTGAAGATCCCACGTGGCGACGGATGGCGATCTGGCGGTGGTGCGACGCGATTCGCTGCGACCGCCATTTGACACCTCACGAAGCGCGGATGCAGGCGCTCCCCGAACTTCGGTCGTTGCTTGACGAAATCGCCGGACTTTCCAAGCCGGACGAGATCGAACGGACGGCGATGCTGGGCGATCTCGTTTGGATGTTGATCTTGGAGAAGCGATACGATGAAGCGTTGCAAGCGATTTCTCCGTGGCTGCACGACGACATCGACCAAATTGCGACGGTCCATCTTCCGCTGCTGATCGATCGGGCGAGGCTCGCCTACGCCCAAGGGGACGCGACGGCTGCGCGGCGCGACCTCGAAGCGTTTCTCGCCCGCGTCGATCCGAAGCGTCCGATCGAAGGGATTCATTATTCGCATTTCAGCGAAGCGTGTGGCATCTTGGGAATCATCCTGGAAGAACAGGGGGATCCCGATGGCGCCTACAAGCTGTGGCTCGACGGGCGGATCCGGAATTGGTACAAGGGCTGGCCGACACCGCAAGAACTTTCCAGCATCTCCGGCGTCCCCATGGTTCTTGAAGCATTTAGTGCCGACACGATCTTGTTGTGTTGGTCCGACGGCTACCGCCCGGGCGAAATGCGGAGTGTGATGGAGGCCGTCTTGGGCGGGTCGGGGGTTGATGACCGTGTCCTTCTAAACATCATCCTGCGGAGCGAAAAGATTCCGCCGGAGTGGATCGAGAAGATCTCATCGCATGTGTTCAGCGGTCCCCGCGGTCGACAGATCGGACGAGGGAAATTGTTGCGGCAAGATTCGATGCGCGACGTCTTCCTGCTGCCGCTGTACATGATCCTGTACCAGGGGATTTTGCAGATCGCCTACGAAGGGGACGAAACGCTGGAGAAGTATCCCGAAACCGATGACGTTTTGTACCGGCAATGCATCTCGCTGATCGAGCATTTCCAAAACGGCGAGTTCTATCAACGCGAGATGCAGTTTATCGTAGGCGCTTGGTCGGGCGTCGATTGGAATGCGAAGACGTTCGAAGAACTTGCCCAACGTTTGAACGACCAACAACTGAGCTCCGGATTGGCGTTGGTCTTCGCAATCCAGATGATCAAATACCATGACAAACTGGAATTGGGACGCGGCATCCTGCAACGCTACGTCTTTGACCATGCCGACGAAGTCCCCGGTTTGTACCTTCAGATGGCCCGCGACATCCTGCAACGCAAACCGGTTCCGTAGCCGAATCCGACTGGTTTGTGCCACGACGGCAACTAAAGTAGTGGATGCGTCGCCCGCTCGATGAACGATCGGTCGTGTGATCCCTGCTGATGACCCTTGATCTAAACCACCCCAAAGTGCTGATCCGATGATGCGATTCGTTCAACAATGGCTGCTCCTACTGCTGGTCGCTAATGTCGCCGTTGGCGATCCGGCAGCCAAGTTTCCCGACGACACGCGGCTGTTCGTTGCCATTACCAACTTTAAGAGCTTTCAAGAAAAGATCGCCGCCACCAGTATTGGCAGGTTGTGGGATAGCCCCGCGATGGCGAACTTTCGCACCGAGTTCTCCGACAGCGAACAAGATTTTGCGGCCCGGCTGCGGCGTGCTTACGGTTTTGACGACAAACAGTTGGCGAAGTATGCGACCGGCAGGCTCTCCATCGCAGCGATCGAATCGGCCGCCGACGAACTGTCGATGAATTTCTTGGTCGAGATGTCACCCGACAGCGCGCAACAGTTGACCGAGCAAGCGGGCAAGCAATTGGTCGCCGATGGCGCGCGAGCCAGCGACGCAAGCTTTCCGATCGCTGCCAAAATCTATGACCTTGCCGATGGGCAACAAGTGCTTTACGCGACGACCGATGACGGTCTATTCATCAGCGGCGACTTGGCGATCGCCACGCGTATCGTGAAGGGCTGGTCCGATCCGGAAAATTGGAAGAGCCTGCAATCGGTTGCCGCCTACCAAAGGATCGCCGCCGCACCGCCCCGCGATGGCATCGCCGAATTCCACTGGTATGCCGATCTGATCCGGTTGGCCGTCGTGATGAACAAGAAGGAAGGGACCGTGTCGAGCGCCCATCCCGACCGCCCTCCCTTTCCGATGCGGCATGGATTTGCAGGAATTCAAGGAATGGGCGGCTTCGGTTGGATCAAAGCCGACGGGTTTGACTACCTGAACGATGTGCAAATCGATGCTCCGCCGCCTCGCGAAATGGCATTGAAGTCGCTCGACTTCGTCGCTGGCGACTTAACGCCTCCGCCGTTTGTTCTCGACACCACCAGCAATGCGATGGTCAACCGTTGGAACCTGCGTTCGATGTTGGCCAATATCGGTGACGTTTACGATGACATCACCGATGCACCCGGCGCGTGGCAGGCAACGTTGGAAGATTGGAAAAACGACCTTGGATTCGATCTGATCGATGGATTGCTGCCGATGTTGGAACCCGAAATCGTCACGCACAGCGATTACTTGGTGGACCAAAAACGGGAACGGACATTGATCGCGATTCCGATCAAAAATCCCCAAGTCCAAGAACGCCGCGTGGCGTCGTTGATTTATCGCTTCTTGCGTAACGACAACAAAGCGGTTCGATCGCGGTTGCCACGACAAAAGTTCGACCTCTGGGAAATCGCCTTGCAAGACAAACAGGGCAACTCCACCTTCACCCGCGCGGGCATTATGGTTGCCGACGGCCGGTTGTGGATTTCGACACACGCTTCGATGGTTCAGGACACCGTACTGGGTACGCAAGGCAAACCGTTGAGTGAAAGTGACGAGTTCGCGTCGATGACCCAACGGCTGCAACCGTGGACGACCGACCGCTCGTTTATGCGTGGTTTCGTTCGCGGCGATCGCGATATCCGTCATACCTACGAGGTGCTCCGCAGCGAAGGCCTCGAAGGACTCAAACGGGCCGAAAGCATGTATGGCAACATGCTGTTGATGCTGCTGAAGTCCGACAAAGATCGCCCCCAGCCGGACACCGATTTTGCAAAGCTGCCCCCCTTTGCTGAGGTTCAATCGTACTTCGGAATGATCGGTAGCATTGGCAACCTAACCGATTCGGGATGGTCGTTCGTGATCGGTGCCTACGACCGCGATTGATTCGTGCCGCCGCATGGAACGCCCGTGCCTGCAAGCGATGCATCCGTCGCTTGCCATCGCTGACTTGATTTCACAACTTGATTTTCCAACTTGAACCTGCACCATGATGAAACTTCGCTGCGCCCTGCCGTTGATCGGCTTGTGTTGGATGCTGTCGCAATCCGTCACCGCGGACGACTTGCCCGATCGAATCCGAAATGCTGCGTTCCAACCGATCGACGACGCCACGTTGCAGCAACGGCGGTTGGCCGCCGCCGATGCGTTGCGCGTCGCCGAATCGATGTTGCAGTACGCAGGCAGCGGTCCCGCATGGCAAGACTACTTGTTGTTTGATCCGTTGCGTGACGCCTTGATCAACAACCAAATTGACGACGACGCAATCGCCGCCGTCACGGCAACGATGTATCGATTGGCAGGCCTGCACGATGGAATCGAACGCCCCGCCCTGACACGGTTGCGATCGAACCTTGTCGACCTGCGCCGTGGTTTGGTGTTGGCTCGCCGACAAGCCGATGCCGCGGAAAAGCTGGCTCAATTCCAGCTGGATCTGGAACAATTCCCCGACGATCCCGAACTGCTCGCCGAGCGTCCGATGTCGCTGGAGCAGGCGTTTGCAGATCGCCAGGCGGAGCTTGCCGAACTTGTCACCCAGCTGCATGCAGCAACCACCGCGGCCCCATACCGACGGTTAGCGGAACTGACCGCGTGGTTCCAATCACACGAACAATTGCCGGGCGAATTGCGTCGCATCGCCGATCGGTTTGGCCGCGCCAACACGCATGTCGACATTGCAGCCCCGGCGTTAGCGACGATCACGGCGCGCCAAGTGACCGAAATCGAACCGATTCGAGAAAACAAAGACAAGGTCCAAGTCACCGGCCAAGCGGTCCTGACCGGCGTGGCGACGATGCACCCGGTCAGCGGACACGCACCGGGACAGTGTGAAGTCCGGTTTCAAGGGAACATTCAATCGACGATGAACGGCCGGCAAGGACCGGTCTCGTTTACGCTGCGTGGTGACACGGTACTGACGGCGCAGAAGACGGTGATATTTGCGGAACACCAGTTCGTCACACTCAAGGGAACCGCCCAGGCGAATTCCGACCTCCGCACCGAGCAGGTTTGCAGCAAGTTCCGCGGCGGGATCGGCAAATTGGTGCGGCGAATCGCGGGGAATGAAATCGCCAAAGAACAACCGCAAGCCCGGCACGATCTATCCCGCCGGTCGAGTGATTCGTTTTTGAAACGTTTCGATGAAGATATCGTTCAAGAGATCGCCGAAGCGCGCAGCGACTTTGAACTGGAGGTCCAACGATCTCTGCTGCGGTTGAACGTGCAGCCTAAAACGATCGACTTTCTCACCGACCCCAGCAAACTGACGCTAGCGTTGCGGTTCGATTCAGGACTTTCCCAGCCCGCCTACGCCGCGGTGCCGCAAACGGCGACGGGGGACATCGTGGTGACGCTGCACGAATCGACCGTCGGCAGCGTCTGCCAACGGATCTACGCAGGGCGGAAGATCGATAACATCCGCCGCGAGCTGAAGGTCTTGGGCATCAAGCTGTCAGAGGAGGAGGAGAAACAGATCCCCGAAGGAATGGGTATCCATTTTGCCGAAGATCGTCCGATTGAAGTCGAATTTGAAGGCAACAAGATTTCGATGATCCTGCGTGGCCAGACCTGGTTCTTGGACAAAACCCCTCTGGTCGCGATGAACGTTCGTTTTGGATACACGCTGGAACCGCGCGACGGAATGTTTGTCGCCGTGCGTGGCGAAGATGTTCAAGTCACAGCCCCCGAGGGGATGCGTGGCGGCCGATTCATTCAACAAATGAACGTACTGAAGCGACGCCTGCTGCAGGAACTGCCTCAGGAATTTAAGTTCGAACCGATTCCGGTCAGCAAGCTCCCCGATCCGGTCAACCGACTGGGGACTTTGAACGTTGTCAAAGTTCAAACTGCGGGCGGCTGGCTGAATGCTGGCTTGCAAGGGGATCGAAGCCGCCCCTAACGAAGCCGCCAGCAAGAACAATTGCCAGCAATTTTACAGTTACTGGCAAATCGATCTTTTTCCGTGCGGCAAAGTCAATTAACCTGCGGCAGCTCCAGAAACATGGACTGGAGCCGACGCGTTGGTTCGTCCATCCAGGACGGTGGCATCGCGTTGGACCTGTAGAAACCTCCCCCTCCCTTTCGACGGTGGTTGACATCCGCCCTCACCAACTTGCAAGGATGCATCCGATGGACATCGCAAAGCGTGCGCTGCACTTTTTGTTGATTGGAACCGTTGTTTCGTGGCACATGCCGATCGCCCAATTGGCCGCTCAAGAAGCGCCGCATGCGATCGCCGCAGCTCCCGAAATCCACCCCATTGCTGTTGTTCTCGTTGGCGATCGAATGCTGCAAGGCACATCGATCACCCGCGACGGCAAACCCGCGTCGGGACAAACCGTGGTTCTCGGCCAAAAAGGCAAGGTCGTATCCAAGACGACGGCCGACGCCCAAGGACGGTTCCAGTTCACGATTCAAAAGCCAGGCGATTACCAAATCGCTAGCGCCGATGCCGCCGCTTTTGTAACGTGTTGTACCGCCGCAACCGCCCCCAGCAACGCCGTCAAACAAATCTTGATCTCCCAAGACGCGATGATCGCCCGCGGGCAGCAACCGCTGTCGGTTCTTCTGCATCCGTTGTTAATCGCTTTGGTCATCGCCGCAGCGATCGTGATTCCAATAGCGGTCAGCAACAACAAAGACGACGCCAGCTAGGCTTCAGATCGTCTGATTGCTTCGATCCGGGTAGCCTCCCGGATCGAATTCTTTATCTGCGAATTCGATCGCAATTGCATCCGCGAACAGCAATCCCAACGCGGCGACAGGTCAGATTGTCGCCGACGACGCCGGTTCTGGAGAAGGCGGATCGGCGGGCGGCGTTTCGCTGGTTCCGATGATAACTTTGGCAAGCGTTGCATCGAGCGCCGGAGCAACCCAACGAAGATCGACCACCGTCGCATCGCCGAGCGTCTTGCAGAACAAGAGCGGCCGAGACGTTTCCAGACGCTGGGCGAACGCCTCCGATGATTCGGAAGCATCCGAACCGCGTCGGATTTCTAATTCGACCGAGGGGAGTGCCCAACGTCCAGTCGGCCATAGTCGAGCGGACACTTGATCGCTGTTCACGGTCACGTGGTAACCAGCCAATTCCAACCGGTTTTTCAACCGGATCCCACGGTCGACGAGGTTGGCGTGCGTGGTTTCCAGCATCGCTAGAATCGATCCCTCCGGCACGGGCCCATCGACCCAAGTTTGCATCGCGAGGATCATCGTCGCCTGAGCTGTCAGATCGGCTTGCAACCAACACCAGTCACGGGTCTGAGCGATCTGTTGCAAGCGGCTGTTATCACCAAGGATCAATCCCAACGCAGGTCCGCCCAGCAAGCCGTCCCCGGCGGTAATCAGGACACCATCATGGCAGCGTTGTTTTAAGGTCGGTAACGCCGGCTGAACAAGGTTGTCCAACGGACGTGGGGCAACATAAGGCGCCACGTGCAATAAATGCCGGATATCGGGCATCGTTTGACCGGTACGTCCCGTTGCGGCGGCATCGCCAACCACCCCGTCGACGATGCGATCTGCGGTGACGAGGACCGACGAGGAAGCTTCGTCCCGAAGTTCGGCGAGGACGCTATCGATCGACCACCCGTCGACCGAACCGACTTCGATCACCGTCCTTCCAGCCGACCGCAGCAGATCGGGCAAACTGATCCCTGAAGGCAGTTCAATCGCCTGACACCGCGGCACCAAGATCTTGACGGTCGGTTGCGCCGCCTTCGCCACCGCAACGATCGCCGCCTCCATGCTATCGGCCACCAGAATGTGCTGCCCCGAGAGCGACATCGCCACCGTCTGCAACGCCCGATGAACCGCTTTGCCGGCCAGTTGGTTTTGGTGGGTTGCGTGGAACATCAAAGGATGCTGGACCGCCGCCGACGCCGGGACGCCACAACCGCCTAGCATCAAAGTTCCACTGGCATTGATCGAGACGGTGTTGATCGAATTTTCTGGATGGATGCGTTCGGCAAGCGACGCAGCATGTTGTTTTGCGATCTCGAGCAATCGTTCCACTTCCCGCGCTGCTGCGCCAGGCAAAATATTTAAAACGTCGCCGATCTTGGTTCGCAGCTCATTGGCAAGTTCGGGTTTACGAATCGTTGCCGCAGCTTGCGAAAGCCGTTCTTCCAGGAACTCGCTAGCCCATTCGGAGAGGTTTTGTTTGGGTAGATTCATTTTCCAGCTGCTTTGTTCGGCCTGTGGGGGATCACACAATCATTTTGCTTCTAACTGTAATTATCGTGGACGTTTGCGGAAATGAAAGACCGGCACGCTTGTTGTCTGGACCGGCTGATTTAGAATGCGGCTTTCCCGGCCCCTAATTTCACTTTGGACCTTGGACAATTGCCCGTATGAGCACCATCCTGGACACGATCATCGCCAAGAAGCAACAAGAGGTGGCGGCGGCAAAGTTGGTTCAACCGATCGACAAACTGGAAGCGTTGGCTGCCGAAGCGGCGCCCCCGCGCGACTTTATCGCTGCCCTATCCGCTACGCCCGACGTGCGGTTGATCGCGGAAGTGAAGAAGGCGAGCCCATCGGCCGGGATCATTCGCGAGGACTTCGATCCGGTCGCGATCGCCAAGACCTACGCTCAATCCGGTGCCGCTTGCATCAGCGTCCTGACGGACGAAAATTTCTTTCAAGGATCTTTGGAATTCCTTCGACAGATCCGTGCTGTCGTCGAGATCCCGCTTCTGCGTAAAGATTTCATCATCGACCGCTACCAATTGCTCGAAGCGCGTGCGGCGGGTGCCGATTGCGTGTTGCTGATCGCCGAATGCCTAAGCTCCGAACAATTACTCACGCTCCATCGCCAAGCGGGTGAACTGGGACTACAGACATTGATCGAATTCTACGACGCCGAAAATTTACCTGCCGTGCTGGCGACCGATGGTCGATTGGTCGGAGTCAACAACCGCGACCTTCGCACCTTCCATACCGATCTCCAGCACACCGTTCGGATGCGATCGCAAATTCCAACCGACCGCCTGCTGGTCGGTGAGAGTGGGATTCGCACCCACGACGATGTGAAGATGCTCGGGGCAGCGGGAGTCAAAGCGATCTTGGTCGGCGAATCGCTGATGCGGCAAGCGGATATCGGGCAAGCCGTTCATTCGTTGCTGGGGACCGCCTAGCCCCACAACAAGACACACCAACGCCACTGCTTTTTAAGAATCTACTGCCACCGAGTCGACCATGCCCAAACTAGCCGCGTTTCCGAAAGCCTTCATGCAAGCGTTGTGCAAGGATGGCACGATGAAGGTTTCTCAGTGGATCGATTTGGCGGCGAAGCTGGACGTTCAGGGGCTGGAGTGGTACGCGGGTTTTCTGGAAATGGCCGACGACGCGAACTGGGCGCGGTTCCGCGACGAAGTTGAAGGGCACGGCATGGTGATCCCGATGATGTGTTGTTCCCCCGACTTCACCCATCCCGATGCCTCCTTTCGCCAAGCCGAGATCGTTAAACAGAAGCGATGGATCGACATGACCGCAGCGCTCGGTGGATCGTATTGCCGCGTGCTCAGCGGTCAGCGGCGGCCCGAACTCACGATCGATGAAGGTGTCCAGTTGGCGGCCGATTCGATCGAAGCTTGCCTGCCGTACGCTCAGGACCGCGGGATCACGCTGATCATCGAAAACCATTACAAAGACGACTTCTGGGAGTTCCCTGAATTCGCACAGCAAATGGACGTCTTCTGTATGCTGGTCGATCGAATCGAACATCCCAATTTTGGTGTCAACTACGATCCCAGCAACACCTACCTCGCGGGCGAGGATCCGATCGAATTATTGAAGCGAGTCTCCCACCGCGTCGTCACGATGCACGCCAGCGATAGGTATTTGAAAGAAGGGACGTTGGACGATTTGCGACGTGAAGAGGGAGGGGCGACCGGCTATGCCAAGCGACTCTCCCACGGCGAGATCGGCAAGGGCCTGAACGATTATGACGCGATCTTCAGCGAACTTCGCCGCGTTGGTTTCGATGGCTGGATCAGCATCGAAGACGGAGTCGACGGGATGGACCAATTGGCGCGAAGCGTCGATTTTCTGAAACGCAAAATTGCGGAATACTGGCCCGCCTAGAACGCCCTCCGTTCCAATTCCCTTTGTTCGCGGAAATCTCGCCTCCCCTTCAACACCGCGCCGCAACCGCCGACCGAGAGCCTCATGATTCGCATCACACGCTTGTTTGTCGTTGCCTTAATCGCCCTCGGGAGCACCTTTGCGATTGCATCGGACGCCGCGCGGCAAACCGATGTGTGCGTCTACGGCAGCACGCCGGCGGGGATCGCCGCCGCGGTAAGCGCTGCCAAAGCAGGTCGCAGCGTCCTGTTGGTTGAACCGACCGACCGAATCGGCGGGATGTTGACCAGCGGGCTTTCCCACACCGACTTCCGCTCGTTTGAAGCGTTGACTGGATTCTTCCTTGAGTTTTCGAAACGCGTCGACGCCGACTATCGTTCTCGCTACGGTGCCGATTCCGAACAAGTCGTCGCAGCGTTCGGGGGCACTCACGGCGAGCCCTCGGTCAATCTACGGATCTTGCAGCAGATGCTGGCGGAATATCCGTCGATCGCAACGCAAAAGCATCTGGTCCTGGAAGAAGTTGCCACGACGGAAAGCGTTGGCGGTCGGCGTCGCATCGTTTCAGCCCGCTTCGCCGGTCCGCAGGGGCAAACGCTGCAAGTCGATGCCCGCGTTTTTATCGACGCCAGCTACGAAGGCGACCTGCTGGCGGCGGCAGGGGAGTGTTACCACATCGGTCGCGAATCGCGCAGCCAGTATGGCGAACCGATGGCCGGCAATCCGCAAGGCCAAGCCGATGGTCAGGTGCAAGGTTACAACCTGCGATTGATCATGACGACCGATACCACGAACATGCGCGAGCCGGTTGAGCCGAAAGGCTACGACCGAGACGACTTCATCGACGTTTTGAAGGCGTTTGAAAGCGGCAAGTTGGAACATGTTTTTGCCTCGGATCACAGCGGCATCTTCCGCGCGCACGCCCCCGGCATGCCCAATGGCAAAGCCGACATTAACGACACGCCCCACGCACCGGTTCGATTGTCGATGCCCGACATCAACGACGCCTACCCCGATGGCGATCCGGCAACGCGAGCGAAGATCGTCGCGGCGCATTATGCCTACAACCTGGGGTTGCTCTATTTTCTGCAACACGACGCGGCGGTCCCGGCAGCGATTCGCGAGGACGCGCGGCGGTGGGGCTTTTGCCGCGATGAGTTCCCCGAAACCGAAGGCATCCCACCTCAGTTGTACATTCGCGAGGCGCGGCGGATGGTCGGCCAACACGTATTCACGGGCCGAGATACCGAACAAGCCGAAGGGGACGCCCGTGCGGTGTTGCATCGCGACAGCATCGCCATTGGCGATTACGTTCACAATTGCCATGGCACCGGACGAACGGGATCACGCTACGACGGAAAGCACGAAGGCGAATTCTACAAGAAGATTCCGCCGTACCAAATTCCTTACGGCGTGATCGTACCGGCGGTCACCGAGAACCTGTTGGTCCCGGTCGCTTGTTCGGCCAGTCACTTCGGCTTTGGCGCCTTGCGACTCGAACCGATCTGGAGCTCGTTGGGGCAAGCTGCCGGCTGGGCCTCCGCGATCGCGATCGAGCAAGACCTACCGGTGCAATCGATCGACGTTCCCCAATTACAGCGCCGACTGCACGCCGATGGCAGCGCGACGATTTACGTTTCCGATGTCCCACCCGATTCCAAAGACTTTGCCGCCGTGCAGTGGTGGGGCACGCGAGGTGGCTTGCACGGATTGGCACCCACGGACCAACCGCGTCCGAAATCGCTTGGCAGTCAATACAACGCAGCCTTTCCTGGTCACGCCGCGGAACTGGATCAACCAACCTCCGAAGCCGTGAGGTCGCAATGGAGCAAGCTTCTCGCTAAAGAACAAGATCTCCCGCGGCAACGCTCCGCAAAAGAGTCATCACGTCGAGACTGGATCCTCCATGCCTGGAACCACCGGGATCGCTAGTCCTCGCCCGGACGGGTGTCTTCGCCGGCCAACGTTGACGACTGTGCAAGGATGCGGCTTCGGACTGCACCGCCGATTGAAGCAGGAGCCGCGTTCTCCAAGCTCTCCACAAACATGCCGGGGATGCGACTCACTCGCTCTGTCGATCGACAAGTTCTCCAGAACGTGGCCTCGATGAGTATTCACTCCGGGTATTCTGCATACCTTCCATACGCGCAGCGGCGCGGCTTGTAGAAGCCTGCCACCGAAATCGCAATTTGGCGCAAAGGGGGCTTCGCAGAGGAGGTGAACGGGCTCCGGAAGCATTGGAACAGGAGCACCTGCGGGTCTACCAATCGAGCGTTTGGTGTTGCTTGTTATTTGACAATCTCTGTTTTGGGCGCTCGACAGGTCCACAAAGATGGCGTTAGAGGCGACCGTCGGTATATACTGCTCGCTCTTTGATTCCAAAAATCCTAAAAGGTCATGGCGGCTGTGAGTATCTGGTGGATTGTTGCGATCGCGGTTGCGGTCGTTTTGCTTTCAATATTGTGGTTGCGGCTACATGCCTTCCTGGCGTTGGCGATGGCCGGCTTTTTGGTCGCCGTGTTGACTCCCGACGCCGCGTTGGTCGATTACGCCGATCTTCAGATGGAGAAGTCCAAAGAGGCTTGGACTCAGAAGGAGGCCGCTTCGTTTGTCAGCAGCACCGGCGCCCAGCGGTTGGCTCAATCGTTCGGCGATTACGCGGGGAAGATTGGAATTCTGATCGCGCTGGCTAGCGTCGTCGGCAGCTGTCTGATGCACAGCGGCGCTGCGGCGGTGATCATCCGCCGAATGCTGGCGATCGTAGGGGAAGCCCGCGCCTCGTACGCGTTGGCGGGCAGTTCGTTTTTGCTGGGGATCCCCGTTTTTTTCGACACCGTCTTTTACCTGATGGTCCCGTTGGCCAAGTCGCTGCGGCGACAGGTGGGCAAAGATTATGTGCTCTACATCCTGGCGATCCTCGCCGGTGGATCGTTAGCGCATTCGCTGGTGCCACCCACTCCGGGACCACTGGCCGTCGCGGCGGAATTGCACATCGAGATCTTTGACATGATGGTCGGCGGACTGGCGATCTGCTGCTGTTCGAGCGTCCTTTCGCTTTCGGCCGCCGCTGTGATCAACCGCTTCGTCGACGTTCCGCTGCGCGATGACGAGACACCGGCGGACGAAACATCGGCCGGCGGACCACCGTCGATCGATGAAGTCGAGGGGCCGCCGTTTGGGTTGGCTCTGTTGCCGATCGCTTTGCCGGTGCTGCTGATCGCCGGCGGGACGGCTTGGAACATGTGGCTCGGTAGCTTCGATTCCGGCGCCGCGCCCGCCTGGACCGATTCGCTGGGACGGATTGTCAAACTTGCCAGCGATAAAAACGTGGCGTTGGGAATCGCTGCGGCGATGGCGATGGGGCTGTTGCGATGGGCTCCCGTCGCGAGCGACCGCAACCAATTGATCGGCAAGGCGTTGGCCAGCGGCGGCGTGATTATTTTGATCACCAGTGCCGGTGGAGCGTTTGGGACGATGCTGCGTTACGCAGGGATCGCCGAAGCGGTCGCGGAGATGACGGGCAGCCTGCCGGGATTGATGCTGTTGCCGCTCGCCTTTTTAGTGACCGCATCGATCCGAACGCTGCAGGGGTCGGCGACGGTTGCGATGATCACCGCCGCCGGCGTGCTGCAGGGCTTTGCCAATCCCGAGATCTTGCCGTACCATCCAGTTTATCTGGCAACGGCGATCGGGGCGGGATCCAAGCCGATCATGTGGATGGCCGACAGCGGGTTCTGGGTGATCTGCAAGATGAGTGGGATGACCGAAAGCGAAGGCTTGCGGACGCTGGCTCCGATGAGCATCGCGATGGGGATCTCCGCGTTGATCTTCACCGTGTTGGGGGCGTGGTTGTTGCCGATGAATCATTGATCCTTCGCGAACGGCTCGGCGACGTGTCGGCGTTCCCTTTTCATTGGCACGATCGCTGCATCGCGGCGACCTACGGACACCCCGACGAATGACCATTTGTGCAGAAGTGATTGCGATCGGCGACGAGATCACCAGCGGCAGCCGGTTGGATACCAATTCCCAGTGGCTGGCGTCTCAGTTCGGCGACCTGGGCGTGCGGACTCTTTATCACAGCAGCGTCGGCGACGACTTCGATGCCTGTGTCGATGTCTTTCGGATTGCGATCGGCAGGTCCGACTACATCGTGATGACCGGTGGTCTGGGGCCGACACAAGACGATCTGACGCGCAAAGCGATCGCTGCGGCGACCGATCGCCTGATCGAGATCCGCCAGGAAGCACTTGATCACATCCAATCGTTTTTTGTCGGCCGCGAGATGCCCGAGCGGAACCGTTTGCAGGCGGAGTTCCCCCAGGGGAGTCGATTGATCCACAACCCGCACGGCACCGCGCCGGGAATCGATCTGACGGTCGAACGCCCCGGTCGCTCCGATTGCCACGTCTTCTGCCTGCCGGGCGTGCCGGCGGAGATGCGGCAGATGTGGAACGCTGGCGTCGCGATCCGGATGCGTGAATTGCTTGGCGTGCAGCGAGTGGTACGCCAACATGTCGTCAAGTGCTTTGGTGTCGGCGAGAGCGACATGGAGTCGCGAATCGCTGATCTATTGGATCGCAAGCAGACGCCGCAAGTGGGAATCACCGTCAATCGGGCGACGATCTCGCTGAGGATCTTTGCCGAGGGGAGCGACGAAGCCGACTGCCAATCGCAGATCGATCGCGTCACCGAAAGCCTGCGGCAACGCGTCGGCGAGTTCATCTTTGGCGAAGGGGACGATTTTGAACTGCAGGATGCGATTATCGAACTGTTGGACCGGCGTGGTGAAACACTTTGTTGTGTCGAGCACGGTTTTAATTCGCTGGCCGATACTTGGTTGAGCGCGTGCGAACGCCCCGATCTGTATCGCGGCGGTTTGTCGTTGAGCGATCAGCGGGCGTCGAATCGCTGGCGAAGTGTGCTCGGCGTGCCGCAGAACGGTTCGCCCGAGCAATGGACGGCGGAGGTGATGGAACGATTTGATGCCGATTGGGCGTTGGCGATCGATGGCTATCCGACGATCGTTCCGGGAGAGGGAAAGACCAATCCCAGCTCCGACATTCGGCTGGTCGTGACCGGTCGAAAACTGTCGACACCACGCTCGATCACATTCCACATGGGCGGGCATCCCGATGTGTTGCCGCCGCGGATCGGCAAGGCGGGTCTTAACTTTTTGCGTCAGATACTTCTCGAGAATTAACTGCGAGGCGAACGATGGATTTGTATGACGAATATTGCGTCAAACCCGATAGCAAGGTGAAGCTGAAGGATATCCATCCACGCGAGGACAAACCGTTCAAGGATCGCGAGGAAGCGGAGCAGTTGACCACGGAGAACGTCGAAGCGATCCGCCAGCTGCAGTACCGGATGTTTGTCGAAGGGAAGCAGTCGCTGTTGATCGTGCTGCAAGCGCCCGACGCGGCGGGCAAGGATGGCTTGATCCGTCGCGTTTTGGGGAAGATGAACCCGCAAGGCTGCCGCGTCCATTCGTTTAAGAAGCCGACCGAACTGGAACTCGCGCACGATTTTCTGTGGCGAGTGCATCCTTGCGTCCCCGCCCGCGGCCAGGTTTCGATCTTCAACCGTTCGCATTACGAAGACGTGTTGATCGTCCGCGTCCACGACTTGGTTCCCAAAAGCGTTTGGAAGGAACGGTACGACCTGATCAATTCTTTTGAATCGCTGTTGAGCTCGGCGGGGACTCGGATCCTGAAGTTCTATCTGCACATCAGTCCCGAAGAACAATTGGAGCGGTTTAAGGAACGGTTGGATCTGCCTGAAAAACACTGGAAGTTGAACGCCGCAGATTACCACGAGCGGGACCGCTGGGACGATTACCGCGAGGCTTACCAAACCGTATTCGAGCAATGTAGCCCCAAGCACGCGCCGTGGTTCGTGATTCCGGCGGACCGAAAGTGGTATCGCAATGCCGTGGTTTCTCAGATCGTTCGCAAAACGCTCGAAGAGATGAATCCGCAATTGCCCCCCGTGACCGAGGATTTAGCGGAGATACGCCGCTTGTACGGGATGGCAGAGGGGGAAGAATAGCGGCATCCGTGCGGATTAGCACACATTTTCTTGATCCAGGGCAGCCTACCCACGTGTCAACTGCGATGCGACGGGGCGGTCAGGCTGTTGTCTGACCGCTGGTTTTGGTAGCCTAGTCGTTTGACCTCAGACTTACGCGAACCTTCGCATCTTGGCAACCTGGAAGAATATGCAAACGCAGCAGCAAGGTTCGTTACCCGATCCACAAACGGCCGCCGTGACCAGCGTCTTCGCCGGTTATTCGCCCCCCGTTGGTGGTTACGATGAACTGTTTTCCTCCCCCCAACAGATGCGATCCCACTGGAAGCGGTTTGCGGCGGCAATCAATCGGGTGGGGAATGAGGAGATGTTGCGTCGCTGGACGCAGGCCAAGCGACTGATTCACGAAAACGGTGTCACCTACGGCGCTTATGGTGATCCATTGGACAAGCCGCGGCCGTGGGAGCTGGACGCGTTGCCGTTGTTGATCCCCCAGCCCGAATGGGACAAGCTCTCCGCCGGTCTGCAGCAGCGCGCCAAGGTTTTGGAATTGACGCTGGCCGATCTGTATGGGCCGAAGAAACTGATTCGCGACGGCGTGCTGCCGCCAGAGATTATTTTCGCGCATCCTGGTTTCTACACCACGCTGCACAATTTGAAGCCGAGCATGGGGCGGTACCTGCACAGCTACGCCGCCGACCTGGGCCGCGCTCCCGACGGCGATTGGTGGTTGCTTGCCGATCGGACCGAAGCCCCCTCGGGAGCCGGATACGCATTGGAGAATCGCGTGGTCGAATCGCGGATGTTGCCCGAGGGCTTTCGCGCCTGCAACGTCCAACGTCTTGCGCCCTACTTTCGCGCCCTGCGGGAAACCTGCCGCCGGATCGCGACGCGACATAAAGACAATCCGCGGATCGTGCTGTTGAGCCAAGGTCCGTCGAGTGAAAACTATTTCGAAGACGCTTACCTTTCGCGTTACCTCGGTTACACGCTTGTCGAAGGGGCCGATCTGGCGGTCCGCGATCGCTGTGTCTGGTTGAAAACGCTGGGTGGTTTGTATCCGGTCGACGTGATTTTGCGGCGTCCCAATACCATCGACTGCGACTCGCTAGAACTGCCGACAACTTCCCCCGGTGCCATCGCGGGACTCGTCGACGCAGCCGCAGCAGGAAACGTCGCGATCACGAATCCGCTGGGCTGCGGATTGGTCGAGTCGCCAATTTTCATGGCTTACATCGGGGCTCTGTGCAAGACCTTGTTAGGCGAAGACCTGAAGTTATCCAGTGTGGCAACGTGGTGGTGTGGTGATGCGGTCGGCCGCGAGTATGTGCTCGCCAACCTCGATCGTTTGGTGGTCAAACGCGCCTTCCGCCAACGCGGCCACGAACGCCAGGTGACCGAGCAGCTGAAGCAATTGCCTAACGACCAATTGGCCGAACGGATCAAGGCACGCCCAACCGAATTTGTTGGCCAGGAGCGGGTCGTTCGATCGACCATGCCGAACTGGGCCGGCGGCAACGTCTCGGCGTCGTATCTCGCGATGCGAGCATACATGATTGCGTCGGGCGATTCGTTTGAAGTGATGCATGGCGGGCTAGCGCGAACGTCCAGTGAACTGGGTTCATTGGAGATGTCTTTAGTTTCCGGAGAGGGGAGCAAAGATATTTGGATCCAGGGCAAGGAGCCACCGCAGCACGATAGTTTGTTCCAAGGCCGGCATGAACCGGTCAAGTTGCGGCGTAGTGGCGACGATCTGCCCAGCCGCGTGGCCGATGATATCTATTGGCTCGGTCGCCAAGTGGAACGGGCCGATTCGGCCGCCCGATTGCTGCGCGCCGTCACGATGCGTTTGACCAGTGAATCGGCGAGCCATCTGCGATCGGAACTGCCGATGCTGCTGCGAACGATGGCCGATCAAGGTCAGATCGAGCCGGGGTTTGTGGTCGAAGGGATTCGCCAACAGTTGCCTGCGATCGAAGAAAACCTTCCGATTTCGACCTTTGACGCCACGGCATCGGGTTCGCTGCGTTCGATGCTGGCCGCGACCTACAGCACCGCCTCGCGGGTCCGCGATCGTCTGTCGGCAGACAGTTGGCGGGTCTTGGTTCGGATCGACGAACAGTTCCGGGCCCCCGCGACCGGGACTTGGGATCTCACCGATCTATTGAACATGTCGAACGAGCTGATCGTCGACCTGGTCGCTTTTATCGGGATGATGTCCGAGAGCATGACTCGCACGCAAGCGTTCCACTTCATGGACCTCGGATTGCGAATTGAGCGGGCGACGCAGACGACGGCGCTCTTGAACAACTGCTTCTCGGTTGGACAAGAGATCACCGGCGAGATGCTCGAAGCGTTGCTGCAGGTCTGCGACAGCCTGATGACCTACCGCTACCGCTACTTGTCAAACCTGAACGAGGTCCCGGTACTCGACTTGTTGCTGACCGACGAGACGAACCCACGCAGCGTTGTCTATCAATTGTTACGGATCAAAGACCATGTCGATCGGTTGCCGCGAACCGAATCGCAACCGACCAGCAGCGAGCAGCGAATGTTGTTGGCCGCGTTGTATGCGGTGCGGATGTTGGACATCGAAGCGATCGGTGAAAAGCACGCCCAAGGCGATCGAACCCAGCTGATCGAAGTGTTCGAAAAACTGGAGTTGCATCTGCCTCAACTGTCGCAAGCGATCACCAACAAATACATGGTGCACGCCGGCCCATCGCGGCTGCTGACGTCGATCGACCAAGTGCGGATGAGCAAGCCATGAAGTATCGGATCACCCACACAACCAAATACAACTACAGCCAACCGGTTGGCGTTTGTCACAACAAAATTCATTTAGCCGCTCGTTCGCTGCCACAGCAAACGGTGACGAATTTCCATTTGTTGATCAAACCCGATGCGTTCGCATCGACATGTCAAAAGGATTATTTTGGCAATCGCGTCGACTACTTTTCCATTCAAGAGCCGCATCGCAGCTTGACGGTCACCGCGACCAGCAATGTGGAAGTCCGGCCCATTCCGCGACCTCCCGCTTTTACCGCCTCACCGCCGTGGGAGGATGTCGCCCAAGGAATCGCTAAACGCCGCGATGAGCTGAGTCTTTCGGCTTTTCAGTTTTCGTTTGCTTCACGAATCGTACCACGCGACCCGGCCTACAGCGAATTCGCGTTGGCCAGCTTCACCAAAGGGCGGCCGATCGTCGAAGCGGGACTCGACCTGACGCGGCGGATCTTCGAAGGGTTTAAATACGATCCGCGCGCGACCACCGTCAGCACCCCCGTTGGCGAGGTGTTCAAGAACCGCGCGGGCGTCTGCCAAGACTTTGCCCATTTGCAAATCGCTTGCTTACGATCGATCGGCTTGGCCGCACGCTACGTCAGCGGATACCTGCGAACGCTGCCACCGCCCGGGAAAGAGCGGTTGATCGGCAACGACCAATCGCATGCATGGTTAGCGCTTTATTGTGGCGACGAGATCGGTTGGGTCGACTACGACCCCACCAATAACATGATCCCCGCGACCGATCACATCACAATTGGCTGGGGACAAGATTACAGCGACCTGTGCCCGATCCAAGGCGTTTTCATCGGCGGCGGAAAGAACCGAATGGATGTTAGCGTCGACGTAGCGACGATCTCTCCCGACGTTTGAAAGTTGACGCCGGACGTGTCAGGCTCGTGAACCTGTCATCGGCCTGTCGATTTAATCAGCCGTTTGGGCGTTAGCCCCGGTTCAAGCACCGTTAAACCGGGGCTAACGCCCAAACGGCTAATTCGAGGAAACTCGTTGTGACTAAACCGACAAGCCGTCATGCGGGTACGCTACAAACATCCGTCGTTTGAAGCCTTCGGGATTTGGTTCGCTGGCGTGCTCATCTAACCCGAGTTCCGAACGCGATCAATCATGAAAACGCGAAATTCCACCGGCAGCGTCTTTCGGTGCATACGTTGGGCGACCCTCGTTGCGGCTGGCTTCATTTCCATTGTGGGAACAAGTAATGCCGCGGGCGACACGCAAAGCGACGCCACCCCCTCGGTCGTTGTGTTCTATTCCTTCCGGCACGTGATGCCGGTGAATGTCGACTGGGATCGCGGAATTCGCAACGGTCTGGCCAGCGCGGGACTTGAAAACATCCGAATCGAAGTGGAGTATCTCGATTTGGATCGCTACTCCGACGACGACTTTCGCGACCAGTTGGTCGATTTGCTGGAGCATAAATATGCGAACCGGCGAATCGATGTCGTCATCCCCGTTTACACGCAGGCGATCGATTTCGTGCTGGCGCAGCGAACGCGGTTGTTTCCGAACGTGCCGCTGGTTTGCTGCACCGCGAAAGCGGAACTTGCCGCACGGATTCGCAAGGTCGCCGAGGCGACGGGAACGGAATTCGAAATCGATTATTGGAGAACGGTCCAAGACGCCAAGCGGCTGTTTCCCAGAATGCGCAAGCTGTATCTGATCGGCGGTGTTGGAGAAACCGATCGGCACTACCGTCGCATGGCGCATCGAGCGCTCGATGATCGGCTAGCTTCGCGCGGGATCGAGATCATCGATGTGGAAGGGCTTCCCATCGTGGAGATGAAGCAGTTTATGGCGCAGGCGGATCGTGATGGCGTGGCGCTGTTGTTGACCTGCGACGAAGATCGCGACGGCAACCATCCGTTTACCGTCGACGTTTCCAAGCAGTTGTGCGCCGATTGCCCGGTGCCGGTGTTTGGCACCTACGATACTTTGATTGGGACGGGAGTTGTCGGAGGCCATGTCTGGTCGATCGAAAGGCATGGCGAACTCGCAGGACAGCTTGCGTCGCGGATCATCGCGGGCGAAGACGTCGCGGAGATTCCGCTAATCGGACTTCACGAAACGCAATCAGTTTTCGACGCGCGGCAATTGAATCGCTGGAAGATCGATACCGACGCGCTGCCAACGGGTTCGAAGATCCGGTTCGCCGAAGCTTCGATTTGGGATCTGTACCGGAGTCAGATTGTATTAGGCATCGGGCTATTGTCGCTGCAAACCCTCATCATCGCGGGCTTGATTGTGAATCGATCGCGTCGGATCAAGGCGGAGCGATCGTTGTTTGCAAGTCGCGGGGAAGCCAGGAATTTGGCCGGGCGTTTACTTTCTGCACAAGAAGACGAACGACGGCGGCTCGCGCGGGAACTCCACGACGACCTTTCCCAACGATTGGCGGCGTCGGCGATCGGTATAGGACAGTTGGAGCTTGGAGATTTGGGGAACGCCGATTCTCGTGCGAGGTTGAAACAGATGAAAGAAGACTTGATCGGACTTTCGGATGATGTCCATCAAATGTCGTATCAAATCCATCCGTCGATCTTGGAAGATCTGGGCTTGGAGGATGCGATCCGCAGCGCGTGCGATCGTTTGGCCCGTCGCGATAAAATCGACGTCGAATTTCGATGTGGAATGTTGCCCGATCCTTTTAGTGACGCGATCAACCTGTGCTTATATCGAGTCGCCCAAGAGTCGCTGTGGAACGCGGCGCGGCATGCGGAGACGCAGCGAATCGATGTGGTGTTGACCGCCGATCCCGAAACCGTGAACCTGGAGATCCGCGATTTTGGAGTCGGATTCGACAGCGACGCAGCGTTGAAAAACGGAGGTCTCGGTCTGGCGAGTCTGCACGAGCGGGCGCGAATTGTTGGCGGTGATCTCTCCATCGCGGCGCGTCGTGGTAGCGGGACCACGATCACCCTAAGCATTCCTTTGTTGGACGACGACCGATGAAACGCACACGTGTCCTATTAGCGGACGATCACCGGATCGTTGCCGAAGGGTTGCGGAATCTGCTGGAGCCCGCCTTGGATCTGATCGCGATCGTCGAAGATGGTAGGGAATTGATCGAAGTGGCGCTACGCGAACAACCCGATGTGATTGTCGCTGACATCACGATGCCGTTGCTGAATGGTCTCGATGCGATCGACGCCATACGAGCGGCAGGTTGCCAAGCCAAGGTTGTCTTCCTGACGATGCATCGCGATGCGACCTACGCCGCCCGGGCGGTCCGTTCGGGGGCGAGCGGTTTTGTGCTGAAACATTCGGCCACCGAAGAATTGTTGACCGCGATCCGCTGTGCCATCGCAGGCGAAACGTTTGTAACGCAAAGAATCGCCGAGAGTATCGACCCAATCCCGACGTCGCGTCGAACCAACAAACACATGGAACAACCATTACTGACTCCGCGACAACGTGAAGTTCTGCAACTGTTTGCTGAAGGACGCACTGCACCACAGGTCGCGGAGGTTCTGAAAATATCGAAACGGACAGCCGAAAACCACAAGGCGCGTATCATGTGTGCCTTAGGAGTTTCTTCGACCTCGGATCTCATTCAATACGCAATTCGCCATGGGCTAATCGCTGGGAAATAGAGCCGAACGTGCCTGGAAGCCGTTTTGGTTTTGCGCCATTTGTACACGTGCATCGACTAGGCATGCAGATTACCTAGCCTGGATTTGTTTCCTATTTTCTAGCGTTGTTTGAGTAATTCTACTCATACGACGTGGCGGTTTGTGGGGTATATATCAGAGTCTTAATCGACACGGCAATGGTGGATCCGACGCAATTGTGACGGAGAGGCGGTATGGATTTCTTGAAAACCCGCAGACGGTTCAGTGTTCTGTTTAGTTTACCGGCAGGTGCTAAGTCGCGACGTCTCCTTCTCTTCGTTTCGGATCGGTTTCCGTTCGAGTTTGGCCCCCATTGGGGCTGAACAATTTGTAGCAAAGCTTGTTGCTTGGCTTTGCTTTTGTTTAACCGCTACGTGCTTGCCGCGGGCGCAACGTTCTGTGAGAACCCTCAACTATGAAGATCAAGCTAACAAGTTTCCTCTTGGCGGCGGGGCTTTGCCTTTCGGCCACCGCTCAGGACAAGCCGAATATCCTTGTCATCTGGGGTGACGATATCGGCACCGAAAATATCAGCGACTACAACCGTGGGATGATGGGCTACAAGACGCCTAACATCGATCGCGTCGCGAAAGAAGGCATCTTCTTCACCGATTACTATGGCCAACAATCGTGCACCGCCGGTCGTGCGGCGTTCATCGGTGGCAGCGTTCCTGTCCGCAGCGGAATGACGAAAGTCGGTCTTCCGGGCGCAAAAGAAGGTTGGCAGAAGACCGACGTCACGATGGCGACCGTCTTGAAAAGCCTCGGCTATTCAACGGGCCAATTTGGCAAAAACCACCAAGGCGATCGCGACGAACACCTGCCAACACAGCACGGTTTTGATGAGTTCCTCGGCAATCTCTATCACTTGAACGCTGAGGAAGAACCCGAAAACGAAGACTATCCCGCCGACATGAAAATGGCCGATGGGCGCACGTTTTTGCAAGTCTTTGGTCCGCGTGGCGTGATCAAGGCGAGCGCCGACGGAAAGATCGAAGATACGGGACCGCTGACCAAGAAGCGGATGGAAACGATCGACGAGGAAACCATCGCTGCGGCGAAGGACTTCATCACGCGTCAGCACAAAGCGGGCAAGCCGTTCTTCTGCTGGTGGAACGGAACTCGGATGCACTTTCGCACGCACGTGAAGAAGGAACACCGACACAAAGGAAACGATGAGTACACCGACGGCATGATCGAACACGACATGCAAGTTGGCGAATTGTTGGATCTCCTGGATGAACTGGGTATCGCCGACAACACGATCGTTCAATACTCCACCGACAACGGCCCCCACTACAACACTTGGCCCGATGCCGGAACGACACCGTTCCGCAGCGAAAAGAACTCGAACTGGGAAGGCGCCTATCGCGTTCCTTGTTATGTGCGTTGGCCCGGCAAGTTCGCCGCAGGCACCACGCTCAACGGAATCGTTGCTCACGAAGACTGGTTGCCAACCTTTGCCGCAGCTGCGGGGTCGACCGACATTAAGAGCAAACTACTCGAAGGCGTTGAACTTAACGGGCGCACCTACAAGAATCACATCGACGGTTACAACCAACTCGACTACCTAACCGGTAAGGTCGACGAATCACCGCGTCGTGAATTCATGTATGTGAACGATGACGGTCAAATCGTCGCGATTCGCTACGATGCTTGGAAAGCCGTTTTCCTTGAGAACCGTGGTGTAGCTTTTGAAGTTTGGCGGGAACCGTTCACTGAACTCCGCGTTCCGTTGCTGTTCAACCTTCGCCGTGATCCGTTTGAAAAGGCACAGCACAACTCGAACACCTACAACGATTGGTTCTTGTCGCGAGTCTATGTGTTGGCTCCAATGCAGCAATTCGCTGGGAAGTTCCTGATGACGATGAAGGAGTTCCCGCCGAGCCAAACGCCTGGTTCGTTTAATCTGGAGAAGATCCAGAAACAGATCGAAGGCAGCTTGGGCGGACGATAACGTCAACGCCGATGAGACTCACGGAGCCAACGACCTCGTTTGGCTTCGCGGTAACAAAAACGCCTTGCGACCAGCTTCGCAAGGCGTTTTTTTATTGGTTGATCTGCGGTCGGCGACGGGATTCCAAAGGCACTCACCATGCGCACGAGGTCGCGTCGACACACGTCGGTTGTGAGCAAAGAACCCATCGCTACGCCAACACGATTGCCAAGGCAAACCTTCTATTGACCGCCGAACGACGCACCGCGGAAACCGTCGCCGTCGGTGTAGTCTTGTGGTGCGTTGAGACCGCCGGTAAGCAGAAGACCGTCGACTTTGGCATTCGCTTGGGCCAGTTGCCCCTTGGCTTCAATGAAACGAATCATCGAGTCGTAGAAACTGCGACGAACGATCAGCACTTGCAAGAACTCAAGCTCTCCCGCTTTGTAGCCTTCCTCCGAAAGCTCGAGGCTCTTCGTAGCCTGCGGGATGATCTGTTCTTCGTATTTCTTGACCGTCGCCATCGTGGCATCAAACTCTTGCGCCGTCCGCGCCAAACGTGACCGGATCGATTGTTCAACACGTTGCACGTTTTGGACCGCGTTGCGGTAGTCGGCGTAGGCCGCCGAAATGTTCCCTTGGTTCTTGTTCCAAACCGGAATCGGAGCGGACAATTGAACGTTCAACATTCCCGAATCGGTTCCGTTGTCAAAGCCCGCCCCCAGCTGACCGGTAACGTTGGGAGTCATCTGGGTTTGCTGACGTTTCAAAATCGCGGCCTTTTCGCAGACCAACGCATGCGCCACCGACATCTCGGGACTTTGCGCCACGATCGCACCGTAGGTCGTTTCCCAATCAGGAGCGTAAGCGGGCGGTTCGAGTTGCGCGACCAGGCGGACCGGAGTCGTCGATGGCAGGCCGGCGATTGCCGCTAAATCCTGCCACGCGCCTCGGTAACTGAGTTCGGTGCGTTCGGCCGCCAAGGCGATCTCGCTGAGCATCGTCTGGGACTGCAGCACCTCGATCAACGTTCCTTCCTCTGCCTTCTGTCGTTGCTCAGCAACTTCAACACCCCGTTCGGCAACCGACTGAAACTCGCGTGTCGCCTCGAGTTGCTGTTGTGCGGCCAAGGCTTCATAGAATCGCACTCGGACATCGGTCAAAACGCGATAGCGTTGCGTTTCGGTTTCCCATCGCTGCGCCGACGCGGTGTGTGAAAGGATGGAGCGATTCAATTCCAATTTCCCACCGCGCACGAACTCTTGTTCGATGAACAGGCTATGCTGATCCGTCTTTTGATCGGCCAATTGCTGTCCCGCATAACCGATCGTTGGATTGGGACGCGTGCCGACCTGGCGGCGCAGCCCCGTGGCTTTGCTGGTGTTCGCGTAAGCGGCCGCGATTGCGGGATTGTTGCTAAGGGCCAGTTGTTCGATGTCTGCGAGCGTATACACCGGTGCGTCCGCGTTCGGGCTAGGTACCGGTACGGGCGTTATATCCAATTCACCGATAAGCAGGGTTTGATCCGCCCGTTGGACTGGATTCAACGCCAGTGCAACGGGGCTCGGTACGTGGGGCTCGCTCGCCGCGCGAACAGTCGGCATGGGCGCAGCACGCCCCGCGTCCAACGCTTCCACGGAATCACTGTCCCCAAGACGATAGACCACCGGTCGAATTTCAGAGGACGTTGGCGTTCGTTCTTGGGGGGCAGTTTCCGTCGCCACAACCGTCTTCTCGGGCGCGGGGTTGATGAGGGCGACACGTGGCGTTTTGCCAGGGCTTGCGCAGCCTGCAACCGAAAGTGCCAGAAGGCTCGTCAAATAGGTATGGGATCGTCTCATAGCATCCTTGCCAGTCGTCGAGGTGTAATCTTTGAATCAACGCGCCGACGGCGGACTACGCATTGTCCGTCGCGATCGTCATGTTCCTTGCGAATGCCTTCGTAAGCGTTATCGGTTCGATCGCTGCAAACCTGAGGGCCGCTACGACCGGGAGCCACATTCCGTGGTCGTGGTGGGCGTCGAACCGAATCGACCGTCATAGATTCCCATAAGTGGAGGAAGAATTGCGTCGCTATGTCATGCAAGCATTTGGCCAGCGTCCCGCCATTAAAAACGCCGGCCGCTTGCAAAACGCCGGTGGGCGCATAAAAAAACCTCAGCCATCGAACGGCTGAGGTTTCAAACTTCATGACGCTAGCGTTTCCGCTGGCTCATTAGTACATGTCGTGGTCGCCACCGTGGCCGCCGGACTTGCCGTCCTTAGGCTTTTCAGCGATCAGGGCGTCGCTGGTCAGCAACAGGACAGCGACGCTGGCTGCGTTGCCCAGAGCGGTGCGAGTCACCTTGGTTGGGTCGATGACACCGGCGACAACCAAGTCTTCGTAGACGTCGGTCAACGCGTTGTAGCCGTAGTTGCCCTTCGAAGCGAGAACCTTTTCGCAGACGACGCCACCATCTTGGCCGGCGTTTTCCGAGATCATGGTCAATGGAGCGCGGCAAGCACGAACGACGATGTTGTAACCAACGATTTCGTCGTGCGAGATTTCGCCTGGCTTAACCTTGCTGCTAGCACGCAGCAGGGCAACGCCACCACCTGGCAGGATGCCTTCTTCGACGGCAGCACGGGTAGCGTGCAACGCATCTTCGACACGTGCCTTCTTCTCTTTCATTTCGCTTTCGGTCGCAGCACCGACGTTGACCTTGGCGACACCGCCAGCCAACTTGGCCAAACGCTCTTCCAGCTTTTCCTTGTCGTAATCGCTGGTCGAGTTCTCGATCTCGCGACGGATCTGATCGATGCGTCCCTTGATCTCGCTGCTCTTGCCAGCGCCTTCGATCACGGTGGTGTTGTCCTTGTCGACGATCACCTTCTTGGCACGGCCCAATTGCTTGATACCGACGTTTTCCAGCTTGGTACCCAAGGCTTCGAAAATCGCTTCGCCACCGGTTAGGATCGCGATATCTTCCATCATCGCCTTGCGACGGTCGCCGTAGCCGGGAGCCTTCACTGCAACGCAGTTGAAGGTGCCACGCAGGCGGTTGATAACCAAAGTTGCCAACGCTTCGCCGTCGACGTCTTCAGCGACGATCAACAGAGGCTTGCTTTGTTGAACGACTTGTTCCAGGACAGGAACCAGATCCTTGATGTTCGAGATCTTCTTCTCGAAGACCAGGATGTAAGCGTCTTCGAGGACGGCTTGCATGGTGGTCGAATCGGTGACGAAGTATGGCGACAGGTAGCCGCGGTCGAACTGCATACCTTCGACCCATTCCTGCTCGGTGTGCAGGCTCTTGCCTTCGTCGACGGTGATCACGCCGTCTTTACCGACCTTTTCCATGGCGTCGGCCAACAGGGTGCCGATTTCGCGATCGTTGTTCGAAGCAACGGTGGCGACGTTCGCCATGTCTTCCTTGCTCTTGACCTTGATCGCCATCTTCTTCAGTTGTTCGGTGATGTCGGCAACCGCTTGCTCGATACCACGCTTCATCTGGATCGGATTGACACCTGCAACAACAGCCTTCAGGCCTTCGTTGAAGATCGCTTCGGCCATCACGGTCGCGGTGGTGGTACCATCGCCGGCGACGTCGCTGGTCTTGCTGGCAACTTCGCGAACCATACGAGCGCCCATGTTCTCATAGACGTCTTCCAGGTCGATTTCTTTGGCGACCGAAACACCGTCCTTCGTGACGGTTGGGCTGCCGAAGCTCTTCTGGATGATGACGTTGCGTCCCTTAGGACCCAAAGTCACTTTAACGGCTCGCGCCAACTTGCTCACGCCGCGACGAATCGACTCGCGTGCCTCTTGCTCAAATGCGATGATTTTTGCCATCGGTATCTAATCGCTCCAAATAGATGGTGTTTAGGTTGTTCGTTGATAAAGGGAAGGGCGAACGGCGTTGTGCGTCGCCCCGGACTTTGTTGACGACTTCGTTTGACGCAGTCGTCGGTGGATTGCCGTGGCGGCAAATTAGCCTTCGATGACCGCCAAGATGTCGTCTTCACGCATCAGCAGATATTCTTGGTCTTGGGTTTCAACGGTTTCGCCAGCATAGCTGCTGAAGATCACGCGATCGCCAACCGCAACTTGCGGTGCCGAACGGGTTCCGTCGTCCAACAGCTTGCCATCGCCCAAAGCGACAACCGTACCGCGAGCGGGCTTCTCTTGTGCCGAACCCGGCAACACGATTCCACCCGCGGTGGTCTCTTCGGATACTTCACGTTGAACGACCAAGCGATCGCCGAGCGGTTGCAGTCCAATCTTTGTCTTCGATTTAGTTGCTACTGCCATTTCCGTCACACCTCCAGAACGGTTGAGTCAAATTTCATTATCAGTCAATGGTTCGGGCTACTCCCCACCGTAAACGTCGGGTTCGGGATAGACCGGTACCAGTTGGCACTCGAAATGCGTTTGCTGCCACCATAAGCAATCGCTGTGCCAAACGCATCTCGATGCGATTGGAAACACAACGACACTGGAAATCGTTGACTTTTTCACCCTCCGCCGCCGACGGAAAGATTTTTACCTGCCAGCCGAACTCGGCCGCACGGCGACTGCTGTCATCTTGGCAGCGTACTCGGCCGCGACATCGACGGCCTCGGGAGGCGTCCGCTGCCAGACGCCCGCAACGGCGGAGACGCCGGTGTTGCGGTTCCGCCGACGCCTTCCTAGGCTGAATGGATGAACCGATTCCCAAATACCTTGCGGCTTGTCCTCTCACTTTCCCTTTGGACGCAGGTTGCAGCGGCGGAGGAGCCAACCCTTCCCACGCTGTCTCGCTATTCCGTTCGCTTCGATCAACCCTATCACGTCACCGGGGAAACCACCCTGTTGGCCGACGTTTACCAGCCCGCCGAGCTTACCGACCGCTGCCCCATCGTCCTGGTGATTCATGGGGGTGCGTGGATGAGTGGCGACAAGGCGCTGCCGGGGACCTATGCACGGATGTTCGCAGAAAACGGAATCGCTGCGGTTTCGATCAATTACCGATTGGCTCCCACCGACAAGTTTCCCGCACAATTGGACGACGTGCGGAAGGCGTTAGCGTGGATACACGACCAGGCGGCGGCAAATCGCTGGGATTTGCAGCGGTTGGGAATGTTCGGCTACAGCGCCGGAGCCCATCTGAGCTGCATGATCGCGATGCTTGCTGATGAATCCGCCGAAACCGTTGCAAAGACGACGCAATTGTCCGCCGACGATCCGCTGTGGCGCAAGCAACCGAGGCCGATCGCGGTCGCCGCGGGGGGAACCCCCACCGATTTCCGCGATCTCCCCCCTGACAATACAATGCTCGCCTATTTCTTCGGTGGCACGCGGCGGCAACGTCCCGATGCGTATGAATTCGGATCCCCCGCGGTCCTTGCCAGTGCTGGCGATCCACCGACCCTCTTTTACCATGGCACCCGCGATCTGTTGGTCCCGATTGCTGGGGCCGAAGCGCTTTTCCAACGCCAACGCGAACTAAAGATTGACAGCGAGTTTGTCCGCGTCGAGGGGCTGGGGCATCTGCTGTCGTTCATGGACGCCGGGGCCCGGGCGAATGTGCTGAGGTTTATGAAATCCCACCTGTCGCCCGCGGCCGATTGACGCCGTCATTGCCCGCGGTTGGGCCAGGTCGCCTATTGGCTGGAGACCGTTTGGACCTCGCCACCGCCGCGAGTCCAGCTGGCGTGCCATGCATTGAGATCGATTGTGTCGCTGACGTTGCGGACGCTTCCGTCGACCAGGCAAACGACGGCGACCCCAGGGTGGTAGCTGCGAGCCGCTGTCATCTTCGACGAACCGACCACCATGTCGGGGACCTCGCTGTTGGGCGTCAGGCTGCCGTTCATGACGGGGCCGCTGGGAACACTGCCCCGCAGCCAGTAGTGGTTTCGATCTCCACGCCACGACGTGATGCTCCCTTGCACTCCGCTGAGTCCGCTCGAATTGGCGAGATTCACGGTCGCGACGTCGACTGTCGACGTGTTGGCGCGGTATTGGCGGACGTCTTGGATCGGCGTTGGCGAAGCGATGTCGGTCCCGACTCCGATCGTCGTCTCGGCAAACGCGATCGTGTTGCTGGTCCCATCGATTACGTCGCGGAATTTGATCTTCGATCCGATCCAGCACAATCCGTTCGATGGCGTCCCGTTGCCCGGATGGAACGCGCCGTCCATCCCGCTTCCTTGGTTCATCGCATAACTGGTTCCCGCGACGTCGATCACCGTCCCGGAGGGGAGAGTCATCGAGTGCAGGTCGGCTCCGACATCGCTGGGGCATTCAAACGTGGGGACGCGCGTCGCCGCTGCGGCTCGCAATTCCAGGGGGAGATCTGCGGTCGCCGGATGGCCCATGTAGATGTCGAAATCGATCAGGTTCTGCAGGTTCTCTTGTTCCACGTAAGCCAGCAGCTTGGCAAACGGAGAGAAGTCAGCCGGATAGCCGCCGGTATACGACCAGCCGTTGTTCGGGAAGGCTTCGTTATAGGTCGACGCGTAGTTGTGCAACGCCAAGCCGAGCTGCTTCATATTGTTGCCGCACTGCATCCGCCGAGCGGCTTCGCGGGCCGCTTGCACGGCTGGCAGCAACAAGCCGACCAGGATGCCGATGATCGCGATCACGACCAGCAGTTCGACCAAGGTAAAGCCAGCGGTTTTCCGCTGCTTGGCGGTGGAGAGTGTTTTGAAACGATCGTTAAAGAGGAAGCTAGTCGCCATCACAGAGGATCCTTGCAGGGATTGCTAAACGGGGTAGATCGCCACCGGTTGTGAATCAACCGTGGCGAAAGAATCCGAGCGTGGCTGGCTGAGGACCGTCGTTTCCTTGGCTTGCTGCGTCGTCGCTATTCACACTGATATTACGAATCAGTCTCAATTAGAATATTCGGTGCTGCCCAAAATGCACAAGAGGTCAACGCTGCTGCGCCGCCAGATTTATGGTGCGGCTGGGGCGACTGGCGGCTGAATGCTGGCGGTGCCGCGACACTTTGACCCCGGTGCGGCGGCGGCGTTTACCCTTACCAATCTAGCGGAGCTCTGATAGATTGCGGTATCAACCTGGGCGACGCTTCTGGAATCAGGTCGCCGAGTCCCGATTTGACAGCTATACTTCAATTTGACGCACATATGGCAATTTCGAGTCCTTAACGGATCGACTGCTGCCGTTGAAGTGCCCCTATGGTTATGATCGTGTTTAGTTGAAGATGCACGGAAGCAATCGCCCCACCCGCCAATCCAAGGCTTGCCGCAGACGGATCTCGCATCCTCCGGGCAGCCTGCCGACAGGATGTCGCCGATTGCGAGCCACCCTCCCCACCTCCGGTTGCACCGAACCTTCCAATCCAAATTCGCGAGACGTTGCAATCTCCCGCGATGCATACTTTGGTACTCCCTTGATCCCAAAACTGAAACTCCCAAAGCGTTCTTCCGATCGGACCGCCGTCTGGCGATCCCCTTCATGCAAGGCATCGATCCGAGCTTCGATCGCGGATCGTCTTGGAAGCACATCCATTGGAATGGTCATCTTGTCGATCGTGCTTGCCGGGTGCGGCCGCAGCGACCAGATCACCAGCTATACGATTCCGACGACCGTCCCTGAGGCGTTGGTCCAGCAGGACCGCATGTTGGGCGGAATCGTTCCGGCAACCGAAAAGGTCTGGTTCTACAAGTTGGTCGCCGATGTCGACTCGGTCGCAGCGATCGAAGACGGTTTTAAAAAGTGGATCCAGCAGCTGAAGTACGAAAACGGTGCGCCTCAATTGGATGTGCCCGACGACTGGAAACGGATTGCACCGGGCATGATGCAGCATGCCAAATTCCAGATTCCCGCGGGTGAACGGATGATCGAAATGAGTGTGGCCGAACTGGGGAACAGCGGTGACTGGGACGAACAAGTCGTCGCCAATGTGAACCGCTGGCGTGGTCAGATGGCGTTGCCTCCCGATACGGACAAATATGCCGGTGGCGAAGCATTGCAAGTCGAGAACCCTCCGTCCGACGCGCAACCCATTTGGGTCAGCTTGGATGGCGTCTTCAAGTCGGGACCATCGATGGGAGGCCGTCCGCCGATGGCGGGTGCCGCGAGCATGCCGTCACCGGCGACACCGCCAGCCGCTGCGGCGAAAGCCCCCGAACCGAAATACGCATTTGAACTTCCCGAAGGCTGGACCGAAGGACGCGCTGGCGGGATGCGTTTGGCAGCCTTTGACGTTGCGACCGAGGAGGGATCGGCGGAGGTGACGTTGATCGAGGCGGGGGGAGACACCCAAGCGAACATCGGAATGTGGGTCAGCCAGGTGAACCCTAAGAGCAAGCCGGACGATGCGGCCGCGGTTCTTGAGGCGGGCGAAGAGATCACGGTGATGGGAATCACCGGCACCCGCTTCCGTTTGTACGGAGAAGAGGGTGGCGAGAAAGCAATCGATGTGACCATGGTTCCGCTGCAGGGCGGATCCAGCTTGTTTATCAAGATGACCGGTGCCCCGGCGGCGGTGAAAGCGGCGGATCCGTCGCTGACGGAGTTCCTCGGTACAATAAAAACAGCGGCCAACGGCTGATTCAGCCTACGTTCCGCCGACAGCAATTCAACAGAAGGGTCCTCCCATGGCAACGGTGACTGCAGATCGCAATCGCGATTCCGAGATCGGAATCAATGCACTGACGATGTCGGCACTTTCGTTCTTAGGTTCGTTGAAATGGACCGTCGCGCTCTTTGCGCTCTCGATTGTCATCATCTTGGCCGGCACGTTGGCGCAAGATGAAATGAACATGCAGCAAGTCAAAGACGCCTACTTCACCAGCTGGGTGAGCCGAGTTTACATCGACGATTTTGTCCCCCAGCCGTTTTACTTTCACGAACATCGCATCGGGGCCAATTCGTTGATGCCCGACGGTGCCTGGTTCCCCTTCCCCGGCGGCAAACTTATCGGGTTTGCACTGCTGATCAACTTAATCGCTGCCAAGATCACGCGGTTCCATATCCGTGCAACCGGCACCCGTTTGATCGCGGGAATCGCTGTCTGTGCCGTCGGCCTGGGCGTCCTGTTAGCGATCGTGTTTGGTGCTTCTAACGCCGAGGGATTGCAGGGGCAACCGCCGTCGTACCCGATGGTTTGGTATGGGCTCTGCGCGATGGTCTTCCTGGCTTTGGCGGGATCGATCGCCGGGATCGTTTCGGCGCCGCGTCGCGGTTGGAAGTATGCATTCGGAACGTTGGCGATCCTCTTTGGCGCTGGTGCGATTGCGATCCTGATGGGATTCACGATCGGCGAGCCTGGACTGCGGATCGTATGGCAGATGGCCAAGGGACTGGGCGTCGCCAGTATCTTGTTGGTGGGATGCCTATTGCTCTTTGGCCAGCAAGGCGGCAACTTGCTGCTCCATTTCGGCGTGGCCCTGTTGATGATCGGCCAATTTGCTTTTGGCGACCGACAACTCGAACAACGACTGATTCTGTCGCAACGCGAATCCTCTAACACCTTAATCAACATGGACCAAGTGGAGCTTGCGTTCATGGATAAATCGAAAGAGGGGGAGACGCAGGTGATCGCGATCCCCGATTCGATGCTTTCGTCATACGAAGGAAGTGATTCACGGATCAGCGACCCGCGGCTGCCGTTTGAGATCGAAGTCGTCGACTACATGCCCAACTCGCAAGTCGCCGATGAGGGAGAGAATCCCGCCGACACTGGGCTCGGCCAACGGTTGGCTGTCAAAGAGGCAGCCCCGGTGGGAGGTGCCAGCGAAGGGACCAACATCGTCTCGGCGTACGTCCGCTTCTACGCCAAAGGCAACACCGAGCCCTTGGGAACGTTTCTCGTTTCGCAGTACCTGAATGACGCCGAAAAGCTATTCAGTGGCGGTTCGTTTAAGGACAGCTTCGACATCCTCGAAGCGCACGACAAGGAATATGCCGTTGGCTTGCGTTACGCACGCGTTCCCAAACCGTACTGGATTCAATTGTCCGAAGTCCGCCGCGTCAATTACAGCGGCACTGAGACACCTCGCGACTACAGTTCGTTCATCCGCATCGTCGACACCGAAACGGGGGAAGATCGGCAGGAGCGGATCTGGATGAACAATCCCCTGCGTTATCGCGGCGAGACGTTTTATCAATCGCAATATTTGGAATCCCCCGGCGGATCGAAAGCCACCGTCCTGCAAGTCGTTCGAAATGAGGGCTGGTTGATCCCTTATGTCGCCTGTGGCATCGTCGGTCTCGGCATGATGGTCCACTTCATCGGCACCCTGGACCGCTTTGTCGGCCGCCGTGAACGCGAAGAGAAGAAAAAGCCGGCCCCTGAAAAGACTGGCAGCCAATGGCCGATTGTCGCCACCGTCGCGGTCGTCGCGTTCTATCAAATCAGCATGTTGGTCCCACCGACCGTTTGGCAAGGCATGTCCAGTCGCGATCCCCAGGCGCGTGCGATGGACATGTATCAAGCCGGCGCGATCCCGATCATGTCGGGCGGTCGCGTTTTGCCGTTGGATCAATTTGCCCGCGACGCGATGAAGCTGGTCAGCAACAAAGACTCGCTGCCCACCGCAAAGGCTCCCAAGGCGCTGGTCGATCGCGTGGGCAAAAAGCTCTCGGCAATGGAATGGTTCTTCGAATCGATTGGAGACCGTGAAGAGATCCTCGACTTCCCAATGATCCGGATCGATGCGACGGAAGTGCTTAGCGAAGTCGGTTTGTCGGAACGAACCGAGAAACGATACAGCTTCCGCGAACTGCAACCTTCGTTTGCTAAGATTGAAACGATCGCCAAGGCGACCCGCGATAAAGAGCCTCAATCGCTCAGCTTCAAAGAAAACGCGATCATGCAACTGTATCGCAGGTTGAACCACTTCCTGATGGTCAAACAAGTCTTCCGCGAACCGTTGCGCGTCGAAGACCTCAGCGAGAAAGAAATCCCCGAGGGAATGTCGCTGCGGGATCTTCGCGAGGCGGTGTTGCGTGTCAACACGATGCAGGTTCGGGAGGTGATGCAAGTGGGCGGACCGGCGATCTTCCCACCGCAAGAAAATGCGGACAGCGAAATCGAAGGGACACAGCCCGAGTGGAAGATGTACGCACCGGCCGCGTTGGAAGCTTATGCGGCACAATTGGATGATGCGGATGCAAACATCCCGGGGCTCGCAGGTTTCGATGCCATGCGGAACGCGTACGAGCAAGACGACGCCCCCGCATTCAACGAGGGGCTCGATGTGATGTTGGCTTCGGTCGACGCTGCCAATCCCAGCAACATGCAACCTTGGCGGGTGCGGTTGGAACGTTGGCTGGTCGGAACGCATTCCAGCGTGGCCGCATTCACGGTCTACGTGCTGGCATTGCTGATTGCCTTGTATTGCCTGATGATCAAATCACCCCGAGCGCAAAAGACGGCCTTCTATTTGATCGGTTGTTCGCTGGCACTCCATACGATGATCCTCGTCGTTCGGATGATGATTACCGGCCGCGCTCCGGTGATCAATCTCTATTCGTCGGCGGTCTTCATCTCCTGGGCGGGCGTGCTGTTTGGCTTGGGCTTGGAACGCATCTACCGCCATGGGATCGGCAACGTGGTCGCCGCGATGTGTGGTGTGTTCGGATTGCTGGTCGCCTACAGCTTGAATTCCGGTGATACGATGCCGGTGTTGCAAGCGGTGTTGGACACCCAGTTCTGGTTGTCGACGCATGTGGTCACGATCACCTTGGGGTATACCGCGACATTCCTGGCGGGCATCCTGGGAATCCTGTACCTGTTTTTCTCGAGTCGCATCAGTCCCAAACTCTTCGCGTACCGCCGCGACATCTTCCGGATGATCTACGGCGTCTGCTGCTTTGGAATCTTGTTCAGCTTCATCGGCACCGTGTTGGGCGGATTGTGGGCCGATGACAGCTGGGGCCGCTTCTGGGGTTGGGATCCGAAAGAGAACGGTGCGTTGTTGATCGTGATCTGGAACGCTTTGATGTTGCACGCACGTTGGGACGGAATGGTCGGGGAACGTGGTTTCGCAACCTTGGCCGTCGGGGGGAACATCATCACGGCGTGGAGTTGGTTCGGAACGAATCAACTTGGATTTGGCCTGCACTCCTACGGTGGCCAAGACAGCGTGAAATTGATGCTACTGGCCTTTGTCGCCAGCCAATTGGTGATCATTGGCATCGGCGTTACCGGTTCGCTGTTGAAACCAACCAAACCGAGCGGCAACGCATAGCCGGTTGCACAGCGGACCGTTACTACAGTCGATCGGGATTGACGGGGACGGTCGGCGTTTTGCCCGACGCTTTGGATCGCAGCAGTGGCCGCAGTCGATCGATCACGGCCCTTGCGGCCGCGTCGGGTTGGACCGCAAGATTGTGGAACTCGTTCGGATCGGATTGGTGATCGTACAGTTCCACCCCATGCTTTCCTTCGCCCCATTCGGTGAAGCGGTATCGGGCGGTGCGAAGGCTGCAGCCCATCACCGGTTCGGACAATCGAGCGTCTGCTGGGCGGAGCACTTGCGTGACGGCGTATCCATCCCAGTCGGCCCGTCGGTTTTCAATCAACGGAAGCAGACTGCGTCCCGCCAAACCGGACGGTGATGGAATCTGTGCGAGATCGGTCAGCGTCGGGTAGATGTCGACAAACTCGACGATCCGCCGGCACTCTCCTTGCGACTTCTGCCCCGGGACGCGGACGATCAACGGTGCGCGAGCCCCTTGTTCGAACAGCGTTCGCTTTTGCCAAACACCATCGTGTTCGCCCAGGTGATAACCGTGATCGCTCCAGAAGACGACGATCGTCTCTTCGGCCAAACCGAGTTCTTCCACAGCATCCAACAACCGGCCGACTTGGGCATCGACAAAGGAGACGCATGCGTAATAGGCCTGCGTCGCTTGCAGTAGCGTTTGGTGATCGAGCCCGTAATTGGGAACCGGACAATTGTGAGCGAATGCGGCGGTGGGGATGTCGTCGCGATCGCCAGGAGGTGCGTAGGGAAGTCGCAGCGATTCGAGGGGATACATTTCAAAATACTTCTTCGGCGCGACGTACGGCGTGTGCGGACGGAAGAATCCGACGCCCAGGAAGAACGGCAGGTCCCTCTTCTCCCGCATGATCTCGATCGCTTCGCTGGCGATTATCCCATCGGTCTGCTCCTCGTCCTCTCCATCCGCGGCCAGCCAGCTGAGCGCCCCACTGATCTTCCGATGCGGTTCGGCATTAAAGACCAACGCCTCGTCGATCTTGTCCCGCCCCTTGGGATTGACCGTACGATTCCAAGAGGGCGGATCGTCGAAGCCATCGGTCCCGATCGACGCGGGGACGTTGTAGTGATAGATCTTACCGACGCGCGCGGCAAAGTAGCCGGCCGCTTGGAACGCCTGAGGCAACGTGACGACGTCGGGCAGTTCATCGCGAAAATGGCGATCGAGATCGTAGACTTTGATCTCATCGGGGCGCCGTCCGGTCATCACCGAAGCACGCGTCGGATTGCACAGCGGCAACTGATTATAAGCTCGCTGAAAGCAGGTCCCTTCCGCTGCCAACCGATCGATGTTGGGCGTTTTGGCGACCAGATCGCCATAACAACCCAAGGTACAAGCCAAATCATCGACGGCGATGAACAAGACGTTCGGCCGATCGCGAAGTCCCGTTTCCGTCGCGGGAACAAGCGACGCGCACGTTGCGACCAACAGCCCCGCGAGGAACATGCGTCTCGATTTCGATGGGTTCACCATCCCACACCTCTTTCAAAAATCTATCACCTTCGTCGTTTGATCCACCTTTCAAACGTCGCAGCATTATAACGGCATCTCGGTTGAAATCGGCGTAGTGGGAATCCCGTAGAACCCCACGAATAAAAGGCAATGGACTCGCGCTTCACCCTCCCCCAAACGAAGTTTGGTAGGGGAGGGTCGAACCAGCGAAGCGAGGTTCGGGGAGGGGAGTCCCAAGCAAATCGCACCCGATCGATACCGCGGACGGCCCTCCCCGAAACACTTGCTAAACGCTCGTGTTTCGACCCTCCCTGCTTCGCCGGGCGGGTGAAATGCATTCGTTACCGCAACTCCGCTTCACCCTCCCCCAAACGAAGTTTGGTAGGGGAGGGTCGAACCAGCGAAGCGAAGTTCGGGCAGGGGAGCCCCAAGCAAATCGCAGCCGATCGATACCGCGGACGGCCCTCCCCGAAACACTTGCTAATCGCTCGTGTTTCGACCCTCCCTGCTTCGCCGGGCGGGTGAAATGGATTGGTTACCGCAACTCCGCTTCACCATCCCCCAAACGAAGTTTGGCAGGGGAGGGTCGAACAAGCGAAGCGAAGTTCGGGGAGGGGAATCCCAAGCAAATCGCAGCCGATCGATACTGCGGACGGCCCTCCCCGAAACACTTGCTAAACGCTCGTGTTTCGACCCTCCCTGGCTTCGCCGGGCGGGTGAAGTGGCCCGTTAGCATAACTCCGCTTCACCCTCCCCCAAACGAAGTTTGGTAGGGGAGGGTCGAACCAGCGAAGCGAAGTTCGGGGAGGGGCAAAACGTTCGGATCGATTTGCCCACCGATGGGCAGGCAGCGCGCGGGATTGCCCATATGTGCACAGTGGGATCGCGATTCAAAACGCGCCGTCGTAGGCTTTGCTGATCGCGGCCCGCAGTTCGGTGATGCAGATCGGCTTCAGTAAGAAGTCGGTGATAAAGTCGCAATCTTCGACGTCGGGACGCTCGTAAGAAGAGACGACAATCACGGGGATCGCGCTGTTTTTTGAAATCGCTTTGGCCGCTTCGATTCCCGACATTTCTGGCATCCGAACATCGGTGATCACCAGATCGGGGCGCTCCGCCGCACACAGCGCGATCAAATCGCGTCCGTTCTCCGCCTCGCCAACGACTTCGCAGCCCAGTTTGCACAGAAGCCGCCGAAAGCCCTGCCGAATATCGGCTTCATCGTCGGCGATTACTATTCTCAGGCTGCGTTTCATGAGCGTCTTTGGGGCAGAGTCATCAGGAATTCGGCACCGCCGGGAAAATCGATCGCTTCGATCGTTCCCCGATGCGCCGTGATGAACCTCTCTGCAATCGCCATGCCCAACCCCGTTCCCTTCGCTTTTGTCGTGTAAAACGCTTCAAAAACACGGGCCCTAAGTTCAGCGGGAAGCCCCGGCCCATTGTCGCGCACCGAAACGCAAAGCACCCGTCGACCATCGTCGTTGCGCAGGCGACAGGCGACGGTGATTCGGACCGGATCGGTGCAGGCGGCCAGCGAATTTTCGAACAGATTGCGGAAGACCTGCTCGATGCGGAAGACGTCCAATTCGCAGAGAAGATCGGTATCCTCAACCGCTTCGATCAATTGAACATCGCGTCCTTGGTGCAAGACGTGCAAATTAGACCACGCCTGTCGCCAGACTTCCGCCAAGTTTGCTGTCGAGGGATCCAACTGGATCGGCCCGGCAAAACTGCGCAGTTCATCGTGAAGCTGTTGCAAGTCGTTCTTCGCTCGGCGGATCCGATCCAAATCGTCGCGAGCTTCCGATCCCGGTTCGATGTCGTATTCCAGCACATCGACACCCACCTGAATCCGCTGCAAGGCATTGCGACTCTCGTGAGCGATCGCCGAAACCATCTTCCCCATCGCAGCCAACCGCTCCGCCTGGACAAGCTTATCGCGGCTCTCCGCCAGGCAAGCTTCGGCCCGCTTGCGATCGGTAACGTCGCGGATCAGTGCCAGGAAACCGAGCGGCTTTTCCCGTTCGTCGCGGATAACTTTCCCGACCATCTCGCCGACAAAGGTCGATCCCGATTTGCGTCGCCACGGGATCTCGGTAACGTCCAATCGCTCTTCCGCCCCGGCGTGAAAACGTTCGCGAGCCATCCGATCAAAGTCGGCGTGGTCGGCGTACAGGATCGAAGTCGATTCGTCCAACACCTCCTCCACTAGGTACTCGAACATCCGACACGCCCCGCGGCTAAAGTGCGTGATCTTGCGGTCCAAGTCGGTCATCAAGAGCGCGTCGGGGATTCCATTGACGATCGTCTTCAGCACCGCCCGCTCCCGTTCGACTTCGCTCTGATAACGAACCCGCTCGATCGCCAACGCCGCCAGGCTGGCGATGCTGGAGACAAACTCCAATTCGCTCGCGCACGGCGATCGCGGAACCGCGTAATACATCGCAAACGTTCCTAGAATTTCCCCCGTCGATGCGATGATCGGTTCGGACCAACAGGCTCGCAGACCCGCTTGTTCGGGAATGTCCCGAAATCCGTGCCACAACGGATCGGTGGCGATCTCTTCCACGACGACACGTTGCCCGGTGAAAGCTGCGGTTCCACAAGATCCACACCGCGGACCGGGGATCCGACGGTCGACCGCTTCGCAATAAGGATCGGGTAAACGCCGCGAAGCCGCCAACCGCAACATCCCCGTTTCCGCTTCGATCAACATGATCGACCCGATCATCTCCGGACGCGATTCCTCGGCAACTTCGACAAGCGTGTGCAGCACTTCGTCCAGCGAAGCCCCTTGAGCCAATCGCTTCAGCACACGCGTCTGCCCACGTAAATCGCTTTCCAATAGATCTCGTTCGCTCATCATCCTCGGTTTCCAAATCGCGTTGCCATCGGTCGGTCCATTCTACGCGGTCCCAATGATCTTCGTAGCACCGGTGGCAGATCTCGGTTTTGTTTCGAGCTCTCCGCATCAACAGCGTTGGGACCTGTTCGTAGCGCAAGGCTGCCCTGTTCGACATCGCGTTGTGACTTACAATAACCGCCATGGCCAAAACAGCGTTTGACATATTGTTCGTCGACGACGATTCCGATTTCGCCGCCGGTTGTATTCGCTGGTTCCAGAAAAACGGACACCGCGTAACGCACACGACGCGCGGGCAGGATGGCGTCGCCCAGTGCGAGCGGCTTGATTTCGACATCGCCGTCCTCGATTGGAATCTCCCCGGACTCAGCGGCCTGGAACTGGTGCAGCGGATCCGCGACGCCGCCGCCGAAACGGAGATCATCATCCTGACCGGGGAAGGGACGATCGAAAACGCGGTTGAATCGATGCGACGTGGCGTCTTCGACTTTCTTTCAAAACCGTTCCCGATGGCGGAGCTGGAACGTCGCTGCCTGGGAGCGTTGGAACGCCGTAAGTTGCGGAAGGAGAACTCGCAGCTGCGCGAAGTCATCGACCGTGCCAAGCGTCCGCCGACGAGGATGATCGGCGAATCCCAACCGATGCAAAAAGTCATCCGCTTGATCGATCGCGTCGCTCCTACGGACAAGCCGGTGCTGATCGAAGGGGAAAGTGGCACCGGAAAGGAACTGGTCGCCCAAGCGATCCACCAAGGAAGTCCCCGCGGCAACCGACCGATGGTCACGGTCAACTGTGCCGCGTTGCCCGAACAGTTGGTGGAGAGCGAGTTGTTTGGGCATGAACAGGGTTCGTTCACCGGTGCGACGGCGGCCAAGCCGGGGCTGTTCGAAGTCGCCGATGGGAGCACGTTGTTTATCGACGAGGTGGGTGAGTTGCCGTTGGCGTTGCAGCCGAAGCTGCTGCGCGTGCTGGAAGATGGTTCGATGCGGCGCATCGGTTCGGAAAAGGAACGCCGTGTCGACGTCCGCATCGTCGCGGCGACCAATCGCAGCCTGAAGGAAGAGGTGGCCGAAGGGCGATTTCGCGAGGATCTCTACTATCGAATCAATCTGCTAACCGTCCACCTCCCACCGCTGCGCGATCGTGGCGACGATATCGGCGTTTTGGTCGATCACTTTCTCGCAGGCGGCCCCGAATTGGAAACCGAAGCGCGAGGGGCGTTGCTGGCGTACGACTGGCCCGGCAACATCCGGCAATTGGTGAACATTGTCGAACGCGCAAAGATCCTTGCTGACGACGTGATCACGATCGAAGATCTGCCCGAGGAATTCCAGTCGCTTGGGGCGTCGGGCACTGCAGAACCGCCCGGCAACGAAGGCTCGCTGATGACGTTGCAGCGGGAACATATCGCCCAGGTGCTCGCTCAAGAGAAGGGAAACAAATCGGCAGCGGCTCGGATTCTTGGGGTCGAACGTCGCAAGCTGTACCGGATGATGAAGCAACACGGAATCGAGGGTTAACAACGGCCTCCCATTGCCGACGCTTCGCGCTGACCAAGTTTGTCCACGCAGTGACATCGAGGCGAAACGAGTGCGCACATGTGGGCACTTCGCGGGGCGACTTACCGATCGACGGATTCATTCAGCGGGTGAATTGCCGGGAAAAGCGTTTTCTGCAGTCCGTATCCTCAAACGGCACGCCTGTTGCGACAACAGCCCACCTACGGTTTAGACGGCGGGACGTCTCGACCGAATCCCTGTTTTCAGAAACCACACCGGACGCAAAAGATGCTTCAAACCGAATCGACCAACGGAAACGCCGCCGGGTACGACATCGTTCACTTTGCCAAGAATCGCTATTCCGCGAAAGCTTACGATCCCAGCCGCAAGATCTCGGATCAAGACGTGGAAAAGATCAAGGAGCTGCTCCGCTACAGCGCGTCGAGTGTCAATTCCCAACCGTGGCACTTCATCCTTGCATCGTCCGACGAAGCGAAAGAGAAGATCGCCAAGTCGACCGACCGGATCTATCCGTTTAACAGCAATTCGATTCGCAAGGCTTCACACGTTGTCGTCTTCTGCAGCAAATTGGACATCGAGCAAGATTATTTGCAACGCGTGCTGGAACAAGAGGAGAAGGACGGTCGCTTCGCCGCCGATCCGGCGTTGAAGGACCGGATGGACGCGGGGCGGAACATGTTCATCAACATCCACAAACAGGACCTGAAAGATGTTCAACATTGGATGGACAAACAGGTCTATCTGAACATCGGTTCCTTCCTGCTTGGCGTCTCGGCGATGGGGATCGATGCGACGCCGATGGAAGGTATCGAAGTCAAGGTGTTGGACGAACAGTTTGGGCTGCGGGAACGTGGCTACAGCAGTCTGGTTGTCGTGACGCTCGGCTATCACGATTCCGAAGCGGACTACAACGCCAAACTCACCAAATCGCGACTCCCCTATTCGGAAATCTTGACAGAAGTTTAATCCTCGCGACGTCGGGTCCCCCTGACGCCGCACCCCACAACCAAAGCGAATCAAAAATGAAACTGTTTGATAAATACACATTGAAAGATGTCATGATGCGGAACCGTATCGTCGTCTCGCCGATGTGCCAATATTCATCGGTCGACGGTCTGCCCAACGATTGGCATCTTGTTCACTTGGGATCGCGGGCTGTCGGCGGTGCGGGAATGGTGATCGTCGAGGCGGCGGCGGTCTCGCCCGAGGGGCGGATCAGCCCCGGCGATGCCGGCATCTACAGCGACGATCACGTCGAACCCTACGCGAAGATCAACCGCTTCATGAAACAGCACGGGGCGGTACCGGGGATTCAGATCGCACACGCCGGTCGCAAGGCGAGTGCCAGCCGTCCGTGGGAAGGAGACGAACACATCGGTCCCGAACAAGGAGGCTGGGAGACGATCGCCCCTTCGGCCGAAGCCTTCGGCGGGACGCTGCCCAAGGTCCCCCAAGCGATGAGCCTGGATGACATCGCACGCGTCAAAATGAACTTTGTCCAAGCCGCGGTCCGCGCCCTCGACGCCGGCTTCGAGTGCCTGCAGGTGCACTTCGCGCACGGCTACCTGGCGCATGAGTTCTACTCGCCGCTGTCGAACAAACGAACCGATCAATACGGCGGCAGCTTTGACAATCGGATCCGCTTTATGCTGGAAACCTTTGAAGCGGTTCGCGAAGTATGGCCGGAACGGCTGCCATTGATGGTCCGCCTGTCGGTGACCGATTGGATCGATGGCGGGGTCACGGTCGACGAATCGATCGAACTGACACGCCAATTGAAAGCGAGCGGACTGGATCTGCTGGACGTCAGTCACGGCTTCGTCACGCCGGACATCTCGAAGATCCCCTGGGGCCCCGGAATGATGTTGCCCATCGCCGGTCGGATCCGCAAGGAGGTCGATATCCCCACGACCGCCAGCTGGCTGATCACCGAACCGAAGCAAGCTGCCGCGGCGGTTGCCGATGGGCAGGTCGATGTCGTCTCGTTGGCTCGCGAGATGCTTCGCGATCCCTATTGGCCCTACCACGCCGCGAAAGAACTTGGCGTCGAGGGGGCCGAACAGATCCTGCCCATTCAATACGCGCGAGCCGCCAAAACGTGATCGTTCCCGCGCGAACAGACCGCTCCCTCAACCACTTACTTCCTGTCCCTTCAACCTTTGGAATTTTGAAACATGGCTAACCTCACCATCGTCGCACACATCACCGCCAAGGCCGACAAAGTCGCTTTCGTGAAATCGGAGCTCGAAAAGATGGTCGCTCCCACGCGTGCTGAAAAAGGCTGCGTGCAATACGACCTGCACCAAGACAACGATCACCCGACCCATTTTATGTTCTTTGAAAATTGGGAATCACGTGAACTGTGGCAGGCTCACAGCAACAGCCAACACGTGCAGGCTTATCGCACCGCGTCCGAAGGGGCTGTGGAATCGTTCGCGCTCCATGAAATGACGCAGATCGCATAACCGACTTCCAAACAACGCCCGATTACGCATCACGGAGACCTACCATGACCTTCAACGCCCTGGTCGTCGAAAAGACCGACGAATCAAACGTTTCGGTCGCCATGCAGTCCTTGACCCTCGATCGTTTGCCCGCGGGGAACGTGACGGTGGCCATCGAATACACGACGGTCAATTACAAGGACGGGTTGTGCATGCAGCCGAACAGCGGTTTTGTCCGCAACTATCCCCTTGTTCCCGGCATCGATTTCGCCGGCACGGTGGAATCGTCGGATGATCCGCGCTACAAACCAGGCGACAAAGTGGTCCTCACCGGATGGCGTGTCGGCGAATCGCACTGGGGTGGCTATTCCCAAAAAGCACGCGTCAACGCCGATTGGTTGGTGCCGCTTCCCGACGGCCTGACGACACGGCAAGCGATGGCGATCGGTACCGCGGGTTTCGCCGCGATCCTGGCGGTGCTGGCGTTGGAGGATCATGGACTAACGCCCAACCAAGGCGAAGTGCTGGTTACCGGGGCTGCCGGCGGCGTCGGTTCGATCGCCACGGCGGTTCTTGCCAAACTGGGATATCAAGTCGCGGCCGTCACCGGTCGACCGGAGACCGCCGACTACTTGAAGTCGCTGGGAGCGACGCGGATCCTTCCGCGGGGCGAGATCGACACGATTTCGCAAAAACCGCTGGAGTCCGAAACCTGGGCGGGATGTGTCGACGCGGTTGGTGGTGAAATGTTGGCCCGCGTTTTGGGCCAACTGAAATATGGAGCGTCGGTCGCGGCGGTCGGGCTTGCCGGTGGCGCAGCGATGCCTGCGTCGGTGATTCCCTTCCTGCTGCGCGGCGTCAATCTGTTGGGAATCGACAGCGTGATGCAACCTTATGAAAGGCGTTTGGTTGGTTGGCAACGGCTGGCGACCGACCTGCCGATGGACAAGCTCGAAGGGATGATCCAACCGGCCAACTTGGCTGACGTCCCGCAACTGGCCTCCGATATTCTCAAAGGCCAAGTCAAAGGACGCGTTGTCGTCGACGTGAACGCCTGACCGCGACGGCTGCCGCGGGGCGTTAGCGTTCGATGATGCGGATGCACGACGGGCGAGGCATTTCGATCGGCGACGACGCCGCGGTCAGTTTGCCTGTTGCCGGATCGATCCGAAATACCACGACGTTATCCCCGGGCATGTTCGCACAGATCAGCAGGCTGCCATCGCCGGTGATCGCCAGATTTTGGGGCCCCTTGCCAAGGCTGGGGGCAAACTCGATGAGACTCAACTGCCCATCTTCGGCGATGCGATATGCGGCGATACTGTCGTGACCACGGTTGGTGCCGTACAGATAGCGGCCGTCGGGCGTGATCTTGACGTCGGCGGTATGGCTGACGCCGCTGAAGTCGTCGGGCAGCGTCGCAATCGTCTGGCGTTCGACAAGGATGCCCGAATCGGCCAGGAAATCATACGACGTGATCGTGTTCTGCAATTCGTTGATCACGAACAAATGCTTCCCGTTGGGATGGAACGTCAGATGTCGCGGACCGGCTCCCGGAGGCGTTCGGACAAACGGTTGGCTGTTGGGCGTCAGTTCTGCCGTTTCGGGATCAAAGGCGTAGCACATCACCTTGTCGATTCCCAGATCGGCGGCGTAGGCGAATCGATTGTTTGGCGCGATCGCGAACCCGTGCGCGTGCGGCTCTCCCTGGCGCTTGACGTTGACACTCGATCCTTCATGCTGCACAAACGAAACCGGTTCGGAGAGCGATCCATCGTCTTGCACCGCGTAGGAGGCGACGTTACCGCTGGAGTAGTTCGCCAGTAAAACGCTCTTCCCCGTCGGATCGACTTCCAAGAAACAGGACGCCGTTCCCTTCGACGTCCGTCGTCCCAGTGGACTCAGTTTGCCCGTTTTCGGATCGATCTTAAACGCAGCCACTTGTTCGGGCTCCTTGCCACCAAAGGTCGGCGCGAAGATCGAATAGAGGAACTGATGGTCGGGTGTGATCGCGATGAAAAACGGATTTTCAAGCGTCTCTTCACGATGTAACGGTTTCAGCTGGTCAGCTTCGGTATCGAGTTCGAAGGCGTGGATTGCGCCTTGTTCGCCGGAGGTGAAGGCGGAGATATAAACAATCGGTTGGCCGGCGTTGGCGGCGGGGGAGGGTAGCATCAGGAGCAGGCTTCCAAGGATCAGGGCTCTGGAGATTCGCAAGTCAGTGAACATGGGGCACCGTGGGATGGCAAATGGTGAGTTCCACGTCGCGCCAAACCAAAGGGAGCGAGTGGGACGGCGGCGGGCGGTCGATCAACCACCGCGAGCTGAAACCAGCCGTCGCGGCGTGTCGGTTTTACGTACCGAGAGGACGGGGAGCGATCGGAGTGATCAGGTCCCCTGCAAAAGTATAGTAGATGGCGTTGGCTCACGGTGCCGTTCGGTCAATTTCTTGTCGCACGGCGTTCTTTCGACAACGGAACGAAGGACTAAGCCGCCTCAACAGATCTCGCGATGGATTCAAGGCGTCAGTCGACGACACACACCGACATCGTTTAACCGCCTCCCAACTGTGCCCCGAGCGTTCCGCAAAAGTAGCTGCGTGCCGCGTCCATCCCGCTGCAAAACGCCACCCACTGAGAAACTTTGCTATCGCTTTATCAAAAAGACGCTTGATTGTCGGCAAAGAAAGGCTCATATTGGCGACAGAACCACGCCTCCCCGATTTGCATCTTCTCGTTGCGAATCCTCCGTCCCACCTGGAGATCCTTCATGATCGCGCGCACTCTGATCCTTCTGCTGCTCACTTGCAGTTCGTTTTCCACGCATCTGCTTGCACAAACGCCGCAAACCGTGATGACGCTGCCGACCGGGCCCGACAACCCTCGGAATACCGAAGGGGGCTTCGTGACGTTGAAGGACGGGCGCATCCTTTACATCTACTCGCGATTTATGGGCATCAGTGGCGGAGACGATGCCCACGGTTATCTGACCGCTTGCACATCCGATGACGGCGGAATGACTTGGACGAACCACGACGAACCGATCTTCCCACGCGAAGGGAAAGAGAACGACATGTCGGCGTCGTTGCTGCGGCTCGCCGATGGCCGGATCGCGTTGTTCTATCTGGTGAAGCACTCGATCATGGATTGCCGATTGCGGATGCGGACCAGCAGTGACGAAGCGAAAACGTGGAGCGATCCGGTCGATTGTATGCCGGGTGAAACGAACTATTTTGTCGTCAACAACGACCGCGTTATTCAGACACGAAGCGGACGGCTGATCGCTCCGGCCGCGATTCACGTTCGCGACGGCAAGTGGACCCGAGAATCGGACATCGCCTGTTACTTATCGGACGATGCCGGCAAAACATGGCGACGCGGCAAACAGACGTTTCACGGAATCAACGAATCCGGCACCCGTTACCAGACGCAGGAACCGGGCGTCGTCGAACTCAAAGATGGCCGGATCTTGCTGTGGTGCCGAGCCAACATTGGCACGCAAGCTTACGCCTATTCCGACGACGGCGGAGAGACCTTTTCGCCGATGAAGGCTTGGAACTTCAGCAGCCCCGTCTCGCCAGCGTCGATCAAACGGATCCCATCGACCGGCGACCTGTTGCTGGTGTGGAACGACGGAACCGGACGACGAACGCCCTTGAACGTAGCCCTCTCATCCGATGAGGGTGCGACCTGGACGCACAACGCCGCGATCGAAACCGATCCCAAGGGTTGGTTCTGTTATACCGCAATCCATTTCGTCGACGATCGCGTTCTGTTGGCCTATTGGTTGACCGAACAACTGAAACGGCCATTGAAGATCGGAACCAAAATCGTCAGCGTTCCCGTCGACTGGTTCTATCAAAACGACGGTGGAGTTTCGCAATGACCGCCGAAGCAAAGTCGAACGACGTGCGTAATACGGCAAGACAAAAGTGCTACGACGCGCTGCGACGACTGCTGATCTGCGGCCAGATCACGCCCGGATCGCGACTGCCGGAAGTCGAATGGTCGGAACGGCTGGAAGTGCATCGCGGTGCGCTTCGCGAGGCGATGGTGCTGTTGGAGCACGATGGTCTGCTGACGCTTGGAAAAAAGGGGGGCTTCTTTGCTCCCATGCTCGGCGATTTCGAGTTCGAAGAGCTCATGCACGCTCGCTGTGTGCTCGAATCGGGCGCGATCAAAATGGCGGCTCAACGGCGACTAAAAAAGGAAGCCTTCAAGCCGCTGTTGGACCTCTGCGAAACGATGCAAACGTTACATGATGCCGACATGGAACTCGGCTTTTGCGAAGCCGATTACCTGTTTCATCAGGCGCTAGTTGCCCTCTCGGGGAACTCGCGACTGACGAAGATGTATTCGCACTCGGCCCAGCTGATTTTCAGTCTCTCACCGGTCGAAGATCTGCAAACGGTACGGAAAAAACGGGTGCAAACCCTCGGCGACCATCGCGAACTGTGCCGGATGATCATGGCTGGCGAAACCGAAGCGGCAATCGCGTTGCTCGAAAAACACATGTTCGCTTCACTTATCGGTTGATTTCCCCCACAGGCAATTTTCACCCATCGCACCTCCCTCGATTCCATCTCGCCCCACCGCACTTTAAGGAAGTCCTACCTCATGCGAACTCACCACCTCAAACATTTCTCCCTAATCATTGCGGCGATTAGCGTCGTTCTTTCGTCCACGCAAAAGCTAACAGCTGCGGACGCTCAGCCCCCCTGCGTCACCATCGTCAAACGCGAACTCACCGACGCGATCTCGCCGTACTATCGAGCGATCTACGGCGACGTTTCGAAGAACCGCTTGGTTAGCTCCAGCTGGCAATCGGACGACAACGGCAAGAACTGGAGTCCGATCCGTTCGCACCACGCTCTCGCCAGAGGCCTGACGCCCGGGTTCCGCCGCAATCCAACGACTTCGACCCTCGACCCGAATCGCAACTGCGTCGTGGCGATCGTCAACGCACTGGACACGCCGAACCTGGATCCCAAAATCAACGAGCCACCGATCGCGCAGAAGACCTACTATTTGCGGTATCGTGTTTCAACGGACGGCGGTGCCAGCTGGTTGTGCGACGATCCGATCGTTGGCGAAGGTGACTTCGACGCAAAACATCCGTTTGAAGATCTCTGGATCGGAAAGAACGCGATCTATGTTGGCGACAACGGTTGTGCGCCGATCGTCACCGACAGTGGTCGCGTGTTGCAGCCAGTCCAGATGACGGTTCTCGACGAAGCGGGCGAACTCTATCAACCGCCACGTGCCCACACCTATACCGAAGCGGTTGTGTTGGTCGGAAATTGGACTGCCGAAAATCGCATCACCTGGCGAATGCCGACGCGAGTCAAAGGGGATCCGGCGAAAACCGTTCGTGGGCTGATCGAACCGACGATCGCTGAATCGACCGATGGGCGGATCCTGATGGTGATGCGCGGCAGCAACTCGCACGACTCCACCGTTGCCTCGAGCAAATGGTTTGCGGTTTCCAACGACGAGGGAGAAACATGGAGCGAGCCCAAGCGATGGGCCTATGACGACGGCACCTCCTTCTATTCCCCTAGCAGCATGTCGGTACTGATGCGTCACAGCAGCGGGCGCATCTTCTGGGTTGGAAACATCACCCCAGAAAATCCCGATGGCAACTTGCCCCGTTTCCCCTTGGTGATTGCCGAAGTCGATCCACAATCGCTGCAGCTGATCCGTTCCAGCGTGGTCGTCGTCGACCAGAAGAACCCCGAGGATGAAGCTCGCGGACGCCTGGATCTATCGCACGTCCACCTGATGGAAGACCGCGAGACCAAAGAAATGATCTTGACCTATACGCGAGCCCATCACGCCTATCGCCAGCGTGAATATGCGCTGCTTCGTTTGGCTCCATCCTCCACCGACGAAGCTCCATAATAGCGGCGTCGTCGCGTCTCAAACTGCATCTGTTCCGCACCCTACTTCGTTAACAAAAGCGTTCCCGATATGTCCACACGTTTGATTTCCGCGATCTGTACCCCGCTGCATCCCGATGGCAGCCTTCACGAGCTTGGACTTGCGGCTCACATCGAGGCGCAGCTGGCCGCTGGAATCAACGGATTGTTGGTCGCCGGTACGATGGGGCTGATGCAGTTGCAGACCGATGCGACCTATCGGCGGTTGATCGAAGAGAGTGTTCGCGTCAACGCGGGACGTTCGGAGATCTGGATCGGCGTGGGGGACCTCAGCTACCAACGGACCCTTGAGCGGATCCAAGTCGCGGAACAACAGCCTGTCGACGGGTTGGTCGTGCTGACGCCCTACTTAATGAAGTACAGCGAGCGCGAGCTGATTCATTACTATTTGAAGTTGGCCGACGCGGCGAACAAACCACTCTTCCTGTACGACCTGCCCGTTTTGACGGGCACCGCGTTGTCGATGGAGTTGGTCGAACAGGTGACGGCCCATCCGAACATCCATGGGCTGAAATGCACCCGCGATTGGGAATGGACGACCGAGTTGTGGAATCGTTTCGGCAGTCGAACGCGCGTGGTGCCAGCCCAGCCCGAACGAGTTGCCGATTTGGTTCGGATGCAGGTTCCCGATAATTTGGACGGCCTGTTTGCACTCTTCCCGAAACAGAGCCGCGCGTTGGCCGACGCCGCCGATGCCGGGCAATGGGAAGAAGCGACGCGGTTGCAAGCCGACCTCTCAAATTACTTGACGATCGCTCGCGAAATCAGCTTGTTCGGCGCGGTAACCGCGACACTCAACGCGCTCGGTTGCGACGGGTTGATGGCTCCCGAGCCCTATTATCAATTGTCGCAGGAAGAACGCGATACGTTCTTGAGCGAACCGACGATCCGGCGTCTAATCGATACCGAAGCGGCATGCACTTCCGTCACCTCCAACGAACGATAGTTCCAACATGGACTTGCATCCTATCGAGATCGTTGGTCGTCATCCCGGTCCGAAAATATTGATTCTCGCTGGCATCCATGGCGATGAATACGAACCGATCGCGGCGGTCCGTCGTTTGGCGGGCCAGATCGATCGCGAACAGCTCACCGGCAAGGTGACGTTGGTTCCTATCGCCAATCACTCGGCATACCTTCGCCACAGTCGAGTGGGCACAGACCAACTCGACCTAGCGCGAACGTTTCCGGGGTCAGCCGATGGGACGCCGACGCAACAGGTTGCCCACGCGATCACCGGCTTGATTCAGCAATCCGATTTGATGATCGACCTACACACCGGAGGGCTAGCGATGGAGATCTCTCCTCTGGTCGGCTACATGTTGGTCTCCGATCCGTCGACGTTGCAGAAGCAGCGGCAGATGGCAACGGCCTTCGGTTTGCCGATCGTCTGGGGCACCACGGCAAGTCTGCCGGGACGCTCGCTTTCGGCAGCACGCGACGCCAACGTTCCTGCGATCTATGCAGAATGGGGCGGTGGCGGAGGTTGCCAAGCCGCTGGAGTCGCCGCTTACACGGCAGGCTGTTTGCAAGTCATGGCGCAGTGCGAGATGCTCCCTTCGCCCGCCGCGGCCGCGCCGGTCGATCGCTGCGTTATCGAAGACGATCGCGATACCAGCGGTCATCTGCAGCTCAACTATCCCGCACCGCATGCGGGCTTCTACGAACCGACGCTCCCGCTAGACAGCACCGTTCGTCCCGGCGATGAACTGGGACGACTGCACGATCCGTTCACATCCCACACCACAACGATTTATTCGACCCAGACCGGCCGCTTGTTCACGCGTCGCGTCTTGCCACCGGTGGAAGCGGGCGATTGTCTGGCCGTGATATTAGAAGATCCCGCCGAAACAGGAACCACGAATGAATAGCCGGCCCGTTGTCATTGTCACCGGAGCAGCGCAAGGCTTGGGCGCCGCAACCGCCCTGGAATTCGCAAACCGCGGTTACGATTGTCTGCTGATCGATCGCAACGCCACGGCGTTGCAAACGATTACTGCCGAGATCGAAACACTCGGTCGTCGCACAATCCAATGCGTGGGGGATCTTGCCGATCTCCAGTTCACTCGATCAGCGGTCTCGCGTTGCAAGCAAGAACTGGGCCGCATCGACGTCTTGGTCAACAACGCCGCGTGGCGCAAGATCGGCACGATGCGAGCGATGCAGGTGGACGAATGGGATCAAACCTTGCGAGTATGTTTAACCGTTCCCGCGTTCCTCGCCAAATGGTGCGCTGCGGAGATGGAACCCGCGCAGCGAGGCGTGATCCTGAACATTTCCAGCATTCAATCGAAACTCGCCTCTGGCATCAGCCCCGCCTACATCGCGGCCAAAGGAGGTCTCGATTCGTTGACCTACGAACTGGCGACGCTCTACGGCCCCGCTGGCGTCCGTGTACTGAGCCTGAATCTCGGCGCGATCGATACCGAGATGAGCGCCGATTATGTCAGCGAAGATGGCGAGAACGTGAGCGACGCGTTGCGGCAATTTGCAGAGGGTATGATCCCACTGCGTCGTTTCGGCCGTGCCGATGAGATCGCTCGCTCGATCGCGATGTTGGCCAGTGACGACGCCAGTTACATGACCGGTGCTTGTCTAGAGATCGACGGCGGCTGGACACACCAATCGAGTCCCTATCGACTGAAAAACAAACAGTTCCCCAAAGAGTTCCCCGAATCCTAGCAGTACAAGAGACGCGTTGGATTCAAGCATTCCGTCGAGCGAAGTATCGCGCGACGGGCGTGGCCAACGCGACGTTTTGCAGTTTCATTTCCCATTTGGTTTCCGAAAGACTTCCATGGAAAAGATCACCCTCAGCCAAGGAAACACGCCGCTTCTGCGTTCCCAACGCATCGGCCCAGCGCTGGGCTTGCAGAATTTGTTTTTCAAGTTGGAAACCGTCAACCCAACCGGATCCTATAAGGATCGATTTGCGGCGGCCGCGGTGACCGACATGCTTCGGCAGGGAAAACGCCGCGTGATCGCAACCTCCAGCGGCAACACAGGATCCGCATTGGCGGCCTACAGCGCAGCAACCGGAATGGAATGCACGATCGCGATTGTCGACGGGGCGCCCGATGGAAAGCTGAGGCAGATGTTGGCGTACGGTGCGAAAATTTGCAGGGTTCGTGGATTTGGGCTCGACGCTCAGATCACGCAAGCAACCTTTGAGTGCTTGCAACGAATGGGCAATCAACCCGATGCTCAACTGCAAATCAGCGCCTACCATTACAGTCCGATCGGCATGCGCGGCGTCGAATCACTCGGTCGTGAGATCATCGACCAACTAGCATCGACGGAACAACATGCCGACCACATTTTTTCATGTGCCGGTGGTGGTGGCTTAACACTGGCCGTCGCGCGTGGCGTTAGCGCTGCCATGGAGCAACATGCCACGCTTCCCACGCCAAAAATTCACTGCGTGCAACCGATCGGTAATAACACGATTGCAGGTCCGCTTCGTGACGGCAGCGATCACGCCCAGATTACCCAATGCGCGACGAAGATCAGCGGGCTGCAAGTTCCTACGGTCATCGACGGCGATGCCGTGATCGCCGCCTGTCGGGCAAGCGGCGGCACGGGAGTGCTAGTGCCGGATGATGCCATTTATCTGGCCCAACGCGAACTGGCGCGCAAAGAAGGGATCTTCAGCGAACCGGCCGGCGCAGTCCCGCTGGCTGGCTTGATTGACGCAATCGACAAGGGGATCGTCCAGCCCGATCAAACGATCGTTTGCCTCGTGACCGGAACGGGATTCAAAGACGTCGATTCGATCGATGCAATGCTGCGTCCTAACCTCTGTCCAACGATATCGCTCGAACATTTCGAACGCGGATTTGGTGCATCCCAATCCCACGACGAATAGACGAATTCTTCCCCGCCTTCGCCACTCAGGAGCGCTCCCCATGCGATCGAACTCAGCCGCTTGGTTGCCAATACTTTATGTCGTCCTTTCCGCAGGGCTTGTGAAAGCCGGTGAGGCGAGGCTTTCGGAAGCAGCCCGAACGGAGATCGTGCAAGTCTTGCAGACGGGACTCTCCAGCGACCAGTTTTGGCCTTCAATGCACGCCGCCGAAGCGTTGACGTTGGCGGGTCAAGGGGACGAGGTTCGCACGGCGCTCACCCCACGATTGTCGACCACCGAAGACGCGCAACACCGTTGTGGCATCGCCCGCGAGCTGTTTCGCGCTGGGGACAAATCGGCCGCCAACGTGCTGTTGGAAATTTTGGCCGACGAAGATCCCCACGGGCATGGGCATGCGTGCGAATCGCTGTTCAAGATCTCCCAAACTGGCGATGGCCAATTGTTGCGTGAACACATGCAGAACACGGACCACTCCATCAAGCAATTGTTGGCTGCGGCGGCTTTGGCGCGATCGGGCGACACCGCCGCCTTGGTTTTGCTGCGTCAACAATTGGCGAACGAAGACGACAACACGGCTCGCATCGCGGCATGGATCCTGGCGGTCGTCGGCCAAGCCAGCGACCTCCCCGCACTGCGAGACCGGTTGAAAACCATCGACGACTCGACGCATCAGATTTTCTTCGTCGCCACGATGGCAACACTCGGCGATGAAGCGGCTGGAAAGCAACTGCAGGCCGCGCTGCACAGCGAGGATCCCGCGGTACGGGTTTTCGCAGCGGAATTTTGCGGTCACGCAAGGCTCGCCGGTGCACGCGACACCCTGCTTGCAATGCTCGACGATGAAGATCTCGACGTGCGGATCCGTGCCGCTCAATCGCTCCTATTGTTGGAACCGAACGCGTTGCCTTAACGCAGGCTCAGCTGCCTCGAAGGAAGCTCCTAAACCGCCCCAGGCCTTCGCTTCCTCAACGTCGCCTCAACCAGTGAAGGCCTCGTGCGATTGCAACATGCCTTCCCTCGCTGTCGTCAGCTTCGTTCAATAGGTGATCGACTCCGTCGTCACAACCTCGTCAAAGAAAACGATGGAGACGATGCCGATGCAGTGGAGATACAGCGAGCCAATACGCTAATCTTCGCTCGAATAACGCGAAGATCGGCGGACGTCGCGCCAGATCCCGGTACCCATCGCAATCGCGATCGCGCAGCCGAAAAATCCTGGTATTGAAAAGCCGCGAATCGTCGGCGGGACCTCGCTACTGCACATCGACGCAGATCCGACAAACAACGCGGCGGTCAGGAGCCCCATCACCAGCCGGTTGACGATCGGTTCCAAGCGGCGATGTTGCAGATGGACGTCGAACTTGCCTCGCTTGAAGTTGTCGAGGATTTCGGCAGCATCCCGAGGGAGCATTTCGACAAGGTTTTGCCAGTCCTCGGCGTTGGACTTCAGCCGCCCGTAAAGGTTCTTGGCGGAGAAGCGATGCAACATCGCCTGCCGTCCGTAGGGCTTGATGATTTCAGCAAGGCAGAAATCGGAGCTCAATTGCTGCGACGTCCCTTCGAGCATGATCAGCACCTTCAACAGCATCGCCACCTTGGCGGGCAAGTAGATCCGATGCTCGCGAATGATCTCGACGATTTGATGCAGACAGCCGCTGAGGTCGAATTCGTTGAGCGTTTGATGGGCGTAGTCTTCGATCAATTCCTGGATCGCACCATGCATCGCCGCTTCGTCGAAATCGCGTGGCACTTCACCGATCCGGGCGACAACTTTGGTGATCTTGGCGGAGTCCTGACCGACGGCGGCGATCAACGCCGTTTCCAGTTGGTCTCGCAACGTTTCGTCGATTCTTCCGACCATCCCGCAATCGAGAACAGCCAAAACCGCGTCGGTTGTTTGTTCTGATGTTCCGGAGGCCGTCAGGACGATCATGTTGCCTGGATGGGGATCGGCGTGGTAGAAGCCGTCGCGAAAGATCATCTCGACAAACAGATTCGCTCCGCGGCGGGCGATCTCTGGAAGGTCGGCCCCCGATTGTTGCAGCTGCTCCTTATCGGAGACGCTGATCCCATCGAAACGCTCCATGGTCAGCACGCGCCGCGAACTCAGTTCGGGATACGGTTTCGCAAATCGCACTTCCCGATTTTTTTCAAAGTTTCTGCGAAACGTTTCCATGTTCCGCATTTCGCGGCCGAAGTCGAGTTCCTGAAGAAGCGTCTTCTGAAATTCGCGCGTCGTTTGGACCGGGCGATATTGCCGCAGCCGCATCGATTGTTGCTCGCCCAGTTCAGCAAGCTTGAGCATGATCTCCAGGTCGTTCACGATCCGACGTTCGATGCCGGGATGCTGCACTTTCACGACAACCGGTTCGCCAGCATGTGTTGTCGCGCGATGGACTTGGCCGATCGAAGCCGATGCCATCGCGGTGGTTTCAAATTCCGCAAACAGCTCCTCGACGCTGCCGCCGAGTTCCGATTGGATCGCTTCGATCACCGCCGCCGGTTCGTCGGCCGGTGTGTTCTCACGCAGCTGTGCCAGCTCGTCGGCGAGCGCTTGCCCGACGAGATCGGGCCGGGTGCTCAGCACTTGCCCAAGCTTGATATAAGTGGTCCCCAGCTCGGTCAACGCCAGCCGAATCCGTTCTTCGGTCGTTAGATCCTCCTCCTCTTCGACGGGAGCGTTGCGACGCAAGCGGTCGAGCCAGGGGAGCGGAACGCTGGAGAGCCAGTCGGCCAGTCCATGTTTCGCCAAAACGGCGACGACTTCACGAAACCGATCGGCATTGCGGACCAATTGAGGGACGTCGATAATATCCATATCTATAGTTGCTTTCCGTCGAGGAGGGCTTCGATGCGTCGGCGCGGCGATCGACAGTCTAGCAGAATCAAGGTTGGGAATAGAAAGCCCCACGCGCGTCTGCCAGACCAAAACTTGATTTCAAAGGATCGTATCAGCCGGCACGCATTGCCGTCGCAGACTGCCAGTCAATCGCTTCCGAATGCAAACGGCTGATTTTCGTAAACACGCAAACGTCATCTCCAAACCATCCGTCAACTCGATTGGTTCAACAGGAATCGATACCGTGAATTTTGTATGCTCTGCATGTGCGTCGGTGAACCGAGTGCCCGATTCAAAGTTGGCCGACGGTCCCATCTGTGGTCGGTGCAAACAGCCGCTGTTGCCATCGCATCCGATCGATCTGACCGAAAGCTCGTTCGCGAAATTCATCGCCAAAACCGAGCTGCCAGTCCTCGTCGACTTCTGGGCGCCGTGGTGTGGTCCCTGCCGGATGATGGCGCCCGCCTTTGCGGAAGCCGCTGCGAGACTTTCCCCCAAAATCCTGCTTGCCAAGCTGAACACCGAACAGGCGCCGGCGACCGCGGGTCAGTTCGGCATTTCCGGAATCCCCACGATGATCTTGTTCAAAGCGGGCGTTCCGGTTGCGCAGCAATCGGGAGCGATGAACGTGCAACAAATTGTCCAGTTCGCAAACCGTTAACGCCTCTCGGGCGGCGATGTTCTCTAAGGGACCATTCCCTCGATCGCCAACGCGTTCAACGCACGCTGCTATCGCGATGTTGTCCTTCCGCGTTCTCCGTCTCCGGCGTCAGCGTTCCCAAAAAAAATCCCTCCAATTCAGAACAACCAATGCATTGCCATATCGTGACGTTACGATATATTAAATGTGTTGATGCAAGAGTTCTGTTGGCTACGCAAACGATCTCAAAAGAGGCGTCGCGACCAATTACGGCTTGCTAGCGTGAATTGAAGCTTTTCATTCGCGTTTTTTCCCACGAAGTCCCCGGAGTCCTAAAGCGACACTTAACACATCGCTAAATCGCGACCTAACGCGCCTACGTTCCTTAGCGACAGCAATTTGCTTCCTTTCCAACGCATTGAGTCTCGCCATGTGCAAACCATGTGATCCCCAAGAACGAAGACGTCAGCGACCGCTGCCGGACGGCGTTTCACTGCAAGGAGAACGATCATGTTGGGGCTAGCGATTTTGTTCGGCGTCGTCGTCGGGTTTGCTTTGGGACTGACCGGCGGAGGCGGAGGAGTCTTCGCCGTTCCGCTGCTGGTCTACGGACTCTCGTTCAGCCCTCGCGAAGCGGTTGGCATATCGCTGGCCGCAGTGGGCGGAACCGCTTTGTTTGGTGCGATCCCAAGATTGATTCGCGGAGAAGTGGAACTGCGAACGGGGCTGCTGTTTGCTGTCGCCGGGATGCTGGGGGCTCCAATCGGATCGTATTTCTCGACGCTGGTTCCCGCCAATGTCTTACTGGTGATGTTCGCATTGTTGATGTTTGTCGTCGCTCAAAGGATGTGGTCCAAGGCATGCAATCCGACGCTCCCCAGCGGCGTTTGCACGACGGAAGACGAACCGGGCCCCGATCGCAGCGCATGCCAGCGCGATGCCGATGGGAAACTGATCCTAACGTCTCGTTGCGCACGCCTATTGGTCGCTGTCGGTCTGATGACCGGTGTGCTGTCGGGGATGTTTGGCGTCGGCGGCGGATTTGTGATCGTCCCTGCACTGGTGATCTTCAGCGGGATGGCGATCCATCAAGCCGTTGGCACTTCGCTGTTTGTGATCGTGTTGGTCAGCATCAGCGGAGTCGCGTCGCACATTGCCGGTGGAAACGAACTGTCGCTGACAACGACGTTGCAATTCATGGCGGGTGGATTTTTGGGGATGTGGATCGGCGGGATCGTTGCCAAGCGGCTGAAGGGTCCGACGCTGCAAAAAACGTTTTCGATCGCGGTCGTATTGGTCGCGGTCTTTGTGATTTTCAAATCGGTGGTGTTGTAAAGAACTCGGTTTCTAGCAAGGGAGAACCCAATCATGTTGCTCAAATATTTCTACGACGAAAAACTTGCTCACGCTTCGTATCTGGTCGGTTGTCAACGCGATAAGGTCGCCGTTGTCGTCGATCCAGGCCGTGACATCGAGCCGTACCTCGCGATGGCAGCGAAAGAGGGGCTGAAGCTAGTCGGAGTGGTCGAGACACACATCCACGCCGACTACGTTTCGGGGGCCCGCGAGTTGGCCGATCGCGTCGACGCGACGCTCTACGTCAGCGATGAAGGCCCCGCCGATTGGAAGTATCTGTATCTCGACGGATACAAGAGCGTCCTGTTGCACGATGGCGATCATTTTATGGTGGGGAACATCCGTTTGGATGTGTTGCATACGCCGGGGCACACGCCCGAGAGCATTTCGTTCATGTTGACCGACGAAGGAGGTGGCGCGAACAAGCCGATGGGCATCTTCACCGGCGACTTTGTTTTCGTCGGATCGATCGGACGCCCCGACCTTCTGGAAGAAGCGGCGGGACTGACGGGGACCGCGGAACCGGGAGCGCGCGATCTTTATAAGTCGGCCGAGCGATTCAAAGCACTCCCCGACTATCTGCAGGTTTGGCCAGCCCACGGTGCCGGCAGCGCTTGTGGCAAGGGATTGGGAGCGATCCCGTCGTCGACTGTCGGCTATGAAAAGCTGTTCAATCCGGCGCTGCAGTTCGATGACGAAGAGGCTTTCGTGCGGTACATCTTGGCCGACCAACCCGAAGCGCCAAAGTACTTTGCGGTGATGAAGCGGGTGAACAAAGAAGGCCCACGCGTTCTCGGGGCGGGACATCATCACAACATGCTGCCGATCGCGGGACTCGCCGACGCGGTGCAAGCGGGAACGGTCGTCGATTTGTCCGCCGCCGCGGACTACGGCAAAGCGCATCCCCCCGGAACGATCAATATCCCGATGGGGATGCTGGCGGCATGGGCTGGATGGTTACTCGACTACGACAAACCGACCTACCTGATCTGCGAACCACATCAGTTGGAAGAAGCGGCACGCGTGTTGCATAAGATCGGCGTCGAGGAAATCCTTGGCGCGTTCGATACCAACGAAGTCCGGTCGCAAGGTTTGGCGAGCGAATCGTACCCGACGTGCAGCCCTGACGAACTGGCCGCAAAGATCGAAACGGGCGATGTGAAGCTGATCGATGTTCGCTCCGACGAGGAGTGGAACGAAGGCCATATCGCCGCGGCGGAGCATCGCTTCCTCGGTCGCCTGCCCGCCACGCTTGCGGAACTGCCCCGCGACCAAAAATTGGTGGTGCAATGCCGCAGCGGAGCCCGGTCGGCGATCGGTGTCAGCGTTTTGCAAGCCGCTGGTTTCAAGGACGTGGTCAATCTCACCGGCGGCTACAACGCGTGGAAAGCGGCGGGACTGCCGAGCGTAAAACCGCAACACGCGATGAGCAGCTGAACGCTTAGAAACGCAAGTCGCGATTGAGTTGCGTCCTGTTTTCAAAGTCGTCGATCCTCGTCGACGACTTACGCTTGGGAACCTAACGGAAAGACCATTCATGGAAACGACAGTTCAAAGACCTTCTTTGGCCGATCGGTTGAACGATCAGCACACGACGGAAGTCCTGCATCGATTGCTGGATCATGCCGAGACGCTCGATCAGACGCTATCCGCCGCGGGTGAGTTGCCGAATCTGCTGGCGATCGCGGTCGATGTTTTCGATGCGGTCAGTCGCAACGCGTCGCAGGCGGGAATCGACATCGAACAGCGTGGAACGCAGTTGATGCAACTGCTGCTTCAGATCACTGAACCGACGAATTTGGAAGCCCTCGAGCGTCTGGTCGCTCGGTTGCCGAAACTCGCCGAAGGGAGTGCGTTGTTGGATGAACTGCCGAACCTGATCGCAACCGCCGTCGATGTCTTCGACGAATGGGCAACGCAGGTGAAAGCCGAAGGCATCGACTTGGAACAAAGCGTCCGACAAGGGCTGCACGCTGCGTTGTACTTGGGCGGTCATATCCGTAAAGAGGAACTCGATCGAATCGGTTATTTGCTGAAGTCCGATGTTCTCAGCGAGCACTCGGTATCGACGGTGGGGATGGCCGGATCCGCACTCTCGAGTTGCCATCGCGGTACGTGTGAGCATCCGGTCCCGAATCGCGTTGGTGTATTCGGGTTGTTGGGTGCGATCCGCGATCCCAACACGCAACGCGCTCTTTCGTTTGGATTGCAGTTCGCGAAATGCTTTGGCGGCGTGCTGGAACAGCAACCGACAAGCGATCGATGTCCTCCCACTCCTTCTAACCCTTGAGGCCAAGTTTCATGAGTCATCATCAAATCGTTATCGTCGGTGGCGGAACGGCCGGAATCACGGTTGCCGCGCGACTGCGAAACGCGAACCCGTCGCTTGACATCGCGATCATCGAACCGTCACAAAAGCACTACTATCAACCGCTTTGGACTTTGGTCGGCGGAGGAATGTTCAAGCCCGAAGAATCGGGACGCGACGAGGCTGATCTGATCCCTTACGGTGTCACTTGGATCAAGAGCTTTGTCGATACGTTCACGCCGCAATCCAATCATCTGGCGACTCGCGATGGCGAAACGATCAGCTACGACTACCTGATCGTTGCTCCCGGTATTCAGCTCAATTGGGACAAGGTCAAAGGCCTGAAGGAGGCTGTCGGCAAGGAGGGGGTGTGCAGCAATTATTCGATCGAGACAGTGGCCAGCACTTGGGAATCGATTCGCAACATGAAACAGGGGGTGGCGTTGTTCACGCAGCCTGCCGGTGCAGTCAAGTGCGGTGGGGCTCCACAAAAGATCTGCTATCTGGCGGAGGACTATTTCCGTCGCAATGGAGTTCGCGACGACGTTGAAGTCATCTTCACGACCGCGGGTCCCCGTCTGTTTGCGGTGGATCAGTATCGCGAGGTGCTCGAAAAGGTGGCGGCGCGAAAGGGCGTTGAACCTCGTTTTCGACATAACCTTGTCGAGATCCGATCGGCAACGAAAGAAGCTGTCTATCGGCACATGGATACCGACGAAGAGATAATCATCCAATATGACATGATCCACGTCACACCGCCGATGAGTGCCCCCGATTTTGTCGCCAACAGTGAATTGGCTGACGAAGCAGGCTGGGTCGATGTCGACAAACATACGCTGCAACACACGCGGTTTAGCAACGTCTTCGGAATCGGAGATGCTTCGAGTTTGCCGACATCCAAAACGGGAGCGGCGGTTCGCAAGCAAGCTCCCGTGCTGGTCAACAACCTACTCTCCCTAATCCAACAGGAACCGCTGACTGCAAGTTATGATGGTTACACATCCTGCCCCGTGGTGACCGGCTACGACAGCTTGGTCTTAGCCGAATTCGACTACAGCGGGCAGCCGGCGGAAACCTTTCCGTTTGCACAGTCGAAGGAGCGCTTCAGCATGTTCCTCCTTAAGAAGTTCGGTCTTCCCGCACTCTACTGGCACGGCATGCTGCGTGGACGCGTCTGATCGTCTCCCTACCCAATCCCTCCCACCCGCGAATCCCCTTCGCATTCCATTGGATTTACCGACCATGAATTACACGACAAGAGCACGCATCCAACCACTCGCGATCGCAATCCTGATACTTGGAATCGCCGACGTCCATGCCCAAGATTTTGCCCCGCTGCCCAAGACCGCCGCTTTACCGGGGGACACAAACGAGAAAATCGAACTGGGGAAGAAGCTCTTCTTCGATCCTCGTCTGTCATCCACGGGAACGGTCTCCTGCAACAGTTGTCACAATGTAATGGAAGGTGGCGACGATGGCCGGGCAACTTCGATGGGCGTCGACGGGCTGACCGGGCCACGCAACGCGCCGACCGTTTGGAACTCCGCGTTTCAAGCCTCCCAGTTTTGGGACGGCCGCGCCGCAACGCTAGAAGAACAAGCCAAGGGCCCGATGGTTGCCGACGTCGAAATGGGGATGCTCGCTCACGACCAAGTGATCGGCCGCATCAAGGACATTCCAGCCTACATTCAAGAATTCCAAGCAGTGTATGGGGACGATAGCGATGTCACGATTGAAAACGCCGTCGACGCGATCGCTGCGTTTGAACGCGTGCTGATCACGCCGGACGCTCCCTTGGACCGCTATCTCGCCAGGCAGAAGGATGCCATGAGTTCAGCTCAAATTCGTGGCATGGAACTGTTCGAATCGACCGGGTGCACCGAGTGTCACTCCGGCCCGGCACTGAATGGCTGGCGCCCCGATAGCGAGGCAGAGTTCGCACCGTTCCCACGGATTCCCGATTCCGATTACGTCACCCAATACGAATTGACCGCCGACCTCGGGCGTTCCAATGCCTCGGGGGATTCGGCGGATGATCATCACTTCAAAACGCCGACGTTGCGGAATATCACCCTTACGGCTCCCTACTTCCACAACGGTCGTGTGAATTCATTGGCCGAAGCGTGTCGGGTCATGGCGGCTACTCAGTTGGACGTCGAGCTGACCGATGCGGAAGTCGCCGACCTGACAGCATTCATGGAATCGCTGGAGGGCGAATTTCCCGAACTCATCTTCCCTCGACTTCCATCACGCTCGGGAGAATCGGTGATTCGCGCACCAGCGGAAAAAAGGCAGCGCGAAGAAAGTTAGCTTATTCGCCGCGAGTTCCCAGCCGCGCGATAGCTCTTCATTAACTGACGCCCCTCCGCGGTCGGACGCTTGGACCGCTCATCGATCCGACTGACCTCAAACTCCACCGCCTTCAGATTCCCCACCACCTCTCCCAATGGAGCCATCAAATGATTCGCAGCATTCCCTTGTTTTCTTTTTTGATCGTTGGCCTGCTGGCCATCGCACCCGCAGCAGCACAGCAGCCGACGGGCGAACGACTTGCATCGGGCGACGGTGGTGATCGCGAGGCAGGTTTAGAGCATGGCAAAGAGACGCGGCACCAAACGGCCGCCGATGAAAAAGTGGGGCGATCGGGGCCGCTGATCTATCCCGTCATTGCGAACCATGGGGGCGTCGTTCACTTGCCCGACGCTGCTCAGCAGCCGCGGACAGGCACCAAACTGGTTGTCGATCTGACAGGTGGCGGCGATCCCGCTCAATTGAATGCCGGAGTCGAGAAGCTCGCGAGGTTTCTCAATATCTACGCTGGTGCCGGAGCGAAACCTGCCGCTGCCAAGATCGCTGTCGTCTTTCACGGTGGCGCAACGCTGGCGGTGTTGAATGAAGACGCTTACACCGCAAAGTTCAAAACGGCGAGCAATCCCAACCTGAAGCTGTTGCGGCAACTGCATGATGCTGGCGTCGAACTTTTCGTCTGTGGTCAAGCACTAAACGGTCAAGGCGGTGCCCCCGACGAAGTCGCCGACTTCATCGACGTCGCGGTTTCTGCGCTGACTGCGATTGTGAATCTACAGTCCGATGGCTACGCGTACATTCCACTTGCGATCGCGACTCCGAAACCTGCGCCTGCAGCGCGCGCGACGTCAGCGTCCAGTGCCGACAAAAGTGTTGATGCCCTAAACGATCGAAACCGCTAGCTGCGATTAGCCGCAGCGGATGAGCGGAGCCGATTTGGCCCCTTCCGCTTTTGCCGATCGCTGTTCGTTCTTCGACCGACCTGTTGGATGATTGGACAGCGCGATCGCCGAGCGCCTTGGCGTCGATCGCTGCTGGCAGGGCCGGTATGCGATTTGCGAGCCGAGTGTCTGTCGAATCCGCGGCCGAGAATGTCGATTGCGGGTTTTGCCCGGCAGACGCACGCATCGCACTCCAAACTCGGCAATCGCATGGACTTCCTAAAACAGACCTTTTCGGAGTTTTCCAAAGACCGCTGCACCACGCTCGCGGCGGCACTAGCGTACTACACAACCTTTGCCCTGCCACCGCTGCTGTACCTGCTGTTATCGGTGCTCACCTACGGCTTATCGGTCGCCTACGAAAGCGACAGGGCCCACGCAAAAGCGGAAGCGGTGTTGGAGGAACAGGCGGCGGACATGCTTGGGAATCCGGCGGCTGCCGACGGGATCACCACAATTTTGCAGCAGAACCGCGAATCGAGCGGCACGTGGTGGAAGACGGCGATCAGTTTCTTGGGCATCATCGTCGGTGCGACGGGTGTGGTCGGAGCGCTGCATGATGCACTTAACCGCGTGTGGGAAGTCAAACCCGATCCCAATGCCTCCACGCTGTGGACGATCCTCAGCAAACGCCTGCTCTCCTTTGCGATGATCTTAGGGCTGGGATTCCTGCTGCTCGTCTCCCTCGTCGTCTCATCGGTTCTTTCCAGCGCGGGCCAACAATTGGGAGAGTGGATCGGGATCAGCGGCATCGTCGCTCGCACCATCAACTACGGCGTTCAAGCTGCGGTGGTCTTCACCATCTTCGCGGCGATCTTTCGATTCATGCCCGACGCCGACGTCCGGTGGCGCGACGTGATGGTCGGCGCGGCAATAACGACAGCGTTGTTTTTGGTGGGGCGTTATGGCATGCAGATTTATTTTGGCTTCAGCGAACCCGGAGCTCAGTTGGGATCAGCGGCCGCTTCGTTGGCAGTGATCCTTGTCTGGGTTTACTACAGCGCGATGATCGTGCTGCTGGGCGCAGAGGCGACTCAGGTTTACGCAGCGAGGTTCGGCCACGGGATTCAGCCAGAGAAGCACGCAGTTCAAGTGGTCGAACAAGTCCGCCCCTCTCGATCGTAACATTGCCGCTCGATTCGAAATCCGGCATCGCGTGGAATAACCCCAGCAATTGCCGTCACCTCAGAACAGGACCATCGGCCCCATAGGTTTGGAAGCCAATTCAATCTCCGACTTCTCGGCGAATTGGCACGCAGGCTGCAACGGAATCTCCCCCAACATTACGTCGATGTTGGTCGCTCACTTCTAGCGACCGTCCATCTATTTTCTCTTATCGGAGGACTGTCACAAATGAAGATGCAACAAACCACAAAACGCCGTCGCTGGGTACTCGCGCTCGCCATCGGAACGTTCACGCCATTCGCCGTTGCCCCACAAGTTCGAGCCGCGGATCAAGAGTTTGGGGACAACACACCGTATTACGAAGACGATGCGTGGTATGACGTCAGCGAATGGTTCGACGGCAACGACTACAACCCAACCGACGAAGCGATCGGTCGCTGGGACGATGAAACGTATGATGCCGCGGACGCACGGACCTCCTCGGACCAAGACAACGATATCGATTGGTCGACCAACAGCCACGGCTACTACGATGACCAATTCGCCGACAACGACTGGTTCTACGACTACTACGATTCGGGATACCAGGATGCGAGCGACTACGACCGCGACGGCTACTTCGATTACACAGCCGCCTATTTTGATCACGATAACGATGGCGTCTACGATGCGTTTGCGGAGTACAGCGACACCGATTCGGACGGCGTGTACGAGACCTACAACTACGTCGGCTTTACAAAATCGGACGCCGACAACGCGGCGAAGCAGGATCGCCAAAGTCGAAACAAGGCGCAAGACGAACAAAAGTCGAAGCGTTCGAAGGTCGTTAAGCGATCGGGCGAAGTCAAAGCAGCCAAGGAGGTGAAGACGCCACAAGGAACCAACATCGTCGTTGTGCTGAAGGACAGTAAGAAGGGTGAAAACGTCATCGTCGACCTTGGCCCCGCCGATCAAATCGACAAGATGCCTCGCTTGGGCCAAGACCTGCAAGCCGAAGGTGCGCCGATGACGGTTGGCGAGAAGCGTTTTCTGATAGCTTGCAAGCTAACCACCGATGGTAAGGAACGATCGATCGACCGCAGCGGTCGCAAATTCTCCGGGACGGTATCGGACATCAAGACCGTCGACGTCCGCGGCAAGACGCACCAACTTGCCAAACTGAAAACCGACGGCGATAAAAAACTGTTGGTCGACATGGGACCGAAGGACGACCTTCCGTTCGACGTGAAGAAGGATAGCAAGTTGACGGTCAGCGGCCCTGCCGTACGCGTGAAAGAGCGGTTGATGTTGATCGCCCGCAACGTGACCGTCGATGGCAAGGAGCACTCGATCCAACGCAGCGTCGCGAAGAAGTAGAGTCCGCTTCGTCCGGCAGGCCAATGATAGAATACGTTCCTGCCTGTTGAATGGACGATATGCCCCACCACGAAATCCCCGCAGGGAATCGCACTCCCGATTCCCTGAACGGGGATTTTCTTGTGCAGACTCAGGCGCTGCTTACTCGAGCCTAAATTCCACGGCCCCACCAGTAAGAAGGGACAGTCCCGTGGCGGCACCGCATCGAACCCCATCGATCACTCCCGATTTCAGAGATGGACCACCGCTTGGTCCTGATAGACTTCAACCATATTCACGATGTGTCCCGCATCTTTTTGTTCGGTCACATGCGCGCGGACCAGAAGGTCTTCCAAGCGGAAGTGCTTGCTTGCGGTTTCGATTTTGTGGAACAGGTGGCGATCGAAGGACTCGAAGAGAGCGATCTCTTTCGATTTACCAAGCATGTATGCGAGGCCTCATCGAGACTGGCAACGTCACGTGCGTGGTTCCACTGGGCACGACGTGAACGCCAACCCGCCCCGCACTTCGCGCGATGCGGCCCCGTGGGACGCCACGTGGGACGCCACAGGTTTCACGACAACCGGGGCTGATTGGCCACCGATGCAAGGCCGTGCACCATGTCAGGCACTGTCACCTTGCATGGAAAATCGGTGGGCGTTTAACTGCGGAAAGCGGAAGCGGCCTGTTTCTCAAGACCGCGTGCCGCGTCCTGCATAGAAGAGGCTAGCGTTGCACCGATGACGATCGGTTAGGCGTTGAGCGACGCCGCTGCCATCGCAGAGCAACTCTGCTCGCATTTGCGGCAACACGCGACACACGAATCCATGTCACCAACCTTTTCGCAATTGTCGGCGCACGCTTTGCAAACCTCCGCGCAGGCGTTGCAGTAAAAGGCGTGGTATTCGCTATTTCGGCTCATGAAGTCAATGCACGCCTTGCATGCAGCGATACAATCCAGCATCAATTGCACATGCTCTTGCTGAAGGTGTTCGCCCCCTTCGACCAAGCAGTGGCTGGTCAGTTGATCGGCGCACATGGTTTGGCATTGTTGACAGTTTTTGATGCAGTCTTGTCGGTTGGCGGTTGCCGTACTCATTTGGGTTCCTCCTTTGCATAAGGTGGTGGCGCGACGCCCTTCGCCGCTGCCAACCCGGAATGCAAGTTGCATACCAGGGAACGGTATAATGCCCAGATGCCAATACGACAGCGAAGGATGAAACGATGGAAACGAAGAGCAGCACCGCGACCGATCCCGTCTGCGGAATGACGGTCGATGTCGCCGACTCGCGGCACAGCCAATACAACGGGGAGGAGTACTTCTTCTGCAGCGAGGGTTGCCAACGAAAGTTTGACAACGATCCGGCAGGGGTCCTCGCTGCGCGGAAGCAAAAATCGCAAGGCCTTCGCGTCCTCGGCGCCGGCGGTGAACATTCCTGTTGCGGTGGCAATGGTGGCTCATCGACCAAGTCGACCGGTGCCGTGTCAAATCCCGATGCGATCTACACCTGCCCGATGCACCCGGAAATCGAACAGGTAGGCCCCGGCGATTGCCCGATCTGTGGCATGGATCTGGAACCGAAAGTGGTCGAACGGGAGAACCGTGCGGAGGAAGCGCAATACGCTGACATGCGACGGCGATTCTGGGTCGGTGTCGCGTTGTCGTTGCCATTGCTGATCATTGCGATGGGACCGATGATCGGCATCAATGTCAGTAGTTGGATGACCCAAACCGCGTTTGGTTGGCTGCAGTTCGCGTTGGCAACGCCGGTCGTTTGGTGGTGCGGGTGGCCGTTGTTGGTTCGCGGAGCGAAGTCGTTTCGCACGCTCAACCTGAACATGTTCGCGCTGATCGCCGTCGGCAGCTTGGCCGCCTACTTCTTTAGTCTTGTGGTCGTCTTGTTGCCAGGCGTGATTCCCGAGGCGTTCTATGAAAACGGTGCACCGCCCCTCTATTTCGAAGCGGCTGCGGTGATCATCACCTTGGTTTTGCTCGGCCAAGTGCTGGAGCTGCGCGCCCGGCTGCAGACCGGCAGCGCGATTCGAGAGTTGATGGAATTGGCTCCCGAAACGGCAACTCGCATCGACGCGAACGGAGACGAGGAAGTGGCTTTGGATGCGGTCCGCAAGGGGGACCGATTGCGAGTGCGTCCGGGAGAGAAGGTCCCGGTCGACGGCCGCGTTGTCAGCGGGGCGAGCCGCGTCGACGAATCGATGTTAACAGGCGAACCGGTTCCCGTTCCGAAAGCCGAAGGGGATGAAATCACCGGCGGGACGTTGAACCAGACCGGGGCTCTGGTCATGGAAGCTGTCGGCGTCGGAGGTGATACCGTTCTCAATCGGATCGTGCAGATGGTCGCCGACGCCCAACGCAGCCGAGCGCCGATCCAACAGCTGGTCGATGTCGTTGCCCGCTATTTCGTCCCGGCAGTGATCGCATCGGCGATCGTCGCATTTATCGGCTGGGCCGTCTGGGGGCCAGAACCACAGCTGGCGCATGCCTTTGTCGCAGCGGTCGCGGTCCTGATCATCGCTTGCCCCTGTGCGTTGGGACTGGCGACACCGATGTCGGTGATGGTCGGCGTCGGACGCGGGGCGAAGGATGGTGTGCTGATCAAAAATGCGGAAGTTCTGGAGGTGATGGAAAAGGTCGACACGATCGTCGTCGACAAAACGGGCACGCTGACGCAGGGACGGCCGGAAGTCACCCACGTCGAGACCTTTGGCGATTGGAGGACCGCCGATGTCCTGGAGCTTGCCGCTGCGGTGGAAGCTCAAAGCGAACACCCGTTGGCTCAAGCGGTCGTTCGCAGGGCGAAGGGGGACGATTTGAAAGTAGCTGAGGCGACGAATTTCGAAAGCGTTACGGGAGGTGGTGTTTCGGGACGCGTCGATCACACGAAGGTGTTGATTGGCAACGCGGACCTACTGGCCGATCAGGGAGTCTCGGATATCGATTTGGGACGGCAGAACGCGCGAGCTCACCAAGCCGAAGGGGCGACGGTCGTCTTCGTCGCGATCGACGGCAAGTTGGCGGCGACGATGGCAATCGCCGATCCGATCAAAGAGAGCACTCCCGCGGCGCTACAGACGTTACACGAACTGGGTTTGAAGGTCGTCATGTTGACGGGCGATGCGGAAGCGACAGCCGAAGCGGTCGCAAAGAAGCTAGGTATCGACGAATTCCACGCGGGTGTTTCGCCGACCGACAAACACGAATTCATCCGCCAACTGAAACGCGATGGAAAGATCGTGGCGATGTGCGGAGATGGAATCAACGACGCGCCCGCACTCGCCGAAGCAAACGTCGGCATCGCGATGGGAACGGGGACCGGCGTGGCGATCGAATCGGCGGGCGTGACGTTGGTCGGCGGCGATTTGCGCGGCGTGGCGGCGGCGGGGTCCCTGAGTCGCAAGACGATGCGCAACATCCGCCAGAATCTCTTCTTCGCCTTCTTCTACAACGCGTTAGGGATTCCGGTCGCGGCAGGCTTGTTGTACCCGGTCTTTGGGATGTTGTTGAGCCCGATGATTGCGGCCGCCGCGATGAGTATGAGCAGCGTCTCGGTGATCGCCAACTCGCTGCGGTTACGCACGGCAAGACTTTCATAACGCACCGGCGGAGACGATCTGATCTACTCGATCAAATTCGCTTCACCCGCGATCGTCTCATCTCCATCGGTCGCCTTCATCACATCGGTCCGTTCGGTTTCCAGATCCCCCTCGCCACGGTTCACCACCGCTTCGCTCGGCTGTGGCTTGGGTTGCGGAATCGCAGGCGGATTTGGTGCCCCGCCGACCGGCGTTTCGCTGATTTGAACCGGTACGCCGTGAGGGAAGACCAATTCGCGAGCCTCGTCGGGCATCGTGATCCCCGCCGCGGTGAGCGATTGTTTGACTTGGCGGATGATCGAACTGCCGACCTTTAATCCGGAGTTCTTCGTCAAATCGAACCAGTAATAGACTTTCAAATTGACCGTCGCCGAACCGAGCGATTCGACTAGAACCATCGGTGCCGGTTCACTCACGACCGCTTCGTGTTGCGTCAACACCTGCATGATCAGGTCTTGCGCCTCGCCGATCGAATCCTCAAAACCTACCCCGACCGAGAAGTCGAGCCGGCTAAGTGGCGTCGCGGTGTAGTTGGTCACCATCCCTTTGTAGACCGTACTATTGGGCAACTGGATTTGGTTTCCCTCCAGCGTGCTCAGAATCGTCCCTCGCATCGTGACGCGGCGGACAAACCCCATCGCCCCTTTTCCGCCAACGTCGCCGACTTCGATTAAGTCACCAACTCGGAAGGGATGATTCAGCGAGATCAGAATGCTGGCGAGATAGTTCTCGGCGATGTCACGGAATGCAAACCCAATCGCCAGCCCCACCAGACCGGTGCCGCCCAACAAGGTGACCGCGAGGCGCGTTAGGCCGGAGACTCGCAGGGCGATGTAAAACGCGACGATGAATATCAAGACACCCACGACATTGCCGGCGACTTGCTGCAGCAACTGGCTGTCGACGCTGCGGCTGGTGAGCTTGCGGGTCATCAAAGCTGCCAACCGTGCAAGGTAATAGCCTACGAGCACGACGATTGCCGCGACCAGAACCAGCGGCAGCAGGCTGGTCGCTTCGTGCGCGAGATCCTTCATCGATCGCAGTGCAGGAGCAAAATTCCAGAATGGACGATCGGCAACCTGCAGCCGATTGACCACCGCCACAACATCCGATGTCTTCATCGCGGTCGCTTCGGCCCACTGCTGATGTTTTTCCGTGTCGGCAATCCCGGTAAGGAACGCAACGCCGCGATCGACTCGCACTTCACTGTCGGTAAACCATCCGGTCGCTTTCAAAATCTCCTGCAACCGGTTTTCGATTCGCTGGTCGCTGTTGACCGGATCGACCTGGACCTTTTCGGCGACCGTCGCGGGGGCTGCATCATCATCGGCCGCCTGCTTTGTCACCTCCGTTGCCACATCATCGGCTGTCGGCGTCCCCTCTTGAGCCAACGCCGGAACGGAACCAACCAACAGCGTGATCCATAGTCCGTAGGTTGAGATGTATCGTCTACCTGGCCGCTGGCTGATCATCGACATTCCTTCACTGGCGTTGCTCCCGTTCGATGGCAGCGGAGATTTACATAGCACGAAATTCGATGCGTCCTCCCGACCCCGAAGGGTTCAACGAGCCGTTGAACCAACAGAGCCGCCGCGGACGCGGTAGAAGCACGTTGCAAATCCCGTTCCAGATCCGCAGCGGCAAGTCGAGAACGGCAAACGAAGCAGTGGCTGGGGTCGAACCGTTCGGCGCAGTCGTCGGCTAAAGCCTTTACACCATCGCACTGGCTGACGATACGGGAGGACGGGCGACGATCCGCCATCACTCAGAAAGAATCTCGCCAATGGCGACGGTCCGAAACCTTCCGCATTAGGTAAACCCTGGCACGACTAACGCCATGTTTTACGCAAACCGGCAACCAAGCCCTGTGCCCGCCGCGAAAGCATGTTAGCCTGCCCTGCACCGGCTCATTCCAGTCGACAAATGCTGCCCCGACGCAAGTGCAGAACGTCAAAAAAATGCCACAAATATATCCTGATCGAATTCACCGAACTGCGTTGCGAAGCGGGTTGAAATCAGCCAATCCAACGGGTAGGGTGAACCGTTCAATTTAACGGCAGCAGAGCTCGGCAGGCTTAACGTTCATGCCTCGCTGTTTGTTGTTCCCGCACACCCCGGATTGAGTTCGCATTGATAGGCAATAGATGTGATTTCGGTCTGCTCCATGAACCAGGCCGATGCCGAATTGTTCAGGCACATGCCCGTGGATGGGATCCACAGGTGTCCTTTGGCGAGTTATGTGTAATGGTCCCGTGTGACCGATGATGCTGCACGCGTGGCACATCGCCCCGCAGCGAATGCATAGCGCAATGGCGTTGTCCCAATAGTGTCACCGCCGCATTTGGACGGCGGCTAAGCAAGTCGATTGCTTCGGTTGGCCATTCAATCGATGCCATGCAAATTGTTGAAGGGAGTCACACTTGATGCGCCGGTGTGACTCTGGCAGTCGAGGGAAACCGACAAGTCGTTGGATGTTTCCATTCAATACCGTTCAACGTAGAAGCCGCGGACCGTCGCAATAATTTGCGGCGGGATGTAGTGGACGAGGTTACGAGTCCCAGCGATTTGGTCTGATGCATGCAGAAGGACTCGTCGCCTCGTCCACGACGCTTCGTTGAACGGAATTGTGTTTAAATTGGAGACCTGTTGTATTTCTTATATAGTTCGTTCGGGAACGTAAATGCTTTTGTGGCTGTTGGTTATCCTGCTCGCAGCGAGTCTTGCGGGTGGAGTGAATCGCGTCATCGGATCTGGCGGTGGATGGGCCCTCGCTCTGTTTCCGTCCGGTGTATTTGCGTGCCTGATGAAACAGGGGCCGTTGGTGCTAAACCAGCAGAATCTGTCGTCATCTATCGAATGGGTCCCGGCACTCAATCTTGCGATCTCGATGCGGCTGGATGGACTAAGTTTAATATTCGGGCTGCTGATAACAGGCATAGGCGCGTTGGTTCTGATCTATGCCGGAGCCTACTTAAATGGTGACGATCGGCTCGGTCGGTTGTGGATGTTCTTGCTGCTGTTTATGGCAGCCATGTTGGGACTTGTGTTGGCTGATAACCTGCTGACGCTCTTCATTTTTTGGGAATTGACCAGCATCACGTCGTACCTGCTGATCGGTTTCAACAGCGAACGTTCCGAATCGCGTGCTTCCGCCTTGCAGGCGTTACTTGTGACGGGCGGTGGCGGATTGGTGCTGTTGCCGGGGCTGATTTTGCTGGGAGGCGTGGGAGAGTCGTTCGAGATCTCCACGCTGCTTGAGAACAGCGAACAAATCCGTCAGCACGCGTTCTATGTTCCGATCCTGATCATGATTCTGGTCGGAGCGTTCACGAAGTCGGCTCAATTTCCGTTTCACTTCTGGCTGCCCAACGCGATGGCCGCTCCCACTCCGATCAGTGCGTATTTGCATTCGGCCACGATGGTGAAAGCGGGCATTTATCTCATCGCACGGCTGCACCCAATTTTGGGTGGGACAGCGGAGTGGTTCTGGATGATCGCTCCAGTTGGCACGATCACAATGATACTTGGCGCGGCGATGGCGTTGCGGGCGACCGATCTTAAACAGATTCTGGCTTACGCCACCATCAGTGTGTTGGGAACGCTGACCATGCTGCTGGGCATTGGAACCGAAGCCACGTTGATCGCCGCGTTGGTGATACTGGTCGCGCATGCATTCTACAAAGGCGGATTGTTTATGGTGGCCGGAGCCATCGACCACGCAATTCATCAACGCGATGTCCGTGAACTGGGCGGATTGCGTTTGACAATGCCCGCCACGTTTGCTGCGGCGTTGCTTGGCGGTATATCGATGGCGGGAGTCATGCCGACGTTTGGATTCATCGCAAAGGAGACATGGTACGAAGCGGTTGGAGGAGACGTCGCTGGCATCGGTTTCCTGGCGGCATCGGTCCTCTCCAACATCGGATTGGTAGCGGCCGTGGGGCTGGTTTGCATCAAACCGTTTTTCGGAAGTCGAACCGACGCGACGCAAGCAGCGCACGAAGGAAGTCTGGCGATGTGGGGACCGCCTGTTGCACTAGGCACGACGGGATTGGCATTAGGGTTGATGTCGACGCAGTTCAGCGGATTGCTGACCGCCGGAAGTAGTGCAATTGCGGGAAGCGTTGTGCCGGTGAACTTAGCGTTGTGGCACGGCGTCAACGTGACCTTGCTGTTATCGCTTCTGACCTTAGCCGGTGGGCTGACGTTATTTGCACAACGGCATCGGCTGGAGGGCGTTTTCAAATCGGCCGATCGCTTCATCCAATATGGACCGGCGTGGGGGTACGGTTGGCTGTTGAAATCTGTCACGCAGTTTGCACGCTGGCAGACCGCCATTCTGCAAAACGGTTACTTGCGATTCTATTTGCTCACAATGGTCGGACTCACTGTATTCAGTGTTTGGATGGCGCTGTCAGGCGAAGTGCGATCGCACCTGAAACCGATGCCACTGGACTTTCGAATCCACGAGCTGCTGTTGGCGGGCTTGATTCTGGTGGCTGCGGTGGTGGCGGTTCGCGCGAAAACATGGCTGCTGGCGGTGGGATCGCTTGGAGTTGTCGGATACTCGGTCGCAGGCATCTTCGTATTGTTTGGGGCCCCGGACCTAGCGATGACGCAGTTTGTTATCGAAACCCTGACGGTCATCCTGTTCGTGATGGCGTTTTCACGACTGCCAGACTTCCGTCGTTTGACGTCCGCCGGCACACGTGCCCGCGACGCAGTGATTGCCGTTGTTGCCGGAGCGACGATCACGGTGCTATTGCTGTTCGCGATGACCGTTCGCACCGACCATCCGATATCCGATTACTACACGACGAACAGCGTTAGCCAAGCCCATGGTCGCAACGTGGTGAATGTGATCCTTGTCGACTTCCGAGCCTTGGACACGTTGGGGGAGATCACGGTTCTCTCGATCGCGGCGATTGGCGTCTATTCGCTGTTGATGCTGCGACCTCCAAAACGAATTGCCCTCGGCAACGAAGCCAACAATGTGGCAAACAGTTCGTGCCCGATTTCAACGCAGTCGGAGGATTGAAGCATGGATTCGGTGATTCTGAAAACGGCGATTCGATTCCTGATGCCACTGATTCTGCTGTCGTCGGTGTTTCTGTTCTTGCGCGGACACAACGAACCGGGGGGCGGTTTTGTCGGGGGCCTGATGGCCAGCGGCGCGATCGCATTGTACGCGATCACTCACAGTGCGGCCGCCGCTCGACAAGTGGTGCGTGTGCCGCACCGCATACTGATCGGTTCGGGATTGTTGATGTCGCTCTGTAGTGGGCTGCTACCACTGCTTTTGGGCCGTCCTTTCCTCACCGGTATGTGGACCACGATCACGACGACGGGATTCGGAAAAATCCATCTCGGTACACCGCTGCTGTTCGACCTCGGTGTCTTCTGCGTAGTCACCGGTGTCACCCTCGTTTTCGTTTTTTCACTTCTCGAAGAATAGGCCTCATGGATATTGTCTTGGCGATCACCGTCGGCGGTCTGTATGCCGCAGGGATCTATATGATGTTGCGTCGCAGCGTCGTAAAGTTGCTGATTGGGCTCGGCTTGCTGAGCCACGCGGCGAACCTGCTGATATTCACTGCCGGTGGCGTCGTGCGTGGTCGCGCGCCGGTGGTTCCATCCGGAGAAATGCAACCTCTGGCGGAGGTCGCCGACCAGCTGCCTCAAGCGTTGATCCTGACCGCCATCGTGATCAGCTTTGCAGTGCTGGCGTTTGCGTTGGTTCTCGTCTATCGAACCTATCAAACCTTAGAAACCGATGATCTAGACCAACTCAAGGCGACCGACAAATGAATGCTCAGGTTGCCGTGATCGCACCGATCGCTCTACCACTTGCCACGATGGCGATACTGTTGTTTGCGTGGAAGTCCATCGCGACTCAGAAAATCATCGGCTTGATCGGTTCGACGTTGCTTGCAGTGTCGGCCGCGATACTGTTGTGCCTGGTTGACCGCCATGAGATCCTCGTCTTGCAAGTGGGAAATTGGCCGGCCCCCTTTGGCATCACGCTGGTCGCGGATCGATTGAGCTCGATCATGGTAATGTTGGCGGGGCTGATGGGGTTTTCGGTGTCGGTCTATTCGTTGGCGTCGATCGATGCGAGTCGCGTGAGTTACGGATTCTATCCGCTGATGCAGTTATTGCTGATGGGTGTGTGCGGCGCATTCCTAACAGGCGATCTGTTTAACCTGTATGTGTGGTTTGAAGTCATGCTGATTGCGTCGTTTGTCCTGCTGACACTTGGCGGCGAACGAGGACAACTGGAAGGTGCAATCAAGTATGTCACGTTGAATTTGATTTCTTCTGCGGTGTTTCTAGCGGCAATCGGAGTGATCTATGCAGCCACTGGAACGCTGAACATGGCCGACCTCGCACTGAAGTTGCGGAGCTTTCCCGATGAAGGGATCGTATCCGTGTTGGCGATGCTGTTTTTGATCGCGTTTGGAACCAAAGCCGCCGTGTTCCCTCTCTTCTTCTGGCTCCCCGCGTCGTACCACACGCCTCCGGTCGCCGTTTCCGCAATCTTTGCGGGGCTGCTGACGAAGGTCGGCGTCTATTCGTTGATTCGCGCGTTTACGCTATTGTTCGTCACAGATCTGGAATTCACTCACTTCCTACTGTTGCTAATCGCCGGCATGACCATGGTGACCGGGGTGTTAGGCGCGATGGCTCAAAACGAGATTCGCCGCATCCTATCGTTTCATATTGTGAGTCAGATCGGATACATGTTGATGGGGCTGGCGTTGTTCACGCCGCTGGCCCTCGCCGGTTCGATCTTCTATATCATTCATCACATCGTCGTCAAAACGAATCTGTTTTTGATTAGCGGTCTTGTTGAACGGCGTTTCGATAGCGGGCAACTGAAAGATGTCGGCGGCCTTTACCGTTCCGCTCCCATGTTGGCGACGCTGTTCTTTCTCTCCGCCATGTCGCTGGCGGGAGTGCCGCCACTTTCGGGCTTCTTCGCAAAACTAACGTTGATCCAAGGCGGACTTGAAGCGGAAGGTTACGCCATCGTTGCCGTGGCACTTGTCGTGAGTCTACTGACACTGTTCTCGATGACAAAAATTTGGGCCGAAGTGTTTTGGAAACCGGCACCCGAAGAAGCGGTGACTGCCGCGTACGGTCTCGATGATTCAACCTCGGTTCGAGCGAGCTTGTTCGGTCCGATACTCCTGCTCGCAACGATCACCGTAGGAATCGGTGCACTAGCCGGACCGGTGATGAATGTTTCCATTGCCACCGCCAAACAACTGCTGGACCAAGATGCTTACATCGAAGCGGTGCTGCCGGACCATCATCTGACCGCTAGCCGACCGGGCCCGATTGTCCCGGTTGCAGGGAACTCAAACGCCTCTGAACAACGCATTGAGCCGCAAGAACTTCGACCACGCCCTCGCGGAGTGACATCGCAATGATTTACTTCTTTTTCAACATCTTCCTGGCACTGGTCTGGGCTCTGGCAAACGGACAAATTTCGTTGTCGAACCTAGGGATTGGCTTTCTCCTCGGGTACGCGGTCCTGTGGTTTTCCAAACCGTTGTTGGGACCGACTCGCTATTTCCGACGCTTGCCCGTCGCTTTGCGGTTTGTTGTTTTCTTCTTCTGGCAACTGGTGCTATCCAATCTCCGTGTCGCCTACGATGTCATCACACCTCCGCTTTACATGCGACCGGGAATTGTGGCGGTTCCATTGGACGCAAAGACCGATCAGGAAATCACGCTCCTGGCCAATTTGATCACGCTGACACCGGGCACGTTGAGTCTCAATTTGTCCGAAGACCGAAGCACTCTGTATGTGCATGCGATGTTCGTCGACAGCCCCGAAAGTGTCCGGGACAGCATCAAGAACGGTTTCGAACGACGACTACTGGAGTTGATCCGATGATGCTCGACTGCCTTGTGAACTTCGGATCCGTCGCCGCCCCGGTGTTGGCAACGACAGCTTGGGTCGCCTTAACAGCTCAGGTTTCGATGGTGGTGCTGGTGATTGCGCTCTGCCTCGCGTTTCTACGGCTGGTCCTGGGGCCGTCGATGCCCGATCGCGTTGTCGCAATCGATCTGGTTGCTGTGCTGTTGGTCGGCCTGATCGCCGTGAGTGCCGTGGAAACCGGGGAAGTGATTTTCCTGCGGGTCGCCATGGTGGTTGCACTGTTTAATTTCATCGGCACGATCGGCTTCTGCTGGTACTTGCAACGAGGGCCTCGCCAATGAACGATTACGTGACGATTATTCTGCTCATCACCGGCACGGCCTTCTCGCTGCTGGCTTCGATTGCCATCGTGCGCATGCCCGATCTCTATACGCGGATGCACGGGGCCACGAAATGTGCGACCCTCGGTGTTGGTTGCACCATTCTCGCTGCTGCCGTGCGATTCGAGAACATGGAAACGGCAACGGTTGCGGTATTGATCATCGGGTTCCTATTTCTGACGGCACCGGTGGCTGCTCACATGATCGGTCACGCCGCCCATTGTCTGCAGGTCCCAAAATGGAGCGGCACGGTCGTCGATGAAACACCGCCCGCGGATGTTCACGAGGAACCAGAAAGCACCTAGCGCGAAGAACGATCAGCTAGCCGATCGTCAGGTTTTGTAGCCCCGCGAAACGACGCGCGGGGCGTTGCCGCCGCGTTTAACGCGATACCATTCAACGAAGGAGCCTCGCACCGCCGCAAGAATTGGCGGCTTGATGTAGTGGACGAGGTTACGAGTCCCAGCGATTTGGTCTGATGCATGCAAGAGGACTCGTAACCTCGTCCACTACGCTTCGTGCTGGTATTGCCGCATGGTCAATTCGCACATCGGCAATACCGTTCAACGAAGGAACCACACACCGTCGCAAGGATTGGCGGCGTGATGTAGTGGACGAGGTTACGAGTCCCAACGATTTGGTCTGATGCATGCAAGAGGACTCGTAACCTCGTCCACTACGCTTCGTGCTGGTATTGCCGCATGGTCAATTCGCACATCGGCAATACCGTTCAACGAAGGAGCCTCGTATCGCCGCAAGAATTGGCCGCGGGATGTAGTGGACGAGGTTACGAGTCCCAGCGATTTGGTCTGATGCATGCGAGAGGACTCGTAGCCTCGTCCACTACGTTTCGTGCTGGTATTGCCGCATGGTCAATTCGCACATCGGCAATACCGTTCAACGAAGGAGCCTCGAACTGTCGCAAGAATTGGCGGCGGGATGTAGTGGACGAGGTTACGAGTCCCAGCGATTTGGTCTGATGCATGCGAGAGGACTCGTAGCCTCGTCCACTACGTTTCGTGCTGGTATTGCAGCTAAATAAGTGTCACATCGAACTGGCTACTTTTTATCGCCGTCGTCAGCCGTCTTCTTGATGTAGACGTAAAAGGCTCCGTTGAGGACCTTGTCGTCATCATCCAACAGCGCAGTCGTCAGCGTCGTCGCTTCGCCGGCGGGGACTTCCATCTCGAAGACGACTGCATCGTCTTGCGGGTTGATTGCTTTGGTCGCTTCACCAACTTTACCCAATGCGACGCGCGCCTTGGTTGCCGGAATCACCTTCCCTGCGCCGGTCGAACTTTTTCCAGCGATCGCACCGCCATCTTCGCGAGGCCAACGGCGTAGTTCAATTTGGTAGCGACCGGAGGAATCAAAACGGATCGAATGGGTCCCCGTTCCGGCGGCTCCTTGCACGATGTGGCTCTGGTTCCAAGGCGTCATCGAAGTGCCGATCCAACTGTGTGCGTACAACGTCAGTTCGGGTTCCTTCCGATCGTCGACGACAAACGGCGGGAAGGCTTCCCAACCTGCCGAAACGTCGTCCCACCAAGCGTCGTAACTCGCGGCAAGCGAAGCGACAGTGGCATCATTCCCCTCGATGATGTTGTCGTTGGTATCGCGATCGACAAGAAAATCGTAAAGCTCCTGCTTCGACTTCGGTTTCCCTTGAATCAGTCGCCACTTGTGCGTGATCTTGCCCTCTTCGACTTCGTCGCGCAACACGCACGCCCGGCGCCACTTCACCAGGTCGGCTTCTCGCTGCGTGTCGATGATCAGCGTTCGTTGTTGTGGCGTGTAGTCGTCGCTCAGCAGCATCTCCTTGAGGCTGATGCCGTGCAGCGGCAGCCCACCATCGGGACGCTTCAATCCCCATAGATCCATGAATGTTGGCAACAGATCCATTCCGGCTGTCAGCGACGCGACATCGCGAGCCGATTCGGACGAACCGCCGATGCCGCCTTTCTTCCACCGCCAGAAGCACGGAACGTTGTGCCCGCCGTCGTAGTGACTTCCCTTGCGCTGACGCAGTCCGCCCAGGCGGCTCCCCGTTGTCCCGTTGTCCGTACTGAAGATCACCAACACATCGTCTTGAATCCCCTCGGCGGCGAGGAACTCGTCCATCCGCCCCATGTTTTCGTCGACGTTTTCGATCAGCCCATCAAAGCCCTTCTTAAAACCGTGCGGCGCGTTGAAGGGACTGTGAGCGGCGTTGGTCGGCAGGTAGCAGAAGAAGCGTTTGCCTTCGGCGACCGATTGTTTGATGAATTCCTTCGAGCGGTCGAACCAGTAGTCGGTGCAAAACTTATCGGCCTCGAACGTCTTGCCGTTCTCCCAATAGACGTCCGCCGCAGTCGGTTTGCCATCGAAGTCGACGTCGCTGTAATAGTCGTTCATCCAATAGTCCGGCCCTTGCCCGACGCCACCGCCGCCGTGGACGACCGCCAGATCAAAGCCGCGGAAGCGAGGTGAATAGGGATAGCCGTCGCCGAGGTGCCATTTTCCAAAGATCGCCGTCCGCCAGCCGTTGGCGCGAAACACCTCCGCCATCGTCTGTTCGTTCTCGCGCAGCAGCTCCCGCCCGGCGATCGTGTGCCAGACGCCACCGGCATTGATCGCCCGGCCAGTCATGATCGAGCCGCGCGACGGGGCGCACGTGCTGCCGACGTGGAAATCGGTCAACCGGAGACTCTCCCGATAAAGCGCGTCGATGTTCGGTGTTTCGAGAACGCTCGGATACAGCACGTCGATGTCGCCGTAACCGATATCGTCGACCAGAACAAAAACGATTCCCTTGGGCGTGGGGACCGATTCCGCAAACACCGGCGTCGTCGCCAGCGCCAGCGTGAAGGTGACACAACATGCAATTAGATATTTCATCGAGAAGACTCCAGGATGCCGCCACGCCATCGACATCGTCGACGGCCATATTATCGATTCACAGGGGCCCTATCTTACCATGCGGGCGGGCGAGCAGGAGTTCGCAAATGGGACTTTGCCAGCGGGCGGCGTCGCGCCACGGCGCACGAATAGGGGACGCTATCGCATGGCGTCTGTCACCGCGGGGGAAACATAATTCGGCGCTGCCGGGCGATTGCCCGTACACACCTCTGCGTGGCCAGGTTTAAAATGTGGAACGCTCCGCCTCGCTCAAAAGCTCGCGGTTGCGAAACTTATCCCCGCCCCTGCTGGCAACTTTTAGGAATCCTTTGATGCGTATGATTCTGATCCCGGCGCTCTTGCTGTTGTTAACGCCAGCGGTTCGCAGTGCAACTGCAGCCGACCCCGCTTCCCAACCGAACGTGTTGTTCCTTTCGATCGACGACTTAAACGATTGGACCGGAGCGATGGGAGGCAATGTCCAGGCGAAGACGCCCAACTTGGATAAGCTCTGCCGCCAAGGAATCCTGTTCACTAACGCGCACTGCTCTCAAGCGGTCTGCACCGCCTCGAGGAACTCGATCTTAAGTGGCCTGCATCCGAGCACCACCGGTTGGTACAGCTCCACCGCGATGATGCGGCGGACTTACGATCAGGTGATGGGGGATCACAAGATGCTGCCGCAACACTTCAAGGACAACGGCTACGAAACGCTTGCTGTCGGCAAGGTGTTTCATCAAGGCGTCTCGGATTACCGCGAGCGGACCGATGACTTTTGGAACGTCACCGGCCCAAACTACAAGATCTCCAAGAAATTGCGAGCTCGCGGCGAGGGGTACGGCGGAACGAAGTTTTATCCCTTTCCAAAAAACGGCAGCCAGATCATCGATCGTTACGGCAAGAAGTACGCTGACGGCAACTCCTTGTGCTACGGAGCCCTCGATCGCGACGACATGCCCGATGGCAAGATGTACGACGAATTGATCGCCGAATGGGCCGTCGACCAATTGCAGCAAAAGCACGACAAGCCCTTCTTCATGGCGGTTGGATTTGTCCGCCCCCACGTTCCCTACACCGCTCCTAAAGAGTTCTTCGATCTTTACGATCTCGACGAGATCATCGTTCCCGAAGTCCCCGACGATGAGATGGCGGACATCCCGATGATGGGGAAATCGATCGCTTACGGCACGCTGCGTTCGGGAGATCACCACGCGGTTGTGAACCTAAGCGACACCTATTGGCGCGAATTGGTCTACGGATATTTGGCCTGCGTTTCGTTTGTCGACGCCCAAGCGGGCAAAGTGCTGGATGCGTTGGCGAATAGCCCGTATGCCGACAACACGATTGTCGTGTTGTGGTCCGACCACGGGCAACATCTGGGCGAAAAGAAGCACTGGCGGAAACAGGCGTTGTGGGAGGAGGCGACTCGCGTGCCCCTGGCCTTCAAGGTTCCCGGCGTTTCGAAACCGGGGACACAATCCGCCGAAGCGGTCAGTCTGTTGGATCTCTACCCGACGCTTGTCGACCTTTGCGGGCTTCCCGCCGCGCCGGCGTTGGATGGTGAGAGCCTGTTGCCGTTGATTCGCGATCCGAGTCAAACGCGAGCGCACCCGGTGTTGATCAATTGGTATTACGGGAACTATGCGGTTCGCAGCGACGACTGGCGTTACATCCGCTACCGCGACGGCAGCGAAGAGCTTTACGACCATCGCAGCGATGCCGCCGAACGGACGAACCTGATCGGAAAAGAGGGCTTCGCGGAGATCGTCGACCAGCACCGCCGCTGGATTCCCAAAGAAGACAAACTGCCCGCCGGTAGCGACAGCTGGAAAGGGGACGCTTTAGATCGTCGGATCGAAAAATGGCGAGCCGATGACTCGGTCCGCGCCTGGCTGCAATAGATTTTTGGTCCGCAGGGTCCAGCTCGAACGCGATGGCCCCGCTAACACGCTTCAATCATCGTACTGGTTCACGGCGATGGCCTACGGGCGGGGATCGGTCGAGGGCGAGTACAGCGAGGCTGAGTTCGAGTGACAATGGCCACGTTGGAGGGCGAGGTCACGGCTCAGCATGGGCGCAGGTTAGCCTTCGGATTGCGGCACTGCAATCTGCGGTTCGCCCTTCTTCTGGTCTCCTCCAGCGTAGGTCAAATTCACCAGATCGGTTAGGATGGAGGGATGAACAGCGACGTCACGAACATTTTGGAAGCGATCGACAGCGGAGATCAGCAGGCAACGGAGCAGTTGTTGCCGATCGTCTATCAGGAACTGCGTCGCTTGGCGGCGAGCCGGATGACGCGTGAGAAGGCGGGGCACACGCTGCAACCGACGGCATTGGTCCACGAAGCCTTCATGCGGTTAGTCGGCGGGGCCGACCGGCAGAAGTGGAGCGGTCGAGAGCACTTCTTTGCCGCCGCTGCCGAATCGATGCGACGGATCTTGATCGAAAGCGCTCGCCGGCGCAACGCGGAGAAGCGGGGTGGCGGGATGGTGAGAGCCGACCTGGGCGAAAACGACGCCGCGGTTTGCCCTCAGGACGACGAAACGCTGCTGGCGCTCAACGAAGCGTTGATAAAATTGCAAGATCACGATGCTCGGTTGGCCAAGCTGGTCGAGCTGCGCTATTTCACGGGGATGACGATCGACGAAACCGCCAACGTTTTGGGCGTTTCGTCGCGAACCGTCAAGCGAAATTGGACCTACGCCCGAGCCTGGCTTCGCAATCAAATGGACGCGGAATAGCGACGCGAAGATTCGCCGAAAATTCCTGGCCCTTTCCGATCGGGTTTGACGCACTACAAGTTATGCCCCAACCCAGTCAACAAACGATCTTCCTGGAAGCGCTCGATCGCGAAGAACCAGATCAACGCGCGGCCTACCTGCGCGACGCGTGTGGCGACGATGCGGTGCTGCGGTCGGAGGTGGAAGCATTGTTGGCGGCACATGATCGTCCCGGCAACGCGTTGGATCGACCGCCCCTTTCGCCCGTCCAGATGGACGACACACTCGACGCCCCGGCCGTTCAAAGCTCCAGCCACATCGGGACGACGATCGGTCCCTACCGCTTGATGGAACAGATCGGCGAAGGAGGATTTGGTCTCGTCTTTGTCGCGCAGCAAGAAAAGCCGGTCCGCCGCAAGGTCGCCCTGAAGATCATCAAACCGGGGATGGCGTCGCAGCAGATCCTGGCCCGATTCGACGCCGAACGGCAAGCCGTTGCGATCATGGACCATCCCAATATCGCTCGGGTCTTCGACGCGGGAGTGACCGACGACGCCCGCCCCTACTTTGTGATGGAACTGGTCAAAGGGTTGCCGATCACCACCTTCTGCGACCAACATGCGATGCCGCTGCGGCAGCGATTGGAACTGTTTCGCGACGTCTGCGCCGCGACGCAGCACGCCCACCAAAAGGGCGTCATCCACCGCGACTTAAAACCATCCAACGTCATGGTCACGATGCACGATGACAAACCGGTGGTGAAGGTGATCGATTTCGGCGTCGCCAAAGCGATCGGACAAAACCTGACCGACCAGACGATCTATACACAGTTCTACGCGATGATCGGTACGCCGCTGTACATGAGCCCCGAACAGGCGGCGATGAGCGGTTTGGATGTCGACACGCGCAGCGACATCTATTCGCTGGGGGTGCTGTTGTATGAACTGCTGACGGGGACGACGCCGTTCGACCGCACCCGGTTAGAGACGGCGGGATACGATGAGATGCGTCGAATCATTCGCGAAGAACAGCCGCCGCGGCCGAGCATCCGCCTGACCACGATTCAAGCGGCCGACACCAACACAACGGTCCAACCTCGACCGCGCGTCGATCTGACGGTGGCGAAACAGCGCGAAGCGATCCCAACCGATCTGGACTGGATCGTGATGAAAGCTGTCGAGAAGGATCGCACTCGCCGCTACGAATCTTCGTCGGCGATGAGCGATGATTTGCGGCGGTTTCTCGAATCCGAACCGATCGAAGCGCGGCCGCCGTCGAAAGCGTATCGGCTGCGCAAGTTCGCCTCGCGGAACCGCGCCGCGTTGTTGACGGTCACCCTGGTCGCCAGTGCCCTGTTATTGGGGACGGCGGCCAGTTTGTACCAGGCCTCGCGCGCCGTGGCCGAACGGGACGAAAAGGAATCGGCACTTCGCGATGCCATCGAAGCACGCAAAGAGGTCGAGCAGTTCGCCGACAACTTGAAGCACGCCAATCAGTTGGTTAGCGAGGCGATCGCTAACGAAAACGCCAACGAGTTTGCGGCCGCGAACGCGAAGTTTAACGAAGCGGTCGACCTGATGCCAAACTACTATTTGGTCTGGTTTCAACGAGCCATGATGCGAGCGCGGTTGAGTCTATGGGACGAAGCTGCCGCCGATTTTTCCAAAGCGATGCGGTTGGAAGCGCCTCTTGCCAGCCGCCAGTGGGAAGGTGCCGCCGCACTCTTTTACGTGACCGGACGTTTGGACGACTACCGTGAAATCTATTCGCGATTGATGAAGCAGGGGGCCGACGATGCGCGACCGCTGACGTTTAATACGCTCCGTTCATGCTTGATCGACCCGAACGATGCCGCCGATGCGAAGCGATTGGCTGCCGACAGCGAGGCGCTACTTTCCGAAGCGGAAGCGAGCGGTTTTGGCGGCCCCGGCTTCGGTCCTCCGGAACCTGGCGGCCGACGCCCCGATGGCCCCCAGAGAGACGGCCCGCGACCTGGCGGGCCTCGCGGTCCCGATGACGGTCCAGGGAGGCCGATGTTTGCCCCACGCAGCGTCTTGCAATACATCGCTGGTTGGGCAAGGTTGCGGGCCGGCCAGCCAAGGCAGGCGTTGCACTGGTTGGACTTGGCGTCGCGCGGCCGTGGCCCAAGCGGGACGATGGTCCATTCGCTGCGTGCGATGGTGTATCACCAGTTGGGTGACGACGTGCAAGCCCAGTCCGAACTTGCATTGGCTGATGACGCCCTGCAGACAATGACCGACAACGTGGTCAATCGTTCGGGCAACACCGGGCCGTGGATCGATTTCGTCGAAATGGTGATCCTGCATCGCGAGGCGACGGAAATGTTGACCGGTGCCACGCCCGAGATCGATCCTCAATTCGAGGCGTTTCAGCAACGCGGCCGCCTCTCTCTCGGGCTCGCCGACTAATTTCTTCGATTTCTTCGATTCTTTGGCCCACTGCAGCGATCTGACACGCACTACATGTTGAAAAGGGGATTCGTCCCCCGCTTCAACCCCGTTCGTCATTGCGAGTCATTCGTTTGAAATACAGTCCCCGTTCTGAATACACGTTTGTCTTGACCGATGCCGTGGGCGAATCGGTGCTGGCCGCGGTTCGCCGCGACGGCGCCCCGCTTTCGACTGTCGATTGCTTGGAGGATCGTTATTACGTCGGCAAGCCTTCGAAGCGACCATCGTCCAAATTACGTCAGTACCGCATTCGTCGTTTTGGCTGCTGCGGTGCCACGGCATTGGAGTGCAAGCGTTGGAAGGATGATGTCGCCACGCTTCGGCAAACGCATGTCGATGCCCACGACTTAGGGCAACTCGATTTGGCGAGCGTCGACAAGAAATGGGTCGGCAAGTGGTTCCATAAAGAGATTGTGAAAAAGCAGCTCAGCCCGCGACTGAAGATTGGCTTCGAGCGTACCGTCTTGTTCCCTCAAGCGTCCGACAACTGCCGATTGACGTTGGATCGAAACATCCGCGTCGACGCGGTAGCTGGCGACGGCACGTCCGGTATCGCGATCGCAGCGGACGCAAATTTGGTTTCGCTTCAAGAAACCATCTTGCGGATGAAGTTTACCGACGCGCTGCCGCTACGGTTCAAGCGACTGTTGTATGAATTCCAGCTGTTGCCAGTACCGCCGACGACCTTGCTGACGCTTGCCCAGCAGCAGATCGCATCGACCAAAACGACGCCCGTTGCATCCCCAAACCAAGCCGGCACACTCAACCAGGAAACCATCCAATGCCACCTTGGCTAACCCCATCGGTCGATCCCTCTCAGCTGCTCGGCACGCCGAACGATAGCACTGCGTTGCAGATGGCGCTGCGACTGGGGACCGCCTTCCTGTGCGGATGCGCGATCGGCGCGATCTATTGGGGCGTGCGACCACGTGAAAAATTCCTGCCCACCTTTCCGCCGACGTTGGTCCTGTTATCGATCCTGTGTGCGATGCTGCCATTGGTGATCGGGCAGAACGTCGCCTGGGCCTTCGGATTGGTGGGGGCGCTGTCGATCGTCCGCTTCCGCACAGTCGTCGACGATACCTACGACATCACCTTTGTGATCTTTGCTGTCCTGGTCGGGATGGCAGTGGGTGCCGACCAGATCACCGTCGCGTTGGTCGGTATCAGCGTGATGGGATTGGCCGCCGCCTTGGTCCGCCCCCGCGGTGGCACCAGCGGACCAACGCCCCCACAGGACACGAAACTCGAAATTCGACTGGCGGTCGGACGCGATCCCCAACTGTTGTTCCACGAAGTCTTCGACGCGCTGATGACCAAGGTCGAATTCAGCTCTGGATCGACAAGCAAACAGGGAGCGTCGCTCGATCTGCAGTACCGGGTTCGAATGCGTCCCGATGTCGATCCCGTCGAAGTCCTCAACCGGCTGAACCTTATCGAAGGAGTCCAGAGTGTCGATCTTCGCCCGGCTCGTTAACTAGCTTCCCTTCCCTCTTCAACCAATGAACACCTCAGGTGCCCACATGAAAAAGATCGTTCGTTCGCTGTTGTTTCTGGTCCCGTTGGGAGCGATTGCCGCCGGCATCGTCTACGCCCAACGTCCCGGCATATTTGGCTTTGGACCAGGCGGTCCCGGCGGGCCAGGAGGCCCCCACCGCGAAGAGCGAAAGATCGTGAAGGACTACGATGTCGACGGCAATGGTTGGCTCAACGCCGATGAACGTCAAGTCGCTCGCAAAGCGATCGCGTCGGATGCCGCGATGGAAGGCGAGCGACGAGGCCGTGGTGGTCCTGGCGGCCCCGGGGGCAGAGGCCGTGGTCCCGGTGGGCAAGCCGAACCGGGAACGCCCGGTCCGAAGGTAGATGTTGCCGATGTCGCCGTCTATCCCGACAAGCCGCTCTACGATCCCAGCGTTCTGCGAACGGTCTTCCTGGAATTTGAAAACAACGAGTGGGAAACGGAGCTAGATGAATTCCACGGCACCGATGTCGATGTCCCCGCGACGATGATCGTCGATGGAAAGACCTACGAAGGTGTCGGCGTACACTTTCGCGGCGCCTCTTCCTTCGGGCATGTTCCGCGTGGATCCAAGCGTTCGTTCAACGTTTCATTGGACACGATCGACGAAGACCAACGGATCGACGGTTACAAGACGTTGAACTTGTTGAACTGCCACGGCGATCCTTCGATGATGAGTAGCGTTGTCTACTCGCAGATTGTTCGCAAATACATCCCCGCCCCTAAAGCGAACTTTGTCCACGTGGTCGTTAATGGGGAAAGTTGGGGGCTGTACAACAGCGTGCAACAATTCGACAAGACGTTTCTGAAGGAGAACTTCGACGGGTCGAAGGGAACCCGTTGGAAGGTTCCCGGCAACCCCGGCGCCGATGGCGGGCTGCGTTACCTGGGGGAAGATTTGGCCGAGTACAAATCGCGGTTCGAGATGAAGTCCAACGACGGCGAGAAGGAATGGCAGGCGTTGATTGATTTGTGCAAAACGCTCAACGAAACGCCGCCGGAACAATTGGTCGCTGCGATCGAACCGATCCTCGATATCGATGAAACGCTTAAATTCCTGGCTCTGGACGTCGTGCTCCTCAACGGCGACGGATACTGGACGCGCGCCAGCGATTACAACCTGTTCCGCGGCAAGGATGGGAAATTCCACGTCATCCCGCACGACATGAACGAAGGCTTCGGATTGGCGGGGCACGGCGGTCCACGACCGGGACGTGACGGTCGCGACGGCCCCGGACGCGGACCAGGACGCGGAGACGAGTTCGGCCGCGGTGGACCTCCAGAATTTGGTCCCGGTCGCGAATTCGATCCCGAACGCCGCGGAGGCCCCGAGGGGCGTGGTGGTCCGGAAGGTCGCCGTGGATTTGGTGGTCCCGAAGGTTTTGCAGGCCCCCGCGGCCCCGGAGGTTTTGGTGGCCCCGGAGGTCCTGGAGGAGGCATGGCACGTGGACCGCGCGGCGGTGGCGTCGACACCGATCCCTTGATCGGACTCGACAGTGATCGGATGCCACTGCGCAGCCGACTGCTAGCGGTACCCGAACTGCGAACGCGTTACATGCAATACGTGCGTGAGCTCGCCGCCGATTCGGTCGCTTGGGATCAACTGGGGCCGATGGTTGACGAGTATCGCAATCTCATCGATCCGTTGGTCAAAGCCGACACGCGGAAGCTCTCTTCCTACGAAGCGTTCCAGAACGCAACGACCAGCGACGCTCCCAAAGCGGACCAACCGATGTCGCTGCGCAAGTTCGCCGAGGAGCGGTCGAAATTCTTGCTTTCGTACGAACGTTGATTCTGCAGAACCGATCGTGAAGTCGCTCCGAATCGAGAGCGACTTCACCATTCCTCAACCGCAGCGTAGCGAACAATGCCGTTACCAATTACTCGTAGCGATTCCTGCCTTCAGGCGTCAGGAGCTACGAAATCATGCCACTGCACCCCATCGGGCAGCGTCGACGATGGGGCGAATTCCAGATGCAAGATCCGTCGATGGCGCCGTGTGCCCGGCGTGGAGGCACCGCTGCTGTGGCTGATCAACGGTCGCATCGCCAACACGTCCCCGGCGGCAGCGTGGATGTCGACCGCGGTCTCGATCGATTCGCCCGTGGTGTCGCTCGAACGGTGTGAACCAGGGATGACACGCAGCGGTCCATTTTCAGCGGTCACTTCGTCTAGATGAATCCGCAACGTGAGTAGCTGTTTCAAAACATCGTCGGACGCGATCACATGAGGCACGCCCGCTTTGACCGTCGGTCGCGAGAAGGCTGCCGACGCGATCGTGTTCTCTTTGACAGCGATCGACATATCTTTATGCCACGCCAGCCCCCAAGTTCGATCGGGCGGTTTGTCGAAGAACAACGCGCGAACAAGACCGAGGTCGGCTCCCAGTTGTTGGCGTAGAAACGACAGCAACCGTTCGCATTGCCAAACCGTTGACACCTCGGGGATCGAATCGATCAGGTTCCGCGCCGCGTAGACATGACCACGACTGGATCGAGCACGGACACTCTTCGTTTCATCTTCGAATGCGGTTCGGCATACGGCCAGTAAACGTGCAACCGACGCTGGACAAACTGCCTGACGCAGCAAGCAAAATCCGTCGCGACGCAGATCCCATTCATCCATCGCTATTTCCTCGCGAGACCATCGCACATCCAACAAAACAAAGAACCGCCGCGATGGCTTCCATAACGGCAAACCCCGCGTGCAAGCCGAAGAATCCGTCTGCCATCATGCCAATGCAACGCCCGGTTGCCGATCCGGCCAACGGCAAGCCACCGATCAACAGCGCAGCAAACAAATCGCCGCGGAGCCACAGAACAAACATGGCAGCAGCGATACCGAACTCGATCCCGCCGTAGAAGGCTCGAATTTCGGTCGCCATCTGCGGCGTGCGTTCTGCGATTCCAAACGCTTCCAACAACGCGTTGGGCATCACAGTCAACCAAATCGCAAAACCGGCAAACGCAGCGGCGGTGATCAGGATCACGACGGTCGGGAAGCGGCTGGACATGGTCGAAGGTCCTTGGGCTGGCTCTAATGCGTGCATCCAAAATTCAGCGGTACGTCCGCAGCTCCTAGGCTCATTCGGTCCACGATAAAACAAACGCTTCTTGGCTCGCGTTTTCAGGAGCTTTCCAGCTGGCGCGTTCAATGTCGGCTTGGCGAAGTTGTGTCAGCAGATCGAGGACATTATCCCGCGTTGCGAGACCGTGTCGCAGCAACCAACAGCAGACCGTTGTGCCCGTCCGCCCCATCCCACCAAAACAATGGACGTAGACGGGGCGATCGGCCGCGAGCGATAGGTCAATCGCATCGAGGATCGACCGCATGCGGTCGACCGAAGTGACACCGCCATCGGGGATCGGGAAACGCAAGTGGGCAAATTGGTCCCCCGCCAGTTTTCGCAATCCGTTGTCGTAGCGAACAAACGGCTTTCCGGAATTGTTCGTTTCCCCTTCCTCCTGAAGGTTGATGAACGTTCGCATGCCCGCATCGCACAACGACTGCAGCCGCTGCTGATGTTCTGCCGGTTCGGGACGCCCAGGATACGCTCCCGCCAGGAACAGATCGTCCAAAACCCAGTATGTCCGCGAGCATGGAGTCGGTTGGACGGGAGCGACAAAACGAGAGGGGATCTGCATACACAACACTTTGCAAAGCGGGTCCTAGGAAATCAGACTTTGGCTGACGATTATAGGGGAAACGTGGGACGGCGATCATGGATCGACAATCCCCAACCGCGCCTGCATTTCTTCCAGCGGAACGCCTTTGGTCTCCGGCATGAAAAACTTCACCCAGACCAATTGCAACACCATCATTGCGGCGAAGACGGCAAAGATTGCCGCGGGAGGAAGCCGGGCTGCCAATGTTGGAAAGACCAAGGTTAGAAGCGCCGCGAACAACCAATGCGTACTGCTCCCCCAGGCCTGGCCGGCGGCGCGATGCCGATTCGGGAAGATCTCACTGATGAAGACCCAAATCACCGCTCCCTGTCCGATCGCATGCGCGGCGATGAATGCGAAGATACACGCGGGAACAATCTGAAACGTTTCGGTCCAGAACGCCCACGTACACAATCCCAGCGAGCCAATGTAGCCGAACGATCCGATAAACATAAGCGTCCGTCGCCCCAGCCGATCGATCAGCCAAAGGCCGAGATAGGTGAAGATCAGATTCGTGATTCCGATTCCGACCGATTGCAGCAACGCCGCGCGCTCGCCCAGCCCGGTCCATTCAAAAATGCGCGGAGCGAAGTAGAGGATCGCATTGATGCCCGACAGTTGGTTAAAAAAGGCGATTAGGAAGGCGAGTGTAATTGGCTTCCGCAGTCGTGGTGTAAAAAAGGCCGCGTTCGTTGACGCTTCGCCTCCGCTGGTTCGCACCGACTCAACGAGATCCGTCAACTGCTGCGTTGAAAAATCGGGATTCACCGACGCAAAGACGTCTCTCCCCGCATCGCTTCTACCGCCGTGCGTGATCAACCAACGCGGGCTTTCAGGAATGGTAAAGCACATCACGGTGTAGATTATCGCGGGGATCGCTTCCACTCCCAACATCCATCGCCAAGCGATCGCAGCGTCGACATAGTTGCCGATCAAATAGTTGGAGACAAACGCAACTAGAATCCCAAAGACGATGTTGAACTGAAACATACCGGCCAGCCGACCACGCAGTCCCGGCGGCGCAATCTCTGCGATATACAGGGGCGAAGCGACTGTCGCGATGCCGACGCCGACGCCCCCAATGAACCGGGCTAGCATGAAAGTGTACGGATCGACTGCGAGTGCAGAACCGATTGCCGAAACGAAATACAGGCATCCGATCCATAGCAACGTTTTCCGTCGCCCAAAGCGCTCCGTCGGCACCCCGCCGAAGACCGCTCCGAGAACCGTTCCCCAAAGCGCAGCACTCATGCAGATCCCGTGCGTAATACCATCCAGACGCCACAACGTTTGGATGTCTTGTTCAGCACCCGAAATCACGATCGTGTCGAACCCAAAAAGAAAACCTGCCAACGCAGACGTTAGGGACCAGATAAAGAGTCGTGGGTTCATGCGCGAATCGCTCCTGTCTGCTGTGCGAGTGTTTGACGGCGGTGCATGATATCCTACGCGTAAGTCGATCGTGACTCGACCGCTGTCGCGTCAGGAATTCTGACCAGCTCTGTTTTCCATATTTCGACGGCTCTGCGATGAAGCGCGTTTTCACAAGCAGCCTCCGCTTCAGCCCGGGCTCGCCCTCGCCAGCTCGCAACAAATCATTCCTCGCCGAACCGTTCATGTTATGCTGTTCGCTGGCATTGAAACTGGCCGCGGATTCATTGTGTGCAAACCGAACATTTGCGTTGCCAAATCCGCCGACGGCGTTCCAGTCCATCGTTGGATACCGCCACCATCGATGCGATCGTATGGAGGCGGCGGACGGGAGTTTGGCCTTCGCCATAAAACAGTTTCAAACCACAGGCACCGGGGAAATTGAAGAATGAATCGATTGCAATGGCTAGCTTGCGCGAGTGCTTACATGCTTACCGCATTCTGGAGCGCGGCGACGTTTGCTGACCGACGTCCGCCCAACGTCGTCGTTGTTTTCATCGATGACATGGGCTACGCCGACCCGAGTTGTTTTGGCAATCCCGCGATGAAGACGCCCAACATCGACCGGCTGGCCGCCGAAGGGATTCGCTTGACGAACTTCTACGTCAACTCGCCGATCTGTTCGGCGTCACGCGTCGCGCTAACGACCGGACAGTATCAACAACGTTATCGCATCCATTCGTATCTGGCGACGCGAGAATCGAATCGACAGCGGAAGATGCCCGACTGGCTCGATCCCAACGCGCCAACACTGGCCAAGCTTTTGAAGTCGGCTGGCTACGCGACAGCTCACTTTGGCAAGTGGCACATGGGCGGAGGAAGAGACGTTGGCGACGCTCCCTTACCACAGGCGTATGGTTTCGACGAATCGTTGGTTTCATTTGAAGGGCTCGGCGATCGGATTCTGTGGCAGAAGACGGGCAACCAAGAACAGAGTTGGAAACATGGACGTGGCGATATCCTCGACCTACCCAAACACAAAACCACCGAAACCTATGTCGATCATGCGATCGACTTCATGACTGCGAATCGTGACCGACGATTCTATTTGCGCGTCTTTCCCAACGACGTCCACGACCGCCACGAACCGTCGCCCGAACAGCGAAAGAAGTGGGCGGGGACTTCGGACAACCCACCCGACATCGAATTTTTTGCGGTTCTCGATGAAACCGATCGTCAGATCGGCCGACTACTGAGCGCAATCGACGCGTTGGAGTTGACCGACAACACACTCGTCCTGTTCACAAGCGATAACGGACCGACCGACTGGCCGCGATACTACAAAGCCGGCCATCAACCGCCTGGCTTCACCGGGCCGCTGCGGGGACGCAAATGGAGTCTCTACGAAGGCGGGATTCGGATGCCCTTCATCGCCCGCTGGCCGGGCAAAATCCCTGCTGGCGTGACGAACGATCGATCCGTGATGGCCGCGATCGATGTCTTGCCAACGATCGCCAAACTTTGCGGGTTGGAAGACCGCGTACAACGATCCGACGGAGTTGACATGTCGGAAGCATTGTATGGCGAACCGGCCTCGCGCGATCGACCGATCTTCTGGGAATACGGAGTCCATGGCAGCATCAAGCCCGGCAGAGCTGAAAACATCAGCCCTCAACTGGCGATGCGGCAGAGCAACTGGAAACTGATGTGTAATCCCGACGGCAGCGAACAAAAACTGTTCGACCTCGCCAACGATATCGGTGAAACCGTCAACGTCGCAGCGAACCACGACCAGCGTACCGCGGAGATGCAGTCCCAGTTACTGCGATGGTGGAACGAAATGAATGCCTACTACGAGACCAGGCAATAGAATACTTCCTGCCGCATGATCCCGAGCGCATTACCCTTTTTGGCATCGTCGATCTGGCAATCCGCCAAACCGAGGACCCTGTTATGAAGACCACCCAGTATTTCCCGACCGCATTGCTGGCTCTTCTGTTTCTTTTCGCCATTGGCAACTGCGTAGCGCAGGCCGCTTCACCGTCAGGAGGCGCTCTTGAGGGCGATCGTCCGCGGTTGATCGTCTCGACCGATATTGGCGGCTCCGACCCGGACGACTTTCAATCGCTAGTCCATCTACTGCTGTACGCTGACGTTTTAGATTTGGAAGGCATCATCGCCTCTCCGCCCCAGGCAGGGCGAACGAAGGACATCATTGAAGTAATCGATGCGTATGCCCACGACGATGCGCGCCTCAAAGACCATTCAAAAGACTATCCCGCTCCCGAGGCGCTGCGAAGGATCGCGAAGCAGGGGGCTCACGACAAGGCACCAAAGAAAGGCTGGTCCGAACCGACCGAGGGCTCGCGATGGATCATCGAACGGGCGCATTCCGCCGAAGAACGGCCGTTGTGGATTCTCGTCTGGGGCAGCATCACCGATGTGGCTCAGGCGATCCACGACGATCCTTCGATCAAAGAACACATTCGCCTCTATTCGATCGGATCTTGGAACACGGCGCAAGACCGATCGGCTCGCGACTACTTATTCGAGCATCACAAGGACTTGTGGTGGATCGAGAGCGACACGACTTTCCGAGGCATGTACATGGGCGGCATACAAGATGGAGAGTGGGGCAACCTTCCATTCGTCGAGCGAAACGTGAAGGGGCACGGCGCGCTCGGTGATCTCTTCTTCCGAAAGAAACGCGACATCAAGATGGGCGACACGCCGTCGCTGCTGTACTTGCTTCGTGGCGATGCCAACGACCCCACGGCATCGCACTGGGGCGGCGCGTTTGTAGCGACCGATCACGGCAAACAGTATTGGACCGATAATCCCGATCCCGAACTGTCCACCGCCAACCGCGCCGGCGCCAAAACCGTCAGTAACTGGCGCCGCGCGTACCTCGAAGACTGGAAACAACGGATGGATCGCGTGACAAAGCCCTAGTCGTCTACTGGATGACCTTCTCGATCTTCTCTTTCAGATCCTCGATCCGGCCGCATTCCGTGACCGACGAGTGGTTTGTAAAACTTTGACCTTGGGGACTGATGGTAGTGGACGAGGTCACGAGTCCCCATAATCTCTGGCGCGAACGGACTCGTGACATCGTCCACTACCCTAAGGACTCGTGACCTCGTCCACTACTCTAAAGTTTGGTGTCGGCGCTGGACTATTTCACAAGTTCGACTTCCCCCGGACGCCAGGTTTTGTCGAACCACGACTCCAGCGGACCATACAGGCGGAGGACGGTGAACCAGCCCTTGCTCGGCTCGGTGGCGATCCAGTTGGCTGCCTTGCCCTCGGGGGCCTTGGGGCCAAAGTAGAGATCGACCGAGCCATCGGCATTCTCAACGAGTGGATCGCGTTTGTTGTTCTTGCTTGGGAAGGGCTGGCTGGTTTGCAGCTCGGATCGCGTCTGCGGATCGTAGACGACGACCGACCAAAAATTCTTGGCTGGGGCGTTCGCTGGAATGTGAAGCTTGTAGTTTTTCGAACCGTCAAAAGGCGCGCCTTCCTTGTCGACGAATGCGAGCGCGTATTGCGAGCCCTTGCCGACCATCTCCAAGGCCATCGCAGGTGTGTTCACCGTGGCGAGATAGAAGAAGTAGGTGCGGGCATCGAGATCGCGGCCCGATAGACCGTTGCCATCGAGCCAGCGATAGTCGTCGCCGATAAAGCCGGTCGTCCATTGGCTGTCTTCATAGATCTTCGAGCGTGGATCGCGGTTGCGGAAGGCAATCGCCCGCGCGGTGCCGTTACCAATGGCGACGGCGTCGGTCAGGATTTTCTTCATCCGCGCGTCCGGGGCGAATTCCTTGCCTTTGACGATGCCGATGGAGGCGGCGATCCCGCGAAGTTCCGGGTCGATGAAGTCGACAGGCTCCCGCTGGATGACGTGATTCAGTTCATTGTAGAACTCGAAATTGTTGGCGTGCACCGTGTTGAAATCCGATCTCGAGCAGTGGATAAACTCCATCGCCGGAGGATTATCGTCTTTACTCAAAGGGTAGATTTTGACTCCCTCCTTGAACATCTTCACCGCGGCGTCGGTCTTGCCGTCGACGAGGAATCCGCGAAGCGGCACCCAGTTCACATAGCTGCGTGAGTGTGCGACGTAGTAGTCGCCTCCATCCTTCTTGTCCTTTGGCACCTCGCCTTCATAGCCGGGAGGAACGATGAGATACTTGCCTCCGGCACCTCGATCGGGACCGGGAATCCCCATGTCGATGACGAAGCGAAAGAAGGCATCATCACAGGTCCCCGGTCCGCAACCCGGAGGGACTTCGACCACGGTCGGCCCGTCCTTCTTTAAATCGAGCAAGCCGAGGCAATAGACGGTGTCGGTGTTGCCGGTGAGGAACAGCGGATTGGAATCCAACAAGTCCTGGAAAAGGAGCACTTGGTTGCACTCGGTCGCGCCGCGTGCGATCTGCCCCAGGCGAAGCCCTTCGATGGAAGTGGCGGGAATGAAGTTGAGGAAGGTCTCGACCGCGCGGAGCGTGTCGAGGTTGTCGTAGAGTTTCTGCGTTGTTTCGGCATCGGGGTTGCCATCGTCGAACCTGAGCGTGCCGATGCTCGTCTCGACTTTGTCGGGCGTCATGATTTCGACCGGGATCTTTTCGTTGTAGCCCGGCGTTTTCTGGGCAAAAACGGAACCGCATGTTGTTAGGACAAGGGCTGCCGCAAGCGTTGTTCTGCTTTTCATGGGATGGATTCCAAACTTGGTTGTTGGTTGGGTGGTTGAAATACGATGCTCAATCCGCGGGCTGGATCGAGTGAGCCGGCCCGCGTGGTTCAAGAGCGAAGGAGGATCACTTCACGAGTTCGATGTCTCCGGGTCTCCAGGTCTTGTCGAACCATGGTTCGAGCGGGCCGTAGAGACGGAAGCAAGCGAACCAGCCTTTGCTGGGCACAGTGGCGGTCCAGTTGGCTTCCTTGCCCTCGGGAGCTTTGGGGCCAAAGTAAAGATCGACCGAGCCATCTGCATTCTCGATGAGTGTGTCACCCGTGTTGTTCTTGCTGGGGAAGGGCTGGCTGGTCTGGAGTTCGGAGCGTGTCTGCGGATCGTAGACGACGACCGACCAGAAATTCTTGGCCGGGGCGTTCGCTGGAATGTGAAGCTTGTAGTTCTTCGAGCCGTCAAACGGTTCCCCATCCTTGTCGACAAATACGAGCGCGTACTGCGAGCCCTTGCCGACCATCTTCATGGCCATCGCCGGTGTGTTCACCGTGGCGAGGTAGAAGAAAAAGGTGCGGGCATCGAGATCACGGCCGGCAAGACCGTTGCCATCGAGCCAGCGATAGTCGCCGCCGATAAAGCCGCTCGTCCATTGGCGGTCTTCGAAGATTTTCGCGCGTGGATCGCGGTTCCGGAAAGCGATCGCGCGGGCGGTCCCGTTAGCAATGGCCACTCCGTCGGTTAGGATTTTCTTCATCCGCTCGTCGGGGGCGAATTCCTTGCCTTTGACGATCCCGATGGAGGCGGCGATGCCGCGAAGTTCCGGGTCAATGAAGTCGATGGGTTCCCGCTGGATGACGTGGTTCAGTTCTTCGTAGAACTCGTAGGTGTTGGCGTGGATCGTGTTAAAGTATTCTTTCGAGCAGCTGATGAACTCCATGGCCGGAGGATTGTCGGCCTTGCTCAGAGGGTAGATTTTCACCCCGTCCTGGAACATTTTCACCGCAGTGTCTGGTTTCCCGTCGACGAGGAACCCGCGAAGAGGCATCCAGTGCGCATAGGTCCGTGAGTGAGCGACGTAGTAATCGCCTCCGTCTTTTTTGTCCTTGGGCAATTCACCCTCATAGCCGGGAGGCACGATGAGATACTTGCCGCCTTCGCCCCGATCGGGACCAGGAGGGCCCATGTCGATGACGAAGCGGAAGTAGGCATCATCAACGGTGCCCGGTCCGCAACCGGGCGGGATTTCGACCACGGTCGGCCCGTCCTTATCAAGGTTTAGGAAGCCGAAGCAATAGACGGTATCTGTGTTGCCGGTGAGGAACAGCGGATTGGAATCCATCAATTTCTTGAAAATGAGCATCTGGTTGCATTCGGTGGCGCCCCGCGAGATATGACCCTGGCGAATCCCTTCGAGGGATGTCGCTGGAACAAAATTGAGGAAGGTCTCGACCGCGCGGAGCGTGTCGAGGTTGTCGTAGAGCTTCTGTGTGGTTTCGGCATCGGGGATGCCATCGGCGAAGTTGAGCGTGCCGATGCTGGTCTCGACTTTGTCGGGCGTCATGATTTCGACCGGGATCTTTTCGTTATAGCCCGGCGTTTTTTGCGCCAATGCGGAACCGCATGTAAGGGCGAGAGCGACGGCAATCGTTGTTCTGGTTTTCATGGGATGGATTCCTTACTTGATTGTTGGGTGGGTGGTTGAAACTCACTGCTCAATCCGCGGGCTGGATCGAGTGAACGGGCCCGCGTGGTTCAAAAGCGATGATGGATTTTACTTCATCATCTCCAGTTTCGGAGCCGTCCACGAGCCGTCGAGCGCTGCTTCGGCTGGCCAGTAGAGTCGCATGTACATCGCAAACGGGCCCTTCGGTGCGGGCAACCAATTGGCCTCCAGCTCCTTGCCCGGCGATTCATGCTGGATGTAAATTGTCAGGCCACCATCGGCGTCCTTTTTCAATTCAGGAAGCATCGGCGAATTGATGAGGTAGCGGTTGATCGGGTTGGCCACCAGCAGGCTTTGCGGCAGCTCGTACATCGTCAGCGACCAGAAGGCCTTGACCGGCGGGTATTCACCGTTGGCGAAATGCAGGGTGTAGCGGTTTTCACCGCGGAGCGGTTCCCCGGCGGAATCGACCCGATAGACCGGATACATGGCTTCCTGTTTCGAGTTGCCATAGATTCCGATGGTGGCGACCCAGCGGTAGAGGTAGTTGTTCTTCATATACTCGCGGGTGCCGAAGCAATCCCCGGAGGTAATCTTTCCTTCTTCGAGTAGTTTGACGTCGCCGGCAAAGGCTTCCCATGCGTCGATCCGGCCCATCTCGATGGCGTCCTTCATCTCGGGCGAAAGTTTCGAAGGATCGAATGTCTTCCCCCCTTCGACGCCGATCCTGGCGAAGCGTTTGCGGAGTTCGACTTCCGTGGGATCGACCGGGCAGTAGCCGAGCACGAAGTTGAGGACGTTGAAGAATTCAAGCGAACTCTTCTCTTCCTCCTCGGTCAGTGGCTTGACCCAATCGACGGCCGGCGCGGCTGCGGGGGCGGAGGTTCCAAGGAATGCCGACAGCGGCTGCACCTTGTACTGAGCCTGGATCTTCTTGACGTTTTCAAGGTCCGCCGGGTTGAACAACTGGGTGCGGAACAGGACCATGTCGAAGTCCGTCTCGGACCGGATCACCTGCTTGATTCCCGCTGGCTTCTCACCCTTCCAACTTGGCCCGGCGATCAGAAAACTGCCGGCGTCGTTACCCGTCGCCCGCGAACCGACGTAGGCGAAGTTGAAGGTGTAGGCGTCGATGAACTGGACGCTGTAGTAGCGACTCTTCTCGATCTCGGGAACGCTGATCACGATCGGTTCGGCTCGCAGGTCCAAGCCCACGAAAGAGTAAGGCGTGTCCGAATTTGGCGTCTGGATTGCGGTATCGGCCGGAGTGTAGACCTCCGGGATATTCTTCAGCTGGTTCCACGGTGCCTTGTAGGACTTGCTGTCCTTGTCAACGAAGTAGGCATACTGGATCCGATAGCTATCCACCAACGGGAATCCGTAGATGTAGGCTTCCTTGGCGATAGCGCGAGCTTCTTCCGGCGTGACGTCTTGTGCCTGCCCGATCGGGGAAAGCGCGAGGACGGCCACGGCCGACACGAGGGTGGTGATGAATTTTTGTTTCATGGGATCACTTTGGGATTGTAGCTTTGTTGTTTTTGGGGGCGATGTTCAGGGCAGCCATCGAGAGGAACGTTGGTTCGGCTTGGCGCACGGACGATCTATTCCGCTCTGGCCGGGCCGATCAAGGGCGTGTGCACGGGTTTGGCCACGCCGAAGAAGACCACCGTGGTGTTGGCGGCAAAGCGGGTGGAGAGCGCCTCGTCCGGCACTTGTTTGAAGCCGGCAAGTGTCTGGTCCCAGCTGTTGGCCACCCAGACGTTGCCAGCGGGATCGGCGGCGACGCCCGTGATGGTTTTCAGACCGCCGATGTAGCCCCCCGGCGGCGAAATCGCATCGCCGGTTTTAAGTCCCGGCGGGAAGGTCTCGGTCCGCACACCACACAACTGCGAGAGGTTGTGGCTCATCGAATTCGAGACCCAGATGTTGTCATTGCCGTCGATGGAAATGCCCCAGGCACCGTTCATCGTCTTGCCGGCGTTGAAGGGGCCGAGAACCGTTCCATCGGGTCGTATCATCGACACGTCGCCACCGGGAAACTTGTCGCTGATTTCCCACAGATCGATCCACTCCTTGGCCGCGCGCTTGCTGGCCGAACCATCGTGACTCCCAAACCTCGCTTCGAGCTTCTCCGCGACGAAGGCCAGTTTCTCCCGGATGCCGATGTGGCCGATGGAGTTGGCGACCCAGGCGTTGCCCTGGCTGTCGATGGCAATCCCGTGCGGGCTGTATCCGACCTCAAAGTCCACCGCCTTGCCCGGATCGTTGGCTGGAAAACGGGTCACGGTGTTGGAGCCGCTGTTGGTGACCCAGACATAATCATTTTGGTCGATGGCCAGGGCGAAGGGCTTTTTCAGTTGGAGGGTGCCATCGACGGGTTTGCCGTCGACGACCTGACCGTAGATGCGGCCTTTCGAGGCGTCCCCTTTGGGCAGGTGAACGATCTGACTGTGGTCGTTGTCGAGTGTCCAGACGTCACCGTTCGGCGCGACCATGATGCCCTGCATCGCACCGAGTTTTCCGTCGAGGTTGTAGCCGGTCTCTGGCGAAAGGGGCTTCCCCGTCTCGCGATCGAACACGGAAATGGTGCTGCCGATAATGCTGGTCACCCAGACCTTGTCATCGCCGGAAACCGCGATGCCCCAGCCGGCGCTGTCGACGCCGCCGCCGCGAAAGCCTTTGATCATCGGGGAAAGCGGTTTGCCGTTCGGCGCGAACTTCGAGATGCCGCCGCCGACCCAATCAAAAATCGTCGTTTGCCCACCGACAAGGAAGTTGTTGGCCGACCACATGTTGCCCTCACCGTCGATGGCGATGCCGCCGACACCGTTGTATCCTCCGCCGGAGTAAACCAGCGAAAGGGTCCACGAACTGGGAGCGAAGTTGAGGTAAGGGATTAGATCCACCTCGCGCCACCGCTTTCCGGCGGGAACGGGATAGAATGTGTCCAGCAATCCGAAGATCTTGTCCGCGTTGTGCCACGGATAGCGAGCGATGTTTTGCGCCGCGGCCAGCGTGTTGGTCGGTGCGACGCCGCCCGGCGGTGTGGCGGCTGCGAAGAGCTTATCGCACGCGTCCGGTTTTTCCGTGACGCAGGCAGTCAGCAGGATGCCCAGCGTGTTCAGCTTGGCCAAGGTGGTGGTCTCCGAGCTGTTCAGCGGATCCATGATCACCGGTCCCAGCCCACCGGTTTCGAGATTCACAAGGTTCGGCACGTTTCCAGCAGCGATACTCAGGCCAAGTGCATCGCCACTCATCACGGTGCCGTGCAGAAACTGCGCACCGGTCCACGCGGAGGCCACGGTGGTCAGCTCGTTGATCGTCACGCGCTCGGGAGCTTTGGTCCCCAGCGTGGCCATCAAGGTGGTCGCTGGATTCGGTCCGTTCCCGGAGGAAAGCTTCGACATCCCCTCCGCCGCGATGAGATACATCACGCCACCGGCGCCCTTCCCGTCGACAAACGCCAGGTCGAAGCTGCCAACTTCGTTGGTCTTCGCTTCGGCGAGTTTTTGGGGAGCGTCCGGCCCCGCCAACCAAAGGGTCACGTCAGCCCCGGAGATCGGAGCGCCACCGGCCTCGACTCGTCCGGTAATGCCATCAGCAGCGAAGGCCGGGACGGATAGAAGTGCGGCCGATAAGGCAAGTCCTGCGAATTTCGCGGCTAGTCGATTCGTTTTTTTCATGGTTTGATTCTTTCGTTTATGCCCGCCCCTGAAACCGTTCCCGCTCTTCGCGACGGCCTGCCGGAACCAGGTAAACTTTTCAAATTATGGGTCAATGAGTTCAGTCGTTCACGCGGTCGTGAGCATCCTTGATCTGCTTTTGTTCGGCTGGAGTAAATTGGGTGGTGCCAAGCTTGATATGAAGCTGATCGATGGATCCGGTGAAATCAAACGGTAGGATATAATCCTTCGCATTGATCTCGGTCCGTGTATCCACTCCCACATCAAAGGTTTCATCCATCACCTGGATGAACGCGATTGAATTGGGTTGTTCGTGCGAATCGACAGCCACGCCGTCCACCTTCAGAGTTCCGGTACCACCCTTTGCGATCCCCGGACCATCATAGACATAGTCATAGACAAGAGTGTGTTTCCCTGCGGTGAGCGGTTCTTTTGCAGCCCATCTGTATTGCGCGAGCCCCAGCATGTTGTAACCGAAGACAGGGACACCCTTTAAAATGTAAAATCCCCATCCGCCAAACCGTCCTCCGGCAGTCACGATCATGCCGTTGCCACCGTCGTCCGGCACCGTCACTTCGGCTGTGATCGTGTAAGACCGTCCCAAGATATTTGCCGTGTTTGAGTCCGACATCCCAGGATTCACACCTTGGTAAGTGAATTCGGTCTTACCAACGGTCATGCTCGGTCTGGGCTCCATCGAACGAGCGAACTGACGGTTGTCCAGAGGATACACGTTGTTCTTCTTGGCCTCCTGATCGAAGAGTGCCTGCATTTCCTTCAGCTTCTCCGGGTTTTCCGCGGCGAGGTCGTGGTTTTGAGAGAAATCATCATTCAGGTTGTACAGCTCCCATTTGTAATCTTCGATCGGAGGGAAGGCTGCATTCAAAATCCATGGTCCGTGAGGAGGCACCGTATTGGCGTACCAGCCTTCACTGTAGATGCCACGATTTGCAATCATCTCAAAGTATTGAACCTTGCGCGCGGATGGCGTCTTGGCATTCTCCTTCTTAAAGGTGTATGCCATGCTGGTGCCTTGAATTGGCTTTTGCGCGATGCCGTTGATTTCCTCAGGTTGATTCACCCCGGCCGCTTCCATGATCGTGGGCATGATATCGATCATGTGGTGGAACTGGGTGCGGATCCCGCCGATATCGTCAATATGGCCCGGCCAGGAAATGGCCATACCCTGACGAGTTCCTCCGAAATGGGAGGCGACCTGCTTGGTGTATTTGAAGGGCGTGTCAAATGCCCAGGCCCAACCGACAGCCATGTGGGGATAGGTTTCCCGTGATCCCCAGACATCATAGAGCTTCAATTGGTCCGCTACGGGGATATCGAGAATACCGTTGAACGACGCATATTGGTTAGGCGTTCCCAAGAGTGTGCCCTCGGGGCTGGTTCCGTTATCACCACAAATGTAGAAGATCAAGGTATCGTCCAACTCGCCCATATCCTCGACCTGTTGGATCACACGGCCAATCTCATCATCGGTATAGGCGGCAAAAGCTGCGAACACCTCCGCCTGCCGCGCGAACAATTTTTTCTCATCGGATGAAAGCGATTCCCATTCGGGAAGGTCATCCGGCCAAGGTGTCAGTTGCGTGTTGGCGGGAATCAAACCCAATCGCTTTTGATTCGCAAAGATCTGTTCCCGCATCTTGTTCCACCCCATATCGAACTTTCCTTTGAACTTTTCAATCCATTTCTTGGGTGGCTGGTGAGGTGAATGGGTTCCGCCCGGTGCGTAATAGATAAAGAAGGGTTGGTCGGAATTCGCGGCCTGGAGCGCTTTCATCCTGGCAATCGCCTCATCCGCCAGATCGGTGGACAAGTTGTAATCGGGCTTCCCTCTCCACGGGAAAATTTGAGTGTGATCCTGGAAAAGGTAGGGCGTGTATTGGTCGGTTTCGCCACCTTGGAAGCCGTAGAAATAATCAAACCCCATTCCTGAAGGCCATTGATCAAACGGCCCCGCCACGCTGTAGGCAAACGATGGGGTATTGTGGTTTTTCCCGAACCAGGATGTGGCATATCCATTCCCTTTCAGGATTTGACCGATCGTCCCGTTGTCCACGCCGATGATCGAGTCGTAACCCGGATATCCGGTGGAAAGTTCGGTGATCACGCCAAAGCCTACCGAATGGTGATTGCGACCCGTGAGCAATGCCGCACGGGTGGGCGAACAGAGCGAGGTGGAGTTGAACTGCGTGTAACGCAATCCGTTGTTAGCCACTCGGTCCAAGGCCGGCGTTGGAATCACACCGCCAAATGTTCCGCTGACACCAAAACCGGCGTCGTCGGTCATGATCAACAAGACGTTGGGGGCTCCTTTTTTAGGGACGACGCGTGGTGGCCACCAGGTTTTTGAATCGGCAACCGTCGGTCCGGTTTTACCTTTGCCGGGTGGTTGCGGAGCCGGAAGCTGCTTGCCACTGATGGTCGTTGTTGCATCCGCGGATCCGGGCGTACCGGTGGTTTGCAGCTGTGCCTGCAGGGCGGAACTGCTCGAAAGAAGTACTAAGAGCAGTAGGGCCCTTAAGGATTCGCGTAATCGATGATTCATGAATTTGAGTGACGTTGGGAGTTCGATGATTGAGAGGGATGTAGGAATACCGCTGCTGAACGCTTGGGCCAACTCGTATGCTTAGGACAACGGAATTCAATCGCGAAGATCTAATTGATCGCTCCCTCCGAGAAGGCCGCGCTCGACGATTAGCCTGTTTAGCACTTAGTTCTCGCTCGGACGTCAGATTTTGTCGAGCCATGGTCGCTGCGGTCCGTCCACGCTCCTGGCGCGATGCTTCTGTCACGGCGCGTCACCCGAGGGACCAGGCTTGTGAGAGGCAAAAAAAAACGCGGATCGACTCGTGAGAGCCAATCCGCGAGGGTTCACAACAGTAGGCTTATTTAATCGCCTTCTCGAGTTTCTCTTCCAGCTCCTCGATCAGGCCGCCTTCGCCGACCGGCTTGTTCACCAGCTCGACCTCTCCAGGCCGCCAGGTTTTCTCGATCCATGGTTCAAGTGGGCCGTACATCCGAAGGATGCAGAACCAGCTTTTCCCGGGATTGGTGGCAAGCCAGTTGCCTTCCTTGCCCTCGGGGGCCTTCGGCGCGAAATAGACGTCGTAAGAGCCGTCCTCATTCTTCTCGATTCCCTTGTCCAGGCTGCCGACGGTGGGGAACAGCTGGCTGGTCTGCAGTTGGCAACGCGTCTGGGTGTCGTAGAGGGTGACGGCCCAGAAGTTGTTGACTGGCACGTTCGGTGGCAGGTGCAGCTTGTAGGTCTTCGAACCATCAAATGGCTGTTCGTTTTGATCCAGGAATGCCAATGCGTAGTCGGAGCCGGCTCCCACATGAGGCGTTGCCATAGCGGGAGTCACGCCGCCGGCGTTGTAGTAGAACAGCACCCGCGCATCGAGGCCCATGATTCCGTCGGCTTCGAACGATGTGTTCTTGTTCGCGTAAGCCGTCACCCACTGGCTCTTCGTGTCGGGATAGAACTTCACTCCATCGATGCGAGGATCGTAGGTGATCGAGCGTCCTGCGGCATTGCCGAGCGTTGCCGCTTCGATGAGCAGCTTCTTCATCCGCTCATCGGGATTGAACGGCTTGCCTTTGACGATGCCGATCGCCGACATGTACCCACGCACTTCCGGGTTGACCGCATCGATCGGCTCCGCCTGGACGATGTTGTTCAAGATCTCGAAATACTCCAGGTTGCTCGGGAAGATCGTGCTGAACGTGCGACCCGACATGTTGACGAGTTCCGTCGGCGCTGGATTGGCGGCATCCTTCAACGGATAGACTTTGAGGCCCGTCTTGAAATTCTCGACCGCCGCTTTGAGACCATTCTTCACCGAGCCCCGCAGGAACAGAAAGTTCCGGTTCGTCAGCGGCTTCAAGATGAAATATCCGTCGGGGATTTCCCCGGTGTAGCCTGGCGGAATCAGCAGGTATTTGCCTCCCTTCCCTTTGTCTGGACCTGTCACACCCATGTTGCCGACGAAGCGTTGCCAAGCATCGTCAAGGAATCCCAGCATGCCGGGTGGAATCTCGATGACGGTCGGGCCATCTTTCGCCAGATCGGTGGGAGCGTAGGCATACATCGTGGAGGTATTTGATGTGATCACCGGCGTGCGGGAATCCATCATCTGTTCCCAGATGGCGATCTTGTTTGGGGCGTCGGCCCCCTGTTCCGCCATGCCGGCCAGGACGCTATAGATCGAGACCGCCCCAACATTGTCCAGGTAGACCCCGAGAGCGCGCGAGCGGGTCAGGTAGTCATAGACAAGGTCGTTGGTGTTGCCGATCGGCACGCCATCGAAATATTTCAGTTCACCGGCGACCGTCTGGACTTTGTCCGGGATCGACGCCGCTTTTGTTTTCGCAGCTTCACGGGCAGGATCGTCTTGTCCGTAAGCTGTTCCCACGGCGAGCGTTGCGGTGAGCGTGAGGGTGATGATGTTGAGTTTCATGGAATCCAGTGTGTTAAGAGTCGTGAGAAGGTGACATGTAAAGGTCAAGCCGATTTCATTCTGTTGGAAACAAATGGAATCACTTGTTTCGTTTGGTCGGCGGGCCCGGGAATGTCCAGCTGCCGTCGATGATCGCTTGGCTCGGTTCATACATGCGGACGGCGTAGTTCCAGCCTTCCATGATTGGAAGACAGTTCTCGGTCGTATCGGGATCTCCGCCGAAGCGGATGGTGTAGGAACCATCGCTGTTTGGCTTGGCGGTCAGGCTATTGAGACTGTAGGCGTTGTACTTGTTCTGTTGGAAGTAGCCCGCTTCGTTGTAGAGGCTGATCGACCAAAAGCCTTTGACCGGAACATCCTTGACAACGATTTCGTATTCACCGACCGGCAGGTTCGGTTGGACGTTGATGTACTGAGCCGCCTTGTCCGGCAGGCCTCCCCAAGCCGATGCGGTGCCGATCATGAAGTGAACCGGGTTGACTTCGGCTTTGGAACCAAATGTCTGGGTGTATCGTTTCAGCCCCTTGGCCAATTCAAGGATCGCGTCGAGAGTCGCCTTGTAGCTGGCTTTGTCGTAATTCGGCAGAACAAACGGTTCGTCCGATCCGGCATCGATCTGAATCTTGTCCTGCAGCTTGTGGGCGATCGCCAGATCGGAAGGATCTTCCGGGTTCGCAAGGGTACGAATCACCACGCCGACGTAAGGAGTTTGAAACTTCTCCAACGTCAATTCGTGTGAGCCGCCGCCGTAATAGACATCGTTCACATATCCGTCATTGTTGATAACCATCAACGACATGTAACGCTTGCCGCTATCTGGAAGCGTTACCGTCGCACCTTTGGAAATGTTGATCACGCCGATACTGTAAAGCGTGTCGCGGTTCATTCGAATCACATTTTGCTTGTCGATTGGCGTCGGCGTCCGGTTGCTGTGAACCTGGTTGATGCCCGACATCTTGAGGATTCCTTCGAACTCAAAGTCGGTCTGCGCTTTGTTAAAATTATCGACATTGACAACGATTGATGCGGCAGCATCGGATTGCGCGTTGGCGGTCGCCGCGGTGAGCGCTCCGGTAAGTGTTAATGTGATGGCGAGGATGTTTGTCTTCATGGTCACTGGATGGAATGAAGGTTGCATTGTCATGGGTTGCTTAAGTGAGCGGGTTGGACTGGAAATGTCCGGCCCGCCTGGATCAGAATCAAAAGGCGATCACTTCGCCTTCACGATGCCTGGTGGCTTCCAACTGCCTTTGCCGGGCGGAAGGACCGACGGTGCTTCGGTCGTTGGCCAGTAGAGCCGCATCACCAAATAGACTGTGTCATTTGGTGCCGGTAACCAGTTGGCTTCCAGATCGCCGCCGGGATTGTCTTTCTGAATGTACAGGGTGAGAGATCCATCGTCCCCCTTCTTCATGTTCGGAATCATCGGTGAATTGATCAGGTAGCGGTTGATCGGGTTCTCGATCAGATACTGGGACTTGCCGTCGTACATCGTCACCGACCAAAACGCATTCACCGGCGGGTACTGCCCCGCAGGGAAGGTGATCGTGTAGTTGTTTTTGCTGCAGTCGAGCGTCTCGCCATTGCCATCCACGCGAGTCAGCGGGTAAACGGCCTCCGCGGCGCTGTTGCCATAAAGTCCGGCTTTTGCGGTCCCTGAACGCATCAACCAGTCGCCGTTGTAGTGAGCTTCGTCACCCGGTAGCGATCCGATCTGCCAACCATTGACGTTGGTCATACCGGAAGCCAGGTAGGTGCTGATTTTTTCGTCCCCCGCCTTCATCCCATCGATGATCGCTTTTTTGTGCTCCGGCGAAAGTTCTTTCATCTCGAATGTTTTGTTTGGGCCGATGCCGATCGTCGCCAGCTTGGTGCGGATCTCCTTGTCCATCTCCGTCTCGGGAACATATTGAAGCGCCGCATCCAGATAGCTCCAGAAGTTCTCCTTGATACCGGCGGTTGTCGCCGGAATGAAGTCGATCGCCGGGGCGGCCTCAGGTGCGGGCTGGCTGAGGAAGGCGGAAAGCGGCTCCACCTTGTAACCATCCTGGACCTTGATCACGTTTGGCATGTCTGCGGGATCGAACAACTGGGTCCGATACGCGACGAGCGAAAACGGTGTGGTGGATGTGAAGACTTCGTTGATACCTTCGGGCTTTTCGCCTTTCCAATCGGGACCGACGACCATGTAGCTGCCGGCATCGTTGCCGGTGGCACGGCTGCCAATGTAGCCGTAGTTGTAGGTATTTCCGTCGCACATCATGACGGCGTAATAGCGTTCCTTCTCGACAGCCGGGACTGTCAGCACGATCGGCTCGGCTCGCAGGTCGAGCCATGTGAAGGAATAGGGCGTGTCGCTGTTGGGGGTGATAACCGCGGTGTCCTTGTAGGTGTAAACACGCGGCTCATTCTTCAACTGGTTGAACGGGGCCTTGAACTGGCTGCCCCCTTTGTCGACAGCGTATTCATACATCACGGCATAATTCATCACGATCGGCAGCCCGTAGATGAACCCTTCCTCGGCGAGCGCTTTCGTTTCCGTAGGAGAAGGAACCGTCGGCGCGTCAGCCGCGCCGACGTCGTGTCGGCCACTTGCGATGAATGTGACCGCGACGGCTGTGACAGCCGCGTAGGCGATCGAATAGGTTTTCATGGGATTCGCTATCGGGACTAAAGGGTGAAAAGACTGTATTTGATTCTCAATCGAGGGCGTTTGGCAACGCCGCGGTTTGCGTGTTCAAAAATCGAATCGCCGAACTATTCGACGAGCTCAATCTCTCCAGGCCGCCAGGTCTTTTCGATCCATGCTTCCAGGGGACCGTACATCCGCAGGATCGTAAACCAACTCTTGCCTGGGATGGTTTCGAGCCAATTGCTCTCCTTGCCTACAGGAGCTTTCGGACCGAAATAGACATCGTAGGAACCGTCTTCGTTTTTCTGGAAGCCTTCGCTCTGGCTGCCGACGGTCGGAAAGGTCTGGCTGGTTTGCAGCAGTGACCGCGTCTGCGTGTCGTAAATCGTGACCGCCCAGAAATTGTTGATTGGCACACTGGGCGGCAGGTGAAGCTTGTACGTTTTCGCGCCGTCGAACGCATTTTTGTCGGCGTCCAAATATGCCAAGGCATAGTCGGATCCTGCTCCGGCGTGGCTGGTCGCCATGGCGGGCGTGACGCCGGTCGCGTTGAAGTAGAACAGCGGTCGTGCATCGAGCCCCATCGCGCCGTCCGCCTCGAACGACGTGTTCTTGTTGGCGTATGCCGATGTCCAGGCGCTGTTGGTGTCGGGGTAGATGAAGACACCGTCGATACGCGGTTGGTAGGTGATCGCACGCGCGGTGGCGTTGCCGAGCGTAGCAGCTTCGTTCAATAGCTTTTTCATCCGGTCATCGGGTTCAAAAGGTTTCCCCTTGACGATCCCGATCGCCGCCAGTTGGCCTCGCATCTCCGGTCCGATGGCATCGATCGGCTCGGCCTGGACCAATTCGTTGAGGTCTTCAAAGAAGCTGATGTCGCGAGAGACGATGGTGCTGTAACTGGTGCCGGAAAAGTTAATGAACTCGGTGGCGGGAGGATCGTCCGCTTTGGCGAGTGGATAGATCCGCAGCTTCGACTTGATGTTCTCCACCGCAGGTTTCAAGCCCTTCGCGATCGAGCCGCGCAGAAACATCAGGTTGTTGTACGTGGGAAGCTTGACGATGAAAAAGCCCTCGGGCTCGGCGCCGCTGTAGTCCGGGGGAAGCAGCAAATATTTGCCCCCCTTGCCTCGGTCCGGACCGATCACGCCAAGGTTTTCGACGAAGCGAAACCAGGCGTCGTCCAGGAACCCCAACATGCCCGGCGGAAGCTCGACCACCAACGGTCCGTCGGTCTTCAGATCGAGATAGGTGAGGGCGTATAGAGTCGAGGTGTTCCCCGTGAGGTAGAGCGACTCCGGTTTCAGCAGCTGCTCGGTAATCGTGACCTTGTTGGAAGCGTCCGCACCGATCCCTGCATTTCCTTTCCACATCGCATTTAACGACGCGGCACCCTGGTTGTTGAGGTAGACCTCGACAGCCCGCATCCGGTCAAGATTGTCGTAAAGCTTATCAATGGTCGCGTTGTTGGGAACGCCGTCAAAAAACTCCAGATTGCCAATCGGCGTCTCGACAGCGTCGGGGATGCCAATCGCTCGCAGCGTTTCCTGAGAGACTTGAGCCAACGCGGAACCACTGCCGGCTAGGGCCATCGCGCCGAAGATGGCGCATGTCCGGAGCCCTTGATTAAAAGAAGATTTCATTGAAGTCGTATTCAGAGGATGACGGATTGAGATTTCGCCGCGGAATGATGCGGTTGCGTGTGAGGACCGCAGTTGGATTTGCCCGTTGGGAAAAGTGTGCCCACACCGAGTCTATGGAGACTGTGTCCTATGTTGGAAAGCGAGGCCTCAAAAATACTTACGATTTCCATCACAAAGCCCAACCATCCGAAGTGTCACGACGGATCCAAAAGCGATTAGGTCTCGGATTCTATAATTTCTGACTATCCATATCCAGCAAATTTGTTTTGCAAACCCGCCATTCGAACCACTCGTCCACTGCGCATCAGAAGTGAAACTCAACGAAACGCCAGCCCCATTCAGCATATCCTTGGCGCGTGCGGCACTGAAAATGGCAAGCTAGAAATCCACCAACCGTCGGAGCTGGGTGTGTCCACCTCGAACCACTACACAGTAAACCAAGGGATACGGGGCCTGCGAAACCAACGGTTGAATTCATTTAAACTTCACGTCGGCAGATGGGCAAACCACGCGATGGGAGTCATCGTTCCCCTACTCCGGTGTTCGCGCGCATTCCTTCCTTCTGTTGCGAGATCCATGTCACAACGCCGACGGAACGTTTGTTTTTGAAACGTTCGGAAACCGTCCGCAAAATGAAGGAGAGCGATTCTAAAAGAGGGACACTAGGCTATTGCCAAATCGGCCAATCCCGAGATTTGCGTGTTGGCAACCACAAGGTTATGAATATATTCAGGTGCACGACGACTCGCTGTGAATTTACGAAGTAGCCTCAATCAGGGCTTCCGGCATGCTCTCGGCTTTTTACGGACTGGCCGATCCATTCTGGATGCATCGGATAACTAACGGAAGTTAAAGGTATTGATCAAAAATGAACGTGAATCGATTGTTCGCCTTCCTCTTCATCGTTTCGGCTTTTCAAGTGTCGCTGAACGCGGAATCACCAACCGGCTGGAGTCCCGTGATTCTGCCAACGGGAGCGTATCGCGCCCAAATCCAAGCGATGCCGATTCACGAACGCCCGGGGCGACCGTTTCACATCTATGGGAACACGATCCGATTGATTCACCAATCCAATCGTTCGCAACCGCCGACTCGACCTTTACGGCAGATCGTTTTCGGAACTCCCGTTTGGATCGGACCGCCTGCCCTCCGTTAAATCCCTCCCCCTCGCCAGCCAGCCTTTGATGTATTGGCGAGCGTGTAAAGCGAGGACGGTCTAAATTTGCGAGATGTTCTCGCGCAGGACGAGTGCTTAGTGCATGGAATGACGCGATGCACTCACAGCCCGATCGAGATAAGTCTTTCCAGGCCATCGCTTGGAATCGCCGCTGGTTGAACCAGCCGCCCGAGACGTTTCGGTTCGCGAATCGGATCGCAGAGCGTCGCCATTGTCTGGCCGACACAGGGCTGCACATTTGGATTCGGTAGAAACCAACAACTTAAAACTGGTTGTTCATCGCCGCGGCTCGTTGCGTGAGTGTTGTAAGAACCGATGGAGACCAACTGGACTGGCTCGCGTGCCCCTTGGCAGAATCCCGGCCAATGCCTCCCATTTTGGGAAGAACCGACGCGGCCAACGCGAGTATTTCTTGCGTCAGTTCGGGGCAAAGGCTTTGCAGTGCGATCGTCATATTCCATGGGCTGTGGATGAAGACCTCACCAAGTCCTTGCTGGCATGCGACCAGAATTTGAGAAGCTGCCGCTTCCGCATCCATCGACATCAACGGCAGTGAATCGCCAATGCTGAACCAAGCGTATTCTTCACGATGCTGGCCTTTGAAGTTCGCGTTCCGTGGACTCCCGGTTCGCATCAAGCCGGGACATGCGGTGGTAACAAAAATGTTCTCCTGTTTCAGTTCCGCCCGCATTCCATTAGAAAGCCCTACGAGTGCGAACTTGCTGGCAGCGTAAGGAAGCATATGCGGAACGGCTCGCTTGCCACCGAGTGAAGCGATGTTGACGATCCTTCCCCAGCCAGCGGCTCGCATGTGCGGGAGCACCGCCTTGGACGTGTGCAGCGCCCCCCAACAATTGGTGTTCATCGAGTCGGCGAAGTCATCGAACTCCATCGCTTCGAGGGGGCCCACCGTGATGATCCCGGCGACGTTGATCAGGACATCGACGCCTCCCAACCGATCGACCACTTGGTCGATAAAGCGAGTTACCTGTTCCGGCTTGCGGACATCGCACGCCACTGACATCACCTGGGCGCCGCGATCGCGCAATTGCTCAGCCGCAACGGCAAGATCCTCTTCACCTCGAGCGGTGATCGCGATCCGAGCACCTTGGTCGGCCAGCTGTCGCGCGATGACCAGACCAAGCCCACGGGAACCGCCGGTGATAACGACCCGTTTGTCTTTCCAGTCGAAGATTCGCTTACGGCGAGCGACAGCTCGGGTGATTCTTAATCCCGTATATCCGAGGGCAGCGGAGAGCGCGAGTTTGGAAAAGGTATTCATCGAGTTCGTGTTGGGGATGTGTGGTGTGAAGGGTTCACATCCACCACCGAGCAATCGACGTGCCGAACACAGAACTCACGCTAGTAACGCCGCAACGAGGATGCCGCAGTCAACGCATCGGGCGTTAAAGCCGTGTGTCGGTCATTGAGGCCAGTCGACCGCCATCGCCGCGTCGTAATCCGCTCTGGCGATGTAGTATTCCAGCTTGGCATCGATCTCGTAGATCGCCGCTTCGATCGCGTATTGTTCACGCAATACCACGGCCAACAGGTCGCTTTCGCCCAGGTTGAATTTACGACGTTCGACGTCGGCAATGTAGTCCGACAACCGCGTCGCCTCTTCCGCCTGTTGAAGTCGTTTGTACGCAGCGTCCAAAGCGATGAAGGCCGATTCCAATTCGGCGCGCACCTTGTCGGACGTGTACTGCCGTTTGGCAGCGATCTGCGTCAGCTTGGCGCGTGCCGCTTGCATTTTTCCAGCCGCTTTGCGCCGCTGGGCCGGCGCCTCCACATAAAGTCCCGCCTCCAATTCGAAGGGAGATTTATCTCGTTTGCTACTAGTCGGCGCACCAACATCTTGCGATCCGACCAATTGGGCATCGATCGCCGGCAGCCCCTCATTGCGTCCCTCCGACAAATCGACCCTCGCGCGACGGGATTGCAAATCCAAAGCGGCGAATTCCGGCCTCTCAAGCAACGCTTGAGCGACGTCGGTTTCGAACCGTTCACGTACGACGGCAGTGGGGGAAGGAAACGAGACTTCGATCGCCTCGTCAACAACAATCGGTATTCCCTCGGGCGTCCGATAGAACATCGACAACTTGACGGCGGTCTGCTGTTGCTTGCGTTGCAGGTCAATCAGCTTGGCTTCTCGCTGCGCGATCGCTCGCAGATTGTCTTGCAGCACCGGCGGATCGATATCGCCCAACTCGACCTTCCGCTGCAATTGTTGGTTCCGCGTCGTCGCGAGTTCGAGGGCTTGTTCGCCGATTTTGTATTGCTGCGTCGCAGCGACCCAGCTCCAGTACGTGACGCTGCCGTCCCGGACAAATTGAATCAGCTGGGATCGGATCTCGGGGAGTGCCAATTGGCGATCGTAGGTGGCACGCCACAATTCCGCCCGACGCGCGTCGATCTGTCGATCCTTCAGCAACGGCATGTTAAAGCCCGCCTTAAACTCACCGCCGTCGTTCGTCTGACGTTCCAGATACCAAGGTTGAAATTCACCGCGACCGATGCGGTACCCACCAAACACTTCGCCACCGCGATAAACGGGCGTCTCAAACCCAGCGCCCTGCCGATAGGTTTCGTAATAACCCAGCGGCCCGTTCTCGCTTGATGCCTTTAGTTTTGTATCGAAAGCGCCCCACGCTGCAACCTGCTTGCCCGCGGCGATTTGGTAGTCCTGATAGGCGACTTCCAACAGCGGGAACGTCGCGTGGATCGACGTAACGACTTCGCTAAGCGACACCGCGACGGCCGAATCGGGAGCGGGAGTCGGCAACGGCTCGGCAAGCGTCTCGTCCACTTTGTCGGATGTCGGCCGATCCGTTTCCACGTCGCTGCCGTCGGATGTATCAAACGTCAAACGAAAAGGGAGCGTTTCATGAAGATTTGCTCCGCGAGATTCCGCACCACCGTTGGCGATGGTCTCTTCGTCGGACGCACGAGCGATGGGTTCGCCGACAGATTGCCGCGGGTGCGGTTGGGGCGTGTGAGATGCCAACGAAAACGATGTCGAATCGTCATCGGGGGTTTCTGCGGGCGATTTGGAACTGGCAAGCGTCGCCGTGTCGGTGGAATGGGCGAGCGTCGGAACCGCCGCGAAATTGCTGGATGCATTCGAATCGTCCTTGCCAGCTTTGCAGCCAACAAACACGAATACAATCGACGTGGCACACACCAATGTGATCAACGAGGCTCGTTGTCGATGGGTATCTTGACGAGTCACTGAAAACCATCCAAACCGCAACTTGCAATGAAACCAATTAGTTCGCACTACAGTCACAATCGGTACGCATGGATTTGCAGGCCCAGCCGAGGACGCGTTTTGCCGGTTGTGCCAGCATGGCAAAGCTTAACGCCCGGTTCTGGGCGACTTCGCCTGAATGCTGGCACCCGGTCACGCTAAGGCTTCGGCAGCTTAGGGGGCTTGCTGTTCTTCGGCTCTTCGGTCGAGACAACCGGTGGGAAGCCGTTCATATTCCGCCAGATCTCGTACCACAACGGCACGCGTTCCAGCAGCACCCAGCCGTTGGTACGTACACCTTGACGCAGGAAACGGTCGCTGGGCCACTGCTGCCCCGACTCCTCCGGTTGAACGAGAATCCGGAACTTTCCTTTGCCATCATCGGTGGCATCGACCGAGACCACCTGGCCGCCGAAGGTGCCCACGGCGACCGCGGGCCATCCAGAAAATTGGATCGCCGGCCAACCTTCGAATTGCAATCGCACGTGCCGTCCCGCCTCGACCAACGGCGCGTCGTTGCCATCGAGCCAGATTTGCACCGCGCGGTCGGTGGTATCGGGGACGATCGTGCAGATCACGTCCCCTTCCTTAAGCACTTGGCTGTTTTGATTGGCGGTGATTCGCGTCAAGAATCCGTCGAAAGGAGCCAAGATCTCCTGACGCCGCTGCCGCGCGACCTTCGTCTCGCTGTCGAGCAGGTCCTTTTGGGATTTCGTCAGATCGGATTCCGCCTTCGCGACTTCGCTTTCCGATTTGGCGATGTCCGCGGTCGCCTTGCGGAGCGCTGCGGTGGCGTAATCGATGTCGACCTGGGCCTTCTGTTCCTTCGCTTGCCGATCGCTCTGCTTGCTCTCCAGATCGCTTTCAGCCGACCGAACATAGGCTTTCGATTTCTCGACCTTCGCTTCGGCCTCCTTCAGCTTTCGTTGCGCCGCTTGGAACTTGGATTGAGATGCAATCTTTTCGTCATACAAAACGCGCTGCCGTTCAAAGTCGGCTTGTACCTGCGCAAGGGCCGCCTGATGTTCGGCCAGCTGCTGTTGTTCCGCCTGGATCTTATTCCGCGCCGATTCGATATCCGCTTCCGCCGCCGCAACGACCTGCTTTTTGACTAGCTCATACGCTTTGACTTGCGCTTCGATCGAACTGACGACCATTTTTGCAGCGTCTCGGTTGCGTTCGCTCGCTCGCCACAATGTCTCCGCCGCGGCGACCTGACGTTGCGATGCTTCCATCTGACTCTCAAGTCGGACGAGGTATTCTGGATCGATGTCGGCAACCTCGACGATCAAATCCCCCTTTTGCACATAACCGTTCTCGACGATGTTGTCTCCCAACCGCACGATCCGCCCTTTGATGGGTGTCTGGATCGTTTGTTGCCGTTCGAACGGCGCATAGGCGATTACAGTGCCAGACCCTTTGATCGATTGTTGCCACGGCGCGATCGCCACCACAAACGTGGCGACGATCAACACGACCAACAACACCTTTCCGATACGCCGCGCCAAACGCGACGATCTCGCCAGTCGCAGCGACGGAAAGGCGGATTCGCTGTATGCCGCCGGCGCCAACATCCGGCGGGGTCGGCGTGACAGAAGCGCTTGCGGCGTCGTCGGTTCTTCTGCAGCTATTTTCATCGTGCTACTCCGCCTTGAAAATCGTTGTCCGCAGCGGTCGGGATCCCCAAATCAATCGTTCGTGTAAACCGCGCCGCAATGTCTTCCCGACAGGTCGCGACAATTAACGTCCATGATTGGTGCGGTGCCATCAAATACTCGAGACATTGGTCAAGTTCCGTTCCACCCAAACCATCCAAGACCCCGTCGACTAACAGGAGCCCCGGCTGTCCGATCGTGGCTCGCGCGAGCGTCAGGATCCGCGACTGATTCGTCGATAGCGGAGCGCCATCGCTGGCCAGTACGGTATCGCACCCATCCTTTAATCGTAGCACCGGGTCCAACAGCCCCAAGGAACGCAACACATCGCGAACCTCGGTCGCCGTCACATCGTCACGGCGTAGGTCGACATTCTCTTCGACCGAAGCATGAAAAACTTCAGGACGAGCCATCGCCACTCGGGACCGCAATACGTCGGGACGCAAATCGCGTGGATCGGTGCCATCGATGGTCAAGAAGCCGGCCGACGGACTTCGAAGCCCAAAGATCAAATCCAACAACGTGCTCTTCCCGCTCCCGGAACCGCCATGGATCGCGATCCGTTCGCCTCCTTCGACCGATGCCTCTAACGAATCCAGGATCGCCACGGCGCCATCCCATTTGTAGGTCAACGCGTGCAATTCAAGACTGGCGGGGTGTGTCCCATCCCAAGTCAGCATGCCGTCGTCGCGCTGCGTCTGTAAATCGAACAGCACACCCAACTTGTCGACCGACGCCAACAAGTCATAGAAACTTTCCATGTGCTTTCCAAACTTAGCGAAAGATCCAACGATAACGGTCACGATCAGCTCCGCCGCCACCAGCTGGCCTAGGGTCAATTCTCCCGCCACCACCAACCACCCGCCCAAGCCGAGCAGGACGGTGCTGGAGACCGCTTGAAGGCCCAAAGCGAACAACACCTGTCGCATCACGATCGCAAAATGGCTGCTGCGCGCGGTCAGGTATTGAGCGACCATGCGGTCGGCCCGCACCATCGCAAAATCAGCCCCGCCATCGCTACGAAATGCCGTCGGGCACCGGGCGATGTCTTCCAGCCACCCAGCCATATAATATTTGTGCTTCGATTCCTTGATCGCGCTATCGACGGCACCGCGTCCGAGAACGAACACGATGATTGCAATCGCAGCGACCAGGAAAAGGTCGAACCCAAGCAGCCAGGGATGATAGAAGGCCAGAACCGCCATTCCGATAACGGTGTTAAGGATCAACCCGACGCCATCCAACAGCAATTGCGCGGCGACCTTTTGGATCGTCGTCACATCGAAGAAGCGGTTGACCACCTCGGGAAGGTACTCGCCATCGATCGGCTCGGTTTCCACGCGAGGTAATCGGAAGGCCAAGTCGCCGGCAACGCGAGCGAACAGCCGACGTTGGATGATCTCGACCACGTAGGTCTGCAACGCGCGAATCGCACCTTGGAAACTAAGAAACGTCAACAGGATCGCAGACAGGATCACGATCGGTTGCAAGAAGCGTCCAAACGCCACCGTGTTGACCAACGCCTCCACTGCCATCGGCGAAGCCAGCATCAACAACGAAACGACAAACGCAAACAGTACCACCAACCAAATGTCGGACGATTCCGGTCGCAGCAATTTCCACAAACGCTGGTTCGGCTCTAACTTCTTCCCGGGACCGCTCGCTTCCATCGAAAGCGACTTGTCCGATTGAACCACGACGCAACGAAGATTCCCATCCTTGGCATAATTGCGAAGCATTTTACGCAAGCCCCGTGGAGAGACGCTGTGCGTCTCATCGGAGTCTTCCGTTGCCACCACGACTTGAAACCTCTTACGGTTTGCCCCAACGACTCCAAGCCATTCGGCCTTCCCGTCGTTGGCTTGTTCGCGATAGCAGATCAGTGGCGCTCGTAACGCTGCCAATCGGCAAACTTCCGCGACGGTACCATCGATCGTTTTTGTTCGCAGGCCCAGACTAATCGTCGCCTCGCTGAACCATTTCCACCACAAACGATGGGGATCACCGGGCCACGCCTCAACGACTTCGAACATTGCTCGGCGCGGCGCATCGCGTTCAAGCACGGGGTTTGCGCTGGCCAATTTCTCCAAAATGGAAATAGCGCCGGTACATTGTGATTTGTGTTGTTTCATAAGATGGTGAAAAGTCGTTTCAAAAAGTTCAGCGCCGTCGCCGGACGATCGTCTGCAATCCGCTCCCGAAATTACAATCGATCTCCGGCATCTTCCCTCGTCAAAGCGCTCTCTTTTCTAAGACAGCGTCGCCGATCGTTTTTGCTCCTTCGCTTAGCCGCTGGTCCGCAACCCCGCGGCGATTCCGTTGACGGTCAAGCGAAGCAGGATCTGTTGCTTGTCGCCCGAGGCCGCGTCGGGATCCGATTGCCGCCGACGCCGCAACAATTCCACCTGCAACAGATTTAAAGGGTCGATGAATCGATTGCGAACGCGAATCGATTCCTTCAGCCACGGCGTCCCATCCAACAATTCGCTCCCGCCGCTCAAGGCCAGGATCTGTTGGCGACTGGTTTCATATTCCTGTTGAATCCGGTCGGCGATCCACTTTTCGCCCTCGCTGCCGTCCGTCAAACGCATGTAGTGCTGGAAGACTTGCATGTCCGATTTGGCGAGCGCCAGTTCGGCGTTGTCGACCAGATCGCGGAAGTACCACCACTGCTGATACATCTCACGAGCCACGTCCGGCGCGTCGGCGTTCAATTTCGCCAATGCCGTTCCCACTCCGTACCAAGCCGGCAACAGGCAGCGTGCTTGGGTCCAGGAGAAGACCCACGGAATCGCTCGCAGATCGGACAAGCCTCCCTGCGGCTTACGACGCGAGGGACGCGATCCGATCGGCAGTTGTTCGATCTCGGTCAGCGGAGTCGTGTCGCGGAAGAAGGCGACGAATTCATCCGCCTCCAAAAGTTCGCGGTAGTGAGCCAACGAGACGATTGCCGCACTGTCCAGGCACTCGATCCATGCCGGTTCGGGTGAGCGTTGTGCGTGATCAGCCGCCAACAGCGACGACCAGACAACCTGCTCCAAATGGCGATGCGCAATCGCTTGATCGTCGTACCGGTCGGCGAGCACTTCCCCCTGTTCGGTCAATCGCAACGTGCCATCGAACGTTCCATGTGGTAGCGACAGAATGCTGCGCGCCGCAGGTCCGCCGCCGCGGCCTAGTGAACCACCGCGGCCATGGAAGAACGTAAGCCGCACATCGTGTTCTTTGGCGACCGAGGCCAGCGTTTGTTGAGCCTTGTAGAGATCCCAACTGGCCGCCAGATAACCGCCGTCTTTCGTGCTGTCCGAATAGCCGAGCATGATCCATTGGCGATCATCATGCGCCGCCAAAGCCTCGCGATAGGAACGGCATCGCAGCAGGCTCTCCATGATTTCGGGCGCGGCTTGCAGATCGCTGATCGTCTCAAACAACGGAACCAACGGCGGGACTTTGTAACCAACCGACGGCTTCGACGTATGCCGCCACAACCACAACAAAGTCAGGATGTCGCTGGCCGTCGAGGTCATGCTGACGATCAGCGCCCCGATCCCGGTCTGACCATATCGGGTCGAAACGCGATGCAAAACATCAAACGTCGCCAGCACTTCTTGACTGGTTTCGGAGATCTCTTGAATCGGCAACTGCAGTTGAGGCGAGAGTGTCTTTTCCAATAACGCCATGCGGTCCGCTTCGGTCAAATTTTGCGGAGCGTCGCACAAACCGGTAGCGACCAACAATTCGTCGAGTGTTTCGCGGTGGACTTTCGAATTCTGACGAACATCCAACCGAGCCAGATAAAATCCGAAGGTGCGGATCTGCGTCACCCAAGTTCGCAGGTCTTCGCTGAGGTACTTCGCCGCCACCGTCTGACCAATCGCATCGGCAAGCAGCGAGACATCGGCGAGCAGACCCTCTGCATTGGCATACGCGCCGCGGACTCCGGTGCCGCTAGCCAGCGACATCTTTTCGGTCTGCTTCAACCGCCAACCAATCGTATTGAGCCACAATCGACAGAGTTCGGTCGAAGGAAGGAAGGCTAAATGCGCTTCCAATTCGGGATACTGCTGCGTCGCTTCGTCGATCGCCGCGCGAAGCGTTGGCGGCAAGGGGAGCTGCGTTTCGGAAACGCTCAAGGAGTACGAAAATTGCTCGCAGGTCCGCGAGTGAAAGGCGAGTGCCTCGCGTCGCAACCACTCAAAAGTCGATTCGGTCACTGGAGAGGTGACGCCGGGGTGCCCGTCGCGATCCCCTCCGATCCATGTGCCGAAAGTGATCAATGGCTTTGTCGCGGAAACCTCCGGGCCGAACTGCTGAGCAAGCGATTGGTTCAACTCTTCGGTGATCCGCGGGATCTCGCGCCACAGAACGGGTTTAAAGGAAAGTCCCCGAGCGACTTCTTCCAGTACGGTTGGTCGCCGCGATCGCGTCAGATCGGTTTGCCAAGCCAAGGCGATTTGGCGAAGCAGTTGTTCTTCCAATCGCGATTTTTGTTGCGGGTCCGCCTCGTGATCGATCGACGTCATCAGAGTCCGCAGCAGCGAGAGATGCGTCCGCTGCGATCGTCGCTTCGCTTCGGTCGGATGGGCGGTGAATACCAGTTCGACATGCAATTGATCCACGATCGTTTGCATCGCTTGGGCATCGCGCCCTCCCGATCGCAGCGTTTCGACCGCACTGCCGATCGACTCGGGAACCGGTTTGGGCCACAGCTTGGCCGAACGCTCTTTAAGCACGCGAACCCGAGCGCGATCCTCGACCACGTTCATCAGATCCAGGAACAAACTGAACGCTCGGATCACGACCGCCGATTGGTGTTCATCCAGCTGAGCGATCCGATTGAGCATCTCCTGCTCTGCCGACTCGCTCCCCTCGCGGCGCTCCCACGCCAGCCGCCGTAGCTCTTCCACCAGCTCGAACGCGTCCTGCCCTTCGAAATCCTGAATGATCTCCCCCAGCATCGCACCGAGGTAACTGATCTCATCGCGCAGCTGCGTATCTTTTACATTGTCTATCGATGGGTTCATTCGAAGCTTCAACTGGTTTTCTTAAGGTCTATCAAAAAGGCAAGCCAATCCAATTCTGGCTTTGGTAAGTCGAGATCCATCGAGTGTCCGCCCTCTCGATAATTTCCCATCTCTTTTCTTCTGCGTTTATGGCGACGGTTCTTGAACCGTTTCGGTCGCCACTTTATCCGATTGCAATCGCAAGAAGACTTCGTTTCGACGCAGCGGAGCCGGGGTGAAAGGGGGATCGTAACTGGCATATTCCATCGAATCGCCAGCTTTCAACCCCTTCGCTTCGATCCAACCGCGAAGTTTCTGTTCCGCTTCCTCTCGCATCGTGTCGTTCATTCGACCGGCGAATCGAATCACCGCGAAACGCCCTGCAGGTCGCTTGGTTATGTTCACATCCTGCCGCGAAGGTGCGGGGGTTCCGTCCTCGGCGACCTGCTTCGGAACGACAAAACTCATCATTCCAGCGTCTTGTTCTACCGACGGTTGCATGAATACAGGGGTTGTCATCGAAACCTTCTGTTTTGCTTGATTCGATCCACTGATGTAGCCAAACAACCGCATGAAGCTTCCGTTGCCTCCAGAAGCCCCCATCGCCGTGCTCGCCAAGACAAGCTCGGGGTAGTCGCGAATCTCAAATTCGCCCTCTTTCTCGACAACATCATACGCAGCCGTTTCGTAGTCGGCGCGCCCTTTCCCCGCTAAAAACAATGCCGCCAGTAGTACGGCCAGGCCGATCCCGCTCACTTTTCTCATTTCAAAATCCTTCATCGCACACGAATCGTCGGACGCCCCTGCCCACTTCACCCGGCGTGAAGCATGCAGATGATTCCCCTCGCCAGGATCATAGACGCGACTCAGACGTTGACCAGCGTTTCTTGGCATCGTTCACTACGGAAACCAACACCACTTTGCGGCTCGGATTAAGTGGAAGAATCCCACTTGCGCAAAATTGCTTGCGTGTCGGTACGCCTCGTCGAACGATGCGTTCGAAAGCCAGGACGACACCACGTCATCGCGATGATTGCTACGTGGGGGGCCAATAACCGATCGCCAGCCACTCTTCTGGTGACCACAGAACCACCGTCCAGTCTCGTGTCAAATCAAGCAGAAAAAAATTTGCCGGCCGGCAAAAATAATCCACCACTTAGGGTCGGAACGCGCCCCCGACGTGCGAACAGAACGGCTTAGCAGGGAGCGCCCCTTCGCCACGCTCAACAGCCGTGTTGCGACAAGACGCAAAACCAAAACCTTCGTCACAGAGCCGCAAGGGCTCCTGAGTCTCAACGCGTCGAAGCGATTGCTGCGCGGCTCAGCCAACCATTGCGACGAATGCCCCTCCGAGTCGAACGCTTGAAGCATCCGACGGCCAACGCGTGATGCAATTCAAACCACGTGTCGCTGGGAAATTAGGCCCTCGGCCTGGTCGCCGACACATCGACGTCGGATTGACACTGCCCTGCTGACACATAAACAATGGACACGTCAACGAATCACGACGTGGTGCCGGTCCGGTTTTGCATCGGTTGGTTCACACCAATTTCTACTCATCTTACCCACTGGCCGCTGCTCATGATCCCCGACACAAGTCAGCTAATACGTCCCTGCCTAGTTGGATTCTTCGCATGCGGGCTGTTTGTCGTTGCGAGCATCGCAGCCGACTGGCCTTCGATTCGCGGGCCCCATCACGATGGTTCCGCGGCAATCGACGATACCGAACTCGCCAGTGGACCGCTGCAATTGAAGGTGGTTTGGAAACAGCCGGTTGGCAGTGGCTATTCCGGTGTCGTGAAATCGGGTGGCCTGCTGGTGTCTGCGATGGCAGATGTAGAAGCCGACCAGGAATACGTCTTTGCGATGTCAGCCGAAACGGGGGAGACGCTCTGGAAAGCGCCGACCGGGAAAGTCATGATCGGGGCGAACGGATCGTTTGACGGTCCGGTGGCGACGCCTGCCGCAGATGATGTTCGCGCGTATCACCTTTCGCCTCACGGCATCCTGGCGGCGTATGCATTGGAAGATGGGAGCGTGGTTTGGCAGCACGACTTGAAGAAGGAATATTCCGCGGCATCAAACGTCTACGGATTTGGTGCGTCGCCGATCGTGCATGCTGGCATGCTGATCCTCCCCGTCGGATCCGACGACAGCGCGGTGATGGGATTCGACACGGCAACGGGCGAAGTCAAATGGAAAGCGGGCAAAGATGGCGTCGCGTTCCAGTCCGCTGTGCCGGTTCCGTTCGATGGAGAATCGGTGATTTTCGTCGCAGGGAACACGACGCTGTTCGCCATCGAACCAACCGAAGGAAAAGTCATTTGGTCCCGACCGCACGGCGGAGCCTCGGCTGTGCTTCCGGTTCCGCTGCCTGGTTCAGGACTCTTTATTAATGACATGCGAGATGGCTCCACCAGCCTGAACCTTCAATCCAACGGGGCCACCGAGCGCTGGTCGGGACGCAATATTCGCAACTCCTACTGTGTGCCGGTCATGTCAGGCGGGCTGCTCTGTTCGTATTCCTCCCGTTTCCTCGTCGCCGTCGATCCCGAAACAGGGGACCAACAGTGGCGAACCCGTTCGCCCAGCAACGGTTTCCTCGCGACCGTCGCCGGAAGGTTAGTTGTTGCCACGATCGATGGCTCGCTGCACATCGGCGACGTTTCCGAAGATGGCTACGATGAAGTGACGAAGGTGCAAGTCTTTGAAAAGGGTGACGATGGAACCGATGGACTGATGTGGGCCTTACCTTCGATCGCGGGGCGTTCGATCTATCTGCGCAGCCTCGGCGCGATCGCTCGGATCGATATCCAACCGGGAACGCGGGCCGAATCGGTCGCCACCGAAGGGTCGCAGCTGTCGCCTGGTTTCGCATCGTTCTTGAAAACCGTCGACGCATCGGACAACAAACAAGCGGTCATCGACAGCTATTTGAAAGGCAAGTCGCTGCCGCTGATCGACGGCGATTTCGTCCACTTCATCCTGCAAGGCGACTACACCGACGTTGCCGTGGCCAGCGAACTGTTTGGAATGCGGCAAGAACGGGTGATGCAACGCGTCGATGGAACCAAGTTGTTCTATTTTGGAGTCCGCATCCCCGACGCAACGCGGCTTTCGTACGTCTTTTATGCCGACTACCAACCGGTACTCGATCCGGTGTCGGATCGTCACGTCACCAGCAGTCTGGTCGCGGGCGAGATGGAGCCGATCTTCCGGAAGGCCAAATCGTCGCTTGAACTTTCCTGGTTCGACAAAGGGAACGTCGTCGATGACGAATCGACCGACGTCGATGCCCCGAGCGACAAACTCGCTGGCTCGATCGATGAGACACCATTGCAAAGCGACGAACTGAACCAGACGGTCGACCTCTCGATCTATCTGCCCCCCAACTATTCGCAATCCGAAGACCGCTACCCCGTCGTCTTTGTTCACGATGGCAAATCCGCCATACAAAGTGGCAACCAAGTGGCGATCATCGATCGCTTGATTCAATCGAAAACGGTTCGTCCGGCCGTCGTTGTCTTCATCGACTGGCGGTTCTATCCGATGCAAGGAGCGAAGGGCTATGCCGAGTTCTTTGCCAAAGAGCTGATTCCGATGATCGATCGCGAATACCGCACCTCCGCTGACCGAAAGGACCGCGCGAGCCTGAGCGGCGGATTTGGTGCGTCGCTCGCGCTGATGGCCACGCTTCCGGTAAGCGATCAGATCGGGGCGGTGGGCTGCCATTCCCTGTTCGCGTTTGAAATGATGCACCCGATGTTCCAGCAACTCGCCCAATTGCCGAACGAGCGATGCGAGGTTCTTGTGCAAAGAAGCCGGTATGAATTCCGCAATCCTTCGGAGAACTGGAACATGGGCCTCCAGGCTGTGAATGTCGCAAAGATCCTCGCCGACAGCGGGCACGACGTCACGACCGAAGCCACCGCCACCGGTAGCGACTGGGTCAGTTGGCGGACGCAATCGCCGCGGATGTGGAAGTTCTTGCTGGAACAATGATCGCAACGCCAACTGGCGGACCAATGGGCTTGCGGCTCTGTCTTGGTAGCGTGTCGTGAAAATATTTTTGCAGCGACGCTTCATCTCAACTTCAGGTACGCCGTTCTAAGATGACCTGAAACGATGCCACGGAGGCTCGACCAGAACAAACCTCATCGCGTTGGGTGATCCCATGAACAAATCGTATCGAAAGCCAGCGACAGCCCTTTTGCTGGTCGCCATTGCCACGACCGTCCTTTGGACGACTGGGGCCAGTTTGGCACAGCGTGGCGAAGGTCGCCGCCCACCTCGGCCCGGCGGAGGCGAAAAACCGGAGATCGAAGACACGCTGCGACTGAACGTCTACGCAGACAATTGGTTCTCGCTTTACATCAATGGCGAACTGGTCGCTGTCGATTCGATCCGGTTCATGCCGCACAACGTGATTTCAGTCGACGTCTTCCCAAAGTACCCGATGACCCTGGCGGTGATCGCAAAAGACAACGCCGATGCCAAGACAGGGATGGAATACAACAACACGCAGATCGGCGATGGCGGGTTCATTCTGAAGCTGGCCGACGGCACGGTGACCGGACCGCATTGGAAGGCGAAGTCGGTCTCTTACGGACCGATCGACCGAGACACCCGCAATCCGCGAGTCGTCCACGAAGAGCTCCCCGAGAGCTGGTTCGCTATCGATTTCGATGACTCTTCGTGGCAGGCGGCTAAAGCGTACGACGAACAGACAGTAAGGCCCAAGCGTCCCTTCTACCAATACGATTTCGAAGGGGCGAAGTTCATTTGGGCCGACGATCTGGAACTCGATAACACCGTTCTCTTTCGGTTGACAGTCGATTCACCTCCCGACGGAAGCCAACCGAAGCGGTTTCCCATCCTTGAATCGAACTGATTTGATCTCAACCACAACGTTCCGCCGCGCGTGAACCGAACACTCGGCAACGCTTGCCGCGCGCAAAGAACCATTGAACTCGCCCTCGATAAGTAAGAGAACTCAACATGATATCGACGTTTCGATTATCGCTTGGTCTGGCGTTCGCGATGCTTGTGCCACTCTCCGTGCCGGCGCACGAATGGCATCAGCACCACAGTCACCAACATTCAACGGACCAGCATTCGCACGCTTCCGACAACCATTCCGATCAACGCGATCATTCCCAGACTCCCCAGCCCAAGGTTCAACAGGCGATCGAACAAATCAATACATCGCCTCAATACATTCTGATCGGGACGACATTGGTGAGCACCCAAAACGACGAGCCAGCAATTGCCCAACACTTTAAGAAATTTAACGACCTGAAGGTTCGCTGGGATGCCAACACCCTGTTTGTCGAATCCAATGGCTTACCGGACCACCGAATGATGGTTGGGATCCGATCGTGGCAACAACAAGTGCCACTGCCGCAACCTTTCACCGGCAACAACGCCTGGCAGATTCCTCTGCAACCCAAGTTGGCAGATAAACCGATCTCCGCGAAAGACAATCTCTATCGAGGTGCGATCGCGCTGGCGGTCAACGGAGTCCCGATCTTCAATGCACTCAACAACCGCGGCGACGATGCCTTTCTCGCCGGCGAGCTGGATGAATTTGGCGGCCACTGCGGCAGAGGCGACGACTACCACTATCACGTCGCTCCGGTTCATCTCCAGAAAATTGTGGGCCCCGGCAATCCGATCGCCTTCGCCTTGGATGGCTTTCCGATCTACGGATTGACCGAGGCCGATGGTTCTCCCGTCGGCAAGCTGGACGAGTTCAATGGCCAATTTGATCCCCAGGGGCGATATCATTATCATGCCACGACAACGTATCCTTATATCAACGGCGGGATGCGAGGTGTCGTGACGGTTCGCGGCGATCAGATCGAACCACAGCCGCGTGACTCACCGCTACGTCCCGCTTTGCAACCGTTGCGTGGCGCGACGATCACCGATTTTAAGACGTCAAAAGAACAATCCGTGTTGACGTATCGGCTGCGGGGCCAAACCGGAACGGTTACCTATTCGCCCGTCGATGCGGAGACCTGGAAGTTCATCTACAAGGAACCCGATGGCAACACGCGAACGGAAACGTACAAGCGACGTCCCCGCCAAGACGATCGCCGCGGCGGAGGGCCGCCACCACCGCGGCCCAACGACCGTCGGCCTCCACGCCGGGGTTGATTGATGCGAGTCCTAGTCGTCGAAGATGAGCCCGGTCTACGAGACGCCGTTGCGATGTCGCTGCGAGAAGAACACTACGCCGTCGACGAAGCCGCCGACGGACGGACCGGTCTGCAGAAGGCGAGGCAGTGGAGCTACGATGCGATCGTGCTCGACTTGATGCTGCCGGAGTTCGACGGTTGGGAACTGCTCGCCCAACTGCGGAAGACGCACGCCACGCCGGTGCTCATCCTTACCGCCCGCGATACGGTGGAGGACCGCGTGCGGGGGCTCGATCGCGGGGCCGACGACTATTTGTGCAAACCCTTTTCGCTCTCCGAACTATCGGCTCGCGTTCGAGCTCTGATCCGGCGAAGTCACGGTCAAGCGAAGGCCGAAATCGTCATCGGTTCGGTCGTCATCAACACGGCCAATCGAACGGTTGAAAAAGAGGGACGCCCCGTCGACCTGACGGCTCGGGAATACACACTCGTTGAACTACTGGCCCTCAATCGAGGTGAACTCGTGTCGCGCAGCACCGTTTATGATCATGTCTTCGATGAGAACGAAGACTCGCTCTCGAACCTTGTCGACGTGCACATCTACAACATTCGCAAGAAGCTTGGCAAGAACTTCGTGACCACACGTCGAGGACATGGCTATATCATCGAAACCTAACCTCCCCCGCGATCTCTCCGTCGACGGTCGCCCACAGCCAGCCCACGATTCCCCCAGACGTTCGTTGACCCAATCGATCGCCTGGCGTCTGCAGATGTGGCATGCCGCGATCTTGGTTAGCGTCGTCGTGGGACTTTGCACGGCGTGGTTTCTCCAAGCGCGTCGCGCGCGGCTGAATGAAATCGATGCCGAACTCACCTCCGCAGCGCGCGTGCTCGACGGCAGCCTACGCGGTTTCGATCTGCGGGGCTTCGATACAACCGAGCGCCCGATCAGCGAGCTTCTTGCGGCCGACGACCATCTGCGGCTCTCCCTTCCCCGGGAGCTTGCGGACCGACGCGACAACCAACCGGAACCCTACTTCGGCATCTGGCTGGAAGATGGTCGGGAACTGAAATCGGAGCGGTTGCCGGAACGCTTTTCGCTGGAATCGAGTGAAACGCAGCTCGAAGCGCCCGCGCGACACGGGCCAAACGCGATCCTTCGCGAAGTCCGAATCGTCGGACCGGCGGGATCGCTGATCCTTGTCGGACGAGACATCGGCAGAGAGATAGCCGAGCTCAATCGACTCGCGATGCGGATCGCTGCGTTTGCAATGCTGATCCTCGCGGCGGGGCTGTGCGGAGGATGGTGGCTGGCGCGGTCGGTGCTTCGTCCGATCGCGGCGATGTCCGATGCCGCCTCCCGTTTTTCCGCAGCCGACATGTCGCCGAGGATCAATGTCGTGGAGACCGAGTCGGAGCTAGGTCAACTGGCGACGATCCTCAACGAAGCCTTCGATCGCGTGGAACGATCGTTTGATCAACAACGTCAGTTCGCCGCCGATGCGTCGCACGAATTGCGTACGCCCTTGGCGGTGATCCAGTCTCAAATCGAACTCGCACTGAAACGGGAGCGGACCTCCGAAGAATACGTCAAGACGCTGACAACCTGTAGCTCCGCAAGCAAACGGCTGTCCGATCTCGTCGAATCGCTGCTCACCTTGGCTCGCCTCGACTTTTCGAGCCAGCCGACCGAACACACGTCGATACGAGTCGATCTTGTCGCCGCGCGGTGCATCGACCTGATGCGTCCCGTGGCACAGCAGGCGGAGGTGAATCTTCGCAGCGAACTTGTGCCCGCCATCGTTGTGGGCGATCCAAAGCAAATCGAACGCGTCATCTTCAATCTACTGAAGAACAGCGTCGCCTATAACCGTCCCCATGGGGAGGTGCTGCTTTCCGTAGCCGTTGTTGGACCGTCGGTCGAATTGATCCTGCAGGACAACGGAATTGGGATCAGCGAATCCGACCTCGCTCACGTCGCAGAACGCTTCTATCGAGCCGACAAAGCGCGGTCGCGGGTGCACGGCGGCAGCGGACTCGGCTTATCCATCGCTCAAGGAATCATCGCCAACCACGGCGGCACGATGCAGATCGCATCAAAACTGGATCGAGGAACCACGGTCACCGTCCATCTCCCGCTCGCCAGCAATCGCCCCCGCGATCCTGTAAAGGAACCCGTCGATCTAATTTAGGACAAGCCAGAACCAGCGTGTAAAAACCACACCTCCCCGATGCGTCGTTGATCCGTGTGTTCGGTTCAATAAACACGCCATGGAGAGCGTCCGGCCTTGCAATACTCGCTTACCTCTCGCTTGCACCTAATGCCTTGGCGATCAGGAAGGCTTCCAAGGAGTCGTAGGGACTGTCGGCTTTGAAGTCGGGAGCGGTGACGATGCATTGCAGACCAAGCGGCTTCATCGCTTTCTGCAGCTCCAGTCCCAATCGCACGTGGTGCACCCAGACCGACGATTCGGTCTCGAGATTCACCGGAACGTTGGGACGGCTGTAGAACATGTAAACCGCGGCGGTGTCATCGTCGGAGAGGTGCGAAATCGGCGAGGCGTCTTTCATCAACGCGCGGATCTCGGGCTTGTCGAATTCCGAGTCGTCTTCGATTCCGACAAAGGCGGGTAGGGCAGGACCCGGCTGAAGATCGGGGAGCCCGAACCATTCGCGAAACAGGTGGATGTCGTACGCGGGTTGGCCGTTCATCGCTCCGGCCGCCACAATGCGCGTCGATTGCCGCGCGACCGGATCGTCGCTGCTGGGGTCGGCTAGGTCGTCGTGGAAGGCCAGCCAGAGACTGATTCCCGCACCGGCCGAACCGCCGAAACAGACGACGCGCTGCGGATCGATGTTCCATTGGTCGGCCCGATGCCGGATTGTTTGCAGGCCGCGAGCGGCGTCGTGCATCATGATCGGATAGGGGCCCGAATCGGACAGCCGGTAATTCATCGCGGCAACGGCGACACCGGCATCGAGAAACTTGTCGATCGTGTCGGGGCGAATCAGCGATTTGTCGCCGCCGCGAAAACCACCGCCATGGATGAAGATCACCAGCGGCGTCGGTCCTTTGGCATCGGGGACCGGCCAGAGATCAAACCGCTGCAACGGATGATCGCCATAAGCGACATCGGGAACCGGGGCGACAACCTTGGGGGCGCGACTGCGACGCGTCTGCGTTGACCGATTGGTCGCGTTGGCCGCTTGGTATTCCCGCACCTCCTCCCAGCTCAATTCACCATCTTTGTTCGCGTCGGCTTTGGGGAATCGCTTCAACATTTGCTTCAGTCGCTCTTTCCCCTCCGGTCCAGACCGCTGTTTCTGCAGGTGGGCGGCCAATTCGCGAGCCGACAGGACGCCATCCTTATTGGTATCGCTTTCAGGAAATCGTTTCAGCAAAGCCGCCCGGCGATCGGCAGACGCCCCCGCTGGCCTTTCTGACTCCTGACAGAATCCAGCCGACGCGATCAATGAAGAACAAAGCAGTAGGGCGAAGTTGTATTTCATATTCCTATCAACACTCTAAGAAGGCGAATGTTTCGGTGGAAAACCGATTGTAGCACCTCCAATGTCGTGCGATCGAAAAGACGCCCAGTCCGGTAGTAACCACAACCGCGCACCATTTTTGCCGCGATCGCCGCCACGCAGGCAAGAACCCGATAGTTGACAAAGTCAACCGTCATGCAACAATGTTGACAGTGTCAACTATTCGTGGAGTCCAAGATGACTGAACCCTCGCTCAGCGATACCCTGCACCGCTTGATGCATGCCTACAAACGGCAGCTCCGCGCAGGCATCGAATCGCAGCAAATTTCGCTTCCGATCACCCAACTCCGCGTCCTGAAATGTATCGGCCGGATTCCCGAGTGTACGGCGAGTTCGATTGCCCAGCGAATGAACCAGGACAAAGGGCAACTGGCTCGCCTCCTCAACGAACTGACCGACGCCGCACTCATCGACAAGATGGCGAATCCGCAAGATCGCCGCAGCCACTTCCTGGTTCTAACATCCGCTGGGAAACAGATCCTTGCGAAACTCGAAGTGGTGGAGAAACAGGCGGCGGCGCAAATGACCCACGGTCTAAGTAGCAAAGAAATCAAAACCTTCATCCGCATCGCCGCCGCGATGATGGAGAATTCCGATGACGGCGGCACTTCCAAGAGAGGAACTCAACGCGATGGCTAAACCTACTCCAATCGAACTCGAAGTGATCCGCACGACTTCGCTCACCGAACATATGTTGCGGGTCACGTTTGGCGGCGACGCGCTTGCATCCTTTCCGGAGGATCAGGAGAGCGCCTATATCAAATTGATCTTTCCTCAAGGCGAGGGGAAACGTCCCATTCTGAGAACCTACACGATCCGACATCAACGTCCGACGGAGATCGATGTCGACTTTGCCATCCACGACGCAAAGGGGCCCGCCTTAACATGGGCGGTCAACGCGCAACCTGGAGACCGTATTCTGGTTGGTGGACCGGGGCCGAAGAAGTTGATCCAGCATCAGGCCGATTGGTTTCTGTTAGCAGGCGACATGTCGGCTCTTCCCGCAATCAGCGTCAACCTGAGCAAGCTGCCCGCCGACGCGGTCGGATACGCTGTGATCGAGGTGCCCAGCGAATCCGACATCCAATCGCTAGACCATCCCGAAAAGATGGAACTGCGATGGGAGATCAACCCGCATCCCGATCCCAACGGAGAGTTCCTGCCGTCGAAAGTCGAAGCGTTGCCATGGCTGGAAGGCACCCCCGCGGTTTGGGCCGCTTGCGAATTCAACAGCATGCGGAACCTGAGGCGGCTATTGAAACAGCGAGCCGACCTACCGAACTCCCATCTCTATCTGTCGAGCTACTGGAAGATCGGCCAAACCGAAGACGAACACAAAGTCGCTAAACGCAACGACAGCGAGCAGGACGCCGCTGCGGTTTCCTAGATCCCGTCGAAGGCTTTGCGGATACGAATCGATTCGCTTCCCACAACCACACCTCGACGGGCCGTCGCGCATCAGCGGCGGCCCGTCGGTGAATTCGCCAAAAGAAGGCTCGACTCCAACTCAAGCGAAATCGCCGCCGGCTTGCAGCAGGGTCATCGGCCGGGTTCGGCGAATCGTGATCGCGGGCCAAGCGGCGGTCAGGAGGCCCAACACCTGGACGATCAACACGCCAATGACGATTGGGAACCAGGGGATGACCATCGGTGGATGCAGTCCGCCGAAGAAGCTGACGTACTGCGCCAACGCGGCGCCGCACCATCCGCTGAGGATGCCGAAGCCGATACTCAAGACGCCGGCGACCAAGGCGATCATCAACCCTTCGACAAGGATCGCGCGGGCCAGTTCGCTGCTGGTGAAGCCGATCGAACGCAGGACGCCAAACTCCCATCGCCGCGCACGGACCGATGCCAGGATCACGTTCAAGACGCCGATGCAGGCGATCAGCAACGTGACCAGTGGCAGCACGCTGATCATCCACAACCAGCGTCGAGCACCGTTGAGCAGTCGGGCGCGGATGCTTTCGATCGATACAACGCGCGCACTGATTTCTTCGTCTCCGGTTCGGTCAATCTCCAACGCGTCGACCATCCCCGAGATCGCGCGTTCGATAGCTTCCACATCCGCTTCGCCACGGGTGTAAGAAAACCAGACGTGCGAAGCGACCGGCAAGTCAAAGTCGTCGGCAACCGAATCGTAGTCGGCAAAAATGAGCGCCGCGGCGCGATGGGTTCGCGGTCTCAAGCCGGTCAGTTTGGTTTGCCAATGCCAGCCGGGTAACCGCACGGCACCGGCGATCGTATAGACCGCGGTCGCGCCGGCATTGCGAGGGGGATCAACCGCCAAAGTGTCGCCGACCTTCAAACCGGTTTCTTTAAGGAAGTGGTCGGGGACGATACATGCATGCCCCTGCTTCATCCTCGCCACAGCCTGATCTGGATTTCCTGCGACCCAATCGAGTTGCAGCAGCGGGTTTTCGCCGGCAAACGCGCCTTCGGGATCCAAGCCCACGATGATGACATTATCCTGCCGAATCACCGACGGTCGGTCGGCGCTGCCGGTGAGGTCGTCGACCAACCGCGGTTGCTCGACGACCAGCGGCAAGCACCGGTTGGCGTCGACATCGGCCAAGGCGGCGATTTTATCGACCTGATCGACCGGCAACCCTGGCTTGATCACCGCGATGGCGTCGGGCGTCCAGTCGCCGGGGACAAAGGCTTCCAGCATCGTAAAGCCCCAGACTTGAATCCCGACAAACAGACCTAGCCCAAACGCCATCGAGACCGATGCGCCGACGGTCCGCCAAATATTGTTGGTGACTTGGCTGGCCAAGAGCTTCGTATCGATAGCGAAGATCCGTGCCAGCAGCGGACCGAGCAAACGGTCGACGAAGACGACGATCGACGGGGCGAGGACCACAAATCCGATCGCGATGCTGGCGAAACTTGCCGCCATCGCCAACCAGATCCTGCTTTCGCTCGGCGGAAAGACAAACGCAATCAACGGTCCGATCGCCAACAGCACCGATCCCATCACAAGACTTGGTAACGTCACCGCCGAGGCGTCGGTCGACGATTGCCGCGGTGCCATCGCGTCGACTGGTTTGACGCGCGTCGCGTTATAGGCCGGGATGATCGACGCCAACAACGCCCCGCCGATCGCTGCGACCGCCGCCAGGGTCAGACTGCTCGTCCCAAAACCAACGCCGTGATACAGCAAACTGCTGAACAGGCTTTCGACGACCTTCAACAGTCCCCAACCCAAAGCGATGCCCGCGACCAGCCCGATGCTGCCCAACACAAACGCTTCGATCACGATCAGCAGACCGACCTGCCCGCGCGTCAGCACGACAGCTCGCAAGATCGCGTACTGGCGAATTCGTTCGGTCACCCCCATGCTCAGCGAGCAAAAGATAACCAGCATCGCAACCAACATCGCGACGCCGGTCGCCGCGTACGATTGCATGCGGACGTTTTGAGCGGCCGATGCTTGGTCCAAAGCCTCTTCGATCTCGAACGCTTGCTGGAACTGCAGCGGCACCAAATGGTCGCTCAACCGCGGCCCCCAGCTGAAGCGGAACTTCGTGATGTCCGCCTCGGGATCGACGGCGACGCCCAACAAGCTGATTTGAAACGGCTCACCGGTGACGCGTTCCACAAGGGGGACCGAGAGGAATGCTTGCCCCGAGCTAGGCGTTAACATCGGGATGCCCGCCGAGCCAGCGCCGAAGAGCGTCGGCGCGTTGACGATCCCACCGACGCGAACCGGTAGCGTCGTTTCTCCCGCTTGGTTTGGTCGCGGCAGTTCGAGCGTCAGGCGATCGTCGACGGCAATCCCATGCCGCTTTGCGACATCGGCGCGAACAACGATGCTGGGCAGTTCACCGCTCGCATCCTCTGCCGTCAAATCGCTCCATTCGCCTTGCAGCATCTCGAACGGCGGTTCGGGAGCATCGGTGGCGAGAAACATCAGCGACGGCAGAGGGCTGTTCGATCCCGAACCCGAACCGCCGCCACCGCCCGGCTGGTCGCCTGGGAGCGGCTGGTCTTTTAGTTCCAGCACCGAGATCCGTCCGGCCCACATCGCATCGACAGCAAGGACGGCAGGGTCATCCAACAGCGGAGCGATCGATTCGGGAGAAACGAAATCGGTCGGTTCACCACTGATCGGCGCGATCGCCAGTTCGTAGCGACCGAGCGCCAGGTTGGCGTATTCATCGTAGGTTTTGTGAAGTGCTTCGTAGCTGCTGGTGACCCAGATCACCATGCTGACCGCCGCAGCGGTTGCGATCGTGGTCAGGATCGTTCGGGCTTTGCGTTCGCGCAAGAAGGCGATGGCGAGTTGTAGGATCTTGTTCATGCAACCGTCTCCGCACCGAGTGCCTCTTGGTACTGTCGAGCGACCGTCTGTGGATCGCGGCTGCCGTCGGTCTGCAGCTCGGCGAGGTTGGTTCCATCTTTGAGCACGCAGATTCGATCGGCCCACATCGCAACGTGCGGCTCGTGGGTGACCATCACGATCGAGCGGCCTTGGTTGTCGACCAAGTCGCGCAGCAATTCACAAATCTGCGTACCGGTGACCGAATCGAGGCTGCCGGTCGGTTCGTCCGCCAACAGGATCGTTGGATTGCAGATCAGCGCCCGAGCGATCGCGATCCGTTGCTGCTCGCCCCCGGAGAGCGCTCCCGGTTTATGGTGCCGTCGCGCGGTCATCCCCAAGCGATCGAAGAGTTCATCGACGGTGGCGTCGAGCTGTTTGCCCAAGCTCTTTGGCGCTGGCAATCGAATGTTGTCCTCCGCCGAGAGGCTGGGGATCAAGTTGTAAGCCTGAAAGACGATCCCGAGGTTGTCGCGGCGGAACCGGGTCAGCGGACCATCGGCCAGCTGGGACAGGTCCTGGCCGGCGACCAGAACGCGCCCCGCATCGACGTCGATCAAACCGGCCATCGCATGCAGCAGCGTGCTTTTGCCCGAACCGCTTGCTCCCATGATCGCCACGAATTCACCGGGCTCGACGGATAAGCTGACACCGTCCAACGCATGCACGACGCTCCCTCCTTGTGGATACTTCTTGACAACTTGCTGGACGTCCAACGGGATGGCTTGGGAAGAGGATTTCGTTTGAAGCACGTGTTTTCTTGAGGGGCTAAATGGGGAGAGGGAACAGCGGGAAGCGAAGGTTGAATCGCCATGTTGGAGTCAAGCCTTTAGGCGACCTCAGCGCAAATTGTACAGTCGTGTTGGAGTCAAGCCTTCAGGCGACCTCCGCGCAAATTGGACAGTCGTGTTGGAGTCGAGCCTTCAGGCGATCTCCGCGCAAATTGGATTGTCGTGTTGGAGTCGAGCCTTCAGGCGATCTCCGCGCAAATTGGATTGTTGTGTTGAAGTCGAACCTTCAGGCGACCTCCCCGATGAAAGATCCGCCACGCGCGGCGGAAATTCCGTCGCGGCCCACGGTCGGGCAACCGGCAGTTTAAACACGATTTTCCACCCCCAGACAGTCGCCAGCGTTGGGGATGGATGACAAAACGGAATGTCGCCAAGGGGACGGCATTACTGTGGAGACGCCAAGTAGCAAAAGGCAGGCCACCAATGGAATTTTGTCGGCCTGGTTCGACTTTCCGTCGCGGTGGCCGCAAAAAACGATCAGCCATCGGTGTTGGGCACGCGATGTGCAAGACGAGCTTGCCCTGGTGCTTCTGCCCCCACCTGAAATGATCCCATCTGCAAACGATTGCCCCCCATGACCAATCTCCGTTTCCTCTTCAAACTCGTCTCGTCCCAACTGCGTCGCCATCCGGGTCGCGCCGTCATCACGACGCTCGGCGTGATCGCTTCGACATGTGCCGTCGTCTGGGTCGCAAGCGGTTACGACGCGTTGGTCAGCCAGTTCGATGAGAATGCCGGAAAGTATCTTGGTCGTTACGACGTGTTGGTGATGGCCAAACCGGCTGGGCCTCCCGGTGCATCGGCGCCAGCGGTTCCGCCGGCGCTGATCGACGAACTGGAACAGGACGCGGGCGTTCTGGAGGTCAACCCGACCAGCAATTATCGCGTCACGGCGACGCGCGTCGCCAAGGCTTCGGACGACGAAGTGGATACGACGCCGTTGGGGCTGTTGATCGGCAGCCGACCGCCGGTCAATGGAGCCCCGCCGATCGGTCCCAAATTGGTCAGCACTCCGGCGGCCGAAGCACCTTATGAAATGGTCGACGGCGTTTGGCTCGATGGTGAAAACGAGGCGAACACGGTGGTGGTGGCCGAACAGGTTGCCAAGGAATTAGAAGTTGCGGTGGGAGACGAGATCCTGGTCACCAGCTTTGGTAATCAAGTCAACCTGAGCGTCATCGGGATCGTTGAACAAGTCGACTTGGCACCTTCATTGAATGCTCCAGGCGGGCGCGGCAAACGCGGTGGACCCAGCCGCGGTGAGAAGGTGGAAGGCGGTCCCGGTCGCGGCGGTGATATATCGGCAAAACCGCCAGGCGGCAAAGCGAACGGACCGGCAGGCTCTGGCGGACGGGTCGCGAATCCGACGCAAACGTCCGATGGATCGCAAATCCAGTTGCCGACCGGTTTCGGATCGGGAATTGCAACCGATGCTCTTTATGTTCGCCCGACGGTTGCCGCCAAGGTCAACGGTTATGAAGCGAAACCGGAGGTGCTTCAGGTCGCGCTGCGCGACACCGTCACGGTCGATCAGTTTCGCGAAGCTTGGCAGACGCGATTTGCCTCCCACCGACCGGCGATGCAACTGATCGATTTCGAAGCGGTCCGCGGCGGGATGGAATCGAGTCGCAGCGTCTCGGGACAGCAATCGCAAGCTTGGGCCGCGACCGGGATGGCTTCACTTGCCGCGATCTTCATCATCTTTTCGACGCTCAGTATGGGCGTGAGCGAGCGGGCCCGAGAGTTTGCGATGCTGCGTGCCGTCGCGCTAACGCGGTCTCAGATCGCTGGGATCATCGCGATCGAAAGCGTTGTCCTGGCGATGGTCGGATGGGGCGGAGGTTTGTTGGCGGGGTGGCTGATGGTGTTGGTGGGCAGCCGCCTGCTTCCCGGCCTGTTCAGCTCCGGCGCCGTGTTGGGGTGGGGCTGCGTCTTATTGACGGGAGTGACCGTGTTGGTCGGAGCGCTGGGAGCCGCGATCGTGCCAGCTTGGCGTGCGATGCGGATTCAACCGTTGGACGCGATGTCGCCGCGCACCGCGTCGCCTCGCTTCTCTTGGTGGCTCGCGTTGGGAGTTCTCGGTTTGGTGATGGTCACCGCGACTCCGATCACCGTCTTCGCGATGCCGCTGTCGGATGAGGCGCGCAAATGGTGTTACTCGTTTGTTACCTACCCTCTGCTGTTGATTGGCATGATCCTGTTGGCCCCAGCGGTCGTTGTGTTGTGCGAACGGATCTTTGCGCCCCTGGTCACGCGTCTGTTGCGATTGGACCAACGGATGATGAAGACTCAATTGGCCAGCAACCTGTGGCGCGGCGTTGGTGCGACGTTGGCGCTGTCGGTCGGATTGGGGCTGTTCGCGTCGACTCAGACTTGGGGCTATTCGATGCTGGTCCCGTTCACGCCGGGCGATTGGATGCCCGACGCGTTGGTGGCGTTTCATCCGGTAGGGCTGTCCGAGCAAGAGGAATCGCGGGTCGCGGAGGTCGACGGTGTGAAAGCGGACCAGGTGATGCCGCTGGCGATCGAGCAGGCGAAGTTCGATTGGGGCGACGTGGGACCGCCGAAGCGGCTGCGCATGGGAGGTGACAACGGGATCGTCTTTGGACTCGATCCGCGAGCCGCCTTTGCCGGAGAGCATCCGATCGCCGACGTCGAATTTGTCGCGGGGGACCGCGATTCTGCGATCGAACTGCTGGCCGACGGCGGGCACTGTGTGATCCCGGAAGACTTTGCGATGGCTTCGGGGCTGGGGATCGGCGACACCGTGACTCTGATTCCACCCGCCGCCGAAAAGGAGCGTGTCCGCTACGAGATCGCTGGGATCGTCTCGTTGCCTGGATGGCAATGGATGACCAAGTTTTCGGGCGTCCGTCGACATTTTGTCCGTACCGGCACCCTCTTGTTTACCGACCGATCCGCTGTCAAAACCGACTTTCACCTGCCGCGGACCGAATTCTTCTGGGTGAACTTTGAATCGGGGCAGGATCTGAAAACGATGGAAGCGCGATTCCAAGCGATCGCCGAGGAACAGGCGGGGGAAACGTTTCAGGCGACCGGTGTGGGAGAAGTGAAAGCGTACCGGCCGTTCGCTCGGATGACGGCAACGGAAACGGTCCGCAAGGCCATCAGAAAACATGCCGACGGAATGATCTGGGGGATGAGCTACATGCCGTTGATCACCCTGGTGGTGATGTCGCTGGCGGTGGTCAACACGATCATCGCTTCGGTTCGATCGCGAACGTGGGAGTTTGGCGTGATGCGTTCGATCGGTGTGACCCGCGGTCAATTGATTCGGCTGGTCTTTGCCGAAACGCTGCTAATCGCCCTGGCCGCCTGCCTGCTCAGCCTGACCTTTGGCCTGGTCGCCGGTTGGTGTGGCGTTGGGATGGCACAGTTTGGCGGCTGGTTCGCCGGGCCCCCTTCGTTCCGCATCCCCTGGAGCCAACTCAGCTTCGGCTTCGCCTTGACCTTGATCCTCTGCCTGCTGGCCGGCCTATGGCCCGCGATGCGAACCGGCCGCGCCGAACCGTTGGCCCTGCTTCAAGCGGGAAGGGCGACGCAGTAGGCGGACGTCAGCGAGAAACGTCAACTTTCGGCAAACCATGTGAAACAAACCGCATGTCCGCGTAGAGAAGCAGAGAATCAACCAATGCCCGATGCGAGACAGTCGTGAAAAAAGACTCCTAGACCCGCCCGGATTTGGTTGTAAAAATCGGCTCCCCGTTCAAGATCGTGTTCGGCCCCCCTGGTGATCCGAATCTTCATTGCAAGCGGTCGGCGAGGCGTTTCTTTACATCGGCCCAGTCGCTAAGCGATTCCGTGCCGTCTTGCAGCCCCGCGACACGTTCGGCGACGATGTCACGGTGCCATGTCGGTGGCGCGGTGTTGTCTGGGCCTTGTGAAAGCCGTTTCCAGAGCATTTCCATCGCGATGATTTGCTGATCGCGGGAAAGCCCGTCAATAATGGTTTCAAGGTTCATGGCGTTCCTCCGGGAAGATTGTAACAGCAGGTTGAACAACCTTCCATTCCAAGCCTCGCTGGCCACGCCATTGCCGGACGACGCTCGACCAGCCACGTTCAGTCGTGCCGCGTTCCCCAAACAGCGTCACCTTCGCCGAGTCAGTCGATAGCGGCGTTTTCTTAGAATCGCTGCGTGGCCCGGACGAAATCGTCGTTGCACGGCTTCTGATGCTCACACTTGCTTAAAGCGATACGGATGTTCGGGCAATTGGATCGTGGGGTTCGCCTCTTTTAATGCGTCATAGAGCGCTCGGCGACTGTAGCTGTAGTTTGGAGTGAGTTGGATCGTTTCCCCCGTATTCAAATACATCACGGTCGTCGTGTAGTTCGTGTGATTTCGATATGTTTGGCGGATCCCTTCAATCTCACTCACCGGCACCGAAAACGAATAGGTCTTCGAAATCGGGTCGTCGATCGTGAATCGATTCCTGTCGACCGACATTCGGAATCTGCCATTGTTCATCCAAAAGTAGATGGCCAAAAGCAATAAACAAACTTCGACCACGGGGACCGCGATGTTGATCCAATAAAACAGCTGATCCCTTGCTTCGCCCGGTTCGATCCATTTGTGAGCGGCACCATACATTGCGAACAGGACCACCATATTGAACAACAAAACCAATGCGGTATGTCGCTGTTTCCGCTCGTAAAGATACAGCTGCATCGGCTCGGAATCTGACGGATTCGGGGCGGTCTGTCTCATGGAAGCTCAAATATCCTATCTGTTTGACATCGTTGAACGATGGTAATCGACTAGCACCAACCATCCCAACAGCAATCGTTCGCGCAAAACCGCCGGGCCGCCAACTAGCTGTCAGTGGAAGGTTTCTCCCCAACAAGCAAATCCAAGAAATCGGCTTTGGAGATGCCTCCCTGCTTCCACTGCAGCACATTCCCGTTCGAGTCGGTAACGACCGTAACCGGAGTCGCTTTCACGCGGTATCGATCGATCGTCGCAGCCGCTTGAGTATCGTGAACGTCGATCGTCACAGGGATCAGCGATTCATTGACGACCGCCGAAACCTGGTCGTCCGCCCAGACGGTCCGTTTCATGATCCGACACGGAACGCACCACTGGCTCGTGAAAAAGAGAACCATCGGTTTGCCTTCGGCGACCGCTTGTTGTTGCGCCGTATCAAAATCGTCGGCCCAAGCGACGCGGTTTGTCGGAACGTAGAAACAGTACCAAGCGTAGCCGAGTGAAATGACAAGAAACGCCAGCCAGAAGCACCGCCAAAAGTGGAAGAACCTTTTTCTGGAGGCGTTTGTCGGAGCATCGGTTAGAGACGAAGCGTTACTCACGGAATCATCAGGGGTCATCGGGTGCGCTTGTAGGAAAGTTGTGCGACGCGACACGCACCAGCCTGTGCTGGCGGCGACGTCCAGCAGATCTGGGACAGTCCTAAGGCACAAACCGGAACCGATGAGGGCGCAGTTTTTTTGAAAAACCGCAGCCGAGCTGACGAACGCGAGAGCTGTGGGCGAGGCGATCGGTATCGCCAGCCGCCACTAAATGAGCCACCTCAGCCCTGCCGATATCGATCGGCACTCATCGCGACAGGGGAAGTGGCGTGGCGATTTACAGGCAACGCAAGTTGCTGCTAACGAGAAGAGTCAGAACGAATCAGCTGGCGACAAGACCGTCCCAGACTTTGCGATTCTCGTGCATCGCAGCAACGATGTCGTTGGGAACTTTCCCGTCTTCCAACAGGGTCCAGCCCGTGAACTTCGCCTGCTTTAACATTGCGAAGAGCTGTTCCCACGGGTAGATATCGGATCGCAGATCGTGGATGTGGACGACGTTGATCTTTTCTTTGACCAAGTCGAAGTTGTGCTGCAGGCCTTGGCCGGAATGATCGGAGTTGTTGCAGTTCCAGCAGACAACCGCGTTGGGGTGATCGGCGACCTCGATCATCCGATGGATGTTGGGCAGCTCCGCAGAGCCGTCGCGTCCGTGCACCTCCAACCGAATCACGACGCCATGTTCGGCCCCAAATTTTGCGACCTCACGCAACGACATTCCGATCTGATTCAACGTCTTTTCGATGGGAACATTTTTCGGAATCCCATTGGGACGCACTTTGACTCCGCTGCCGCCAACGTCGGCGCACAACTTGATGAACTGCTTCGTTTCATCGATGTTCTTTTTCACGATCGCTGGATCGGGGGAGTGATATTCGCAAGCGCTTCCCAGTCCGACCAATTCGACGTCCGAATCGGCGAAACGTTTGGCGACTTCGCTGCGCTGCCCCGCGTCCAGCGAGATTTCAACGCCATGCTTGTGCGTGCTGCGCAATTCGATGCCGCGAAATCCGGTCTCCTCGCAATTGCGAATCAACGTCGGAACGTCCCAGTCGCGTCCCCAATTGTAGGTCACCAGGCCAAGTTTCATTCCGTCGGTCTTCTCGTCCGCTGTGGCAAGTCGCGGCTGCGATGCAAGCAAGCCTGCGGAGGCAATCGTCGTTGTAGCTAAAAAATCTCTTCTTTTCATCGTTCTGTCGCTCTTGTGGAGAGATGGGGTGACGTTGCCAACATCGTTTGATGTGGGCATCTAGAGGAACAACCGCCGCCATCGTGAAGCAGCAATTGTCGCTGTGACCGTTTCACCGATCGGAAGGAATCCATAGGTGGGGCTGCTCATCTTAGCACGAATCAACACGTTGCGGTTAAGTATCGTGCTCGGGCAAACAGGGCTATTCAGTGTTTCAATTAGAGGTATTAGCCGGCACGCGTTAGCGGCCGGTTTACCTGGAGAACCGGACGGTAGCGGTCTGTCGGTTTAATCACAACCAGCTTCCTTACATTAGCCGTTTGGGCGTTAGCCCCGGTTGGGTGGCGGCGGAACCGGGGCTAACGCCCAAACGGCTCATTAAAACGACAAGCCGCTAGCGCGAGGCGGCTAAATTGCCTAAGCACAAACACTGATCAGCCCTGCTCGGGCAAATTTTCGGCCACGCGCCCCTGCTGCGTTGTTCAAGAGAACCGGAGGCTATCGCGCGGCGCAGGCTGCCTCAAAACGGAACCAACGACTTGGCTTGCGCGTTGACGATGAGAGCCGTTGTTCGCGGGCTGGACTACCAAGCGGTCCAGCCACCATCGACCGTGAGGTTTTGGCCGGTGATGTAGCTGCCTGCATCGCTCGCCAACAGCAGCAAGGCCCCTTTGACTTCGTGGGGCAAGCCCATCCGGTTCATCGGCGACTTGGTCTTCAGCCGCTCGACCATTTCCGGCGGCGCCTTTTGCGTCGGGAAGGGACCGGGACTGAGACAATTAACGCGGACACCGTCGCGGGCCCAATAGACGGCAAGGTGCCGCGTCAATTGGATGATGCCTCCCTTGAGCGTATGGTACGACGCGGGACTGGCCGGGCAGATCCCTTCGTATGTATCGGGGTAGGAACCGACGAGTCCATACATCGATCCGATGTTAACGATGCTGCCGGAGGCACCACGCCCGACCAAATGGTCTCGCAGCAATCGCGACAGCAAAAAGTAGCCGGTGACATTCCGCATCACACGATTGAACTGTTCGGCCGTGACGTCGGTCAAATCGTGGCTGTCCGCCGCATTGCCGTTGTTGATCAGGATATCGACGCCACCAGCCAATGAGACCGCGTCGGCAAACCCTCGTTCGATCGAATCGTCATCCAGTTGATCCATCACGACGCAGTGATGTTGCGTGCCGTCGGCGCATGGCAGCGACGCAGCGGCGGCCATGCCGTTGTCTCGATCGCGGCTCGCGACGATCACCGAAGCCCCCGCTTCGGCAAGGGCTCGCGCCATCGCGCTGCCAAGCCAACCGGTCGCTCCGCTGAGCAACGCGACTCGGCCGGAGAGATCAAAAAGGTTTTGAATCGTTGGATCGTTCATCAAATGTTTACCGGCTGTACCGTTTCCCAGCTGCCTGTTTTGCGTGATTTCAAAATCGCCAGCGTCGACATCAGCGTGCTGATACCATCGTCCAACGAGCACAACGGATCGGCCCGACCGTCGAGCAGGTCCAAGAACGCCTCGGCTTGCCGAATGTAATAGTCATCACGCTCATGCACAAACGATTCCATCTCGGTCCAATCGCCGCCGATCTCCCGTGCGGCGAGCCAACGCTGGCCGTTTAACTCCCAGCGAACAGCCCCTTCAGTACACAACACCGTGATCACAAACTCATTGACATATTGGTGTTGGTTGACGCTGATGCTGGACATCACGCTGCCATGCCGGGCGATCAGGTTCAGCGTGTCTTCCACCTCTACGCCATCGAGCACTTCGTGCGATGCATCGACGACAACCTTTGTGGCAGGCCCCGCAAACCATTCGACGGCGTTCAATTGATGGGGCAAGCTGTCTTGGATCAATCCGCCACCTTGCGCCGGATCGGCATAATAGATGTCTCGATAGGCAGGCCGGTAGAACGGAAAGTTTTGGCCGGAAGTGACTTGGACTTGCACGATCCGGCCGAACTGCCCCGACTGAACCGCTGCCCGCATGTTTTGCAAAGCGGGTAGGACGCGGTAGACGAACCCGACGCCAACGCGCAACTTTTTCTGGCGGACCGTTTCGAGCAACTCGGCGATGCCGTCAGGTTTCAAGCTGAGCGGTTTTTCGATCAACAGATCGAGTCCGCGATCGGCCAATCCGCGGGCCATCGGGATGTGCATCGGAGCAGGCGACGCAATCACGGCTGCCGAGAACGGTTCGTTCTCCAACGCTTGCTCCCACGACGGGTAACCGTTGACCCCATAACGCGCGGACACCTCCCGACGTCGGTCGTCCATCGGTTCGCAGACGGCCATTTTACAGCGGCCCGTCGATTGGAAACAACGCAGGTGGCGTTCTCCGATGGAGCCGGCACCGATCACAAGAATGCTTGGGTTTTCTGTCATAATCGCAGATTGTACTCGATCGTTTCACCACGCACGGGGCGGCAGCCCCTATAAATAAACCGATTTGAAAAAGAGAGCGAGACGCCCCGCTTCGGCTCGTTCAAACAACTCTTTGACGCTCGTCGAGGACCGCCCGCTGGATGGTTCGACGCGCTGTCGACCGACCTGCGGCGACAACAGAACGCGGCCGAAGTCGTCCCGGTTCTTCGTGTTGCTGTTACCCGCCGTGAATAAGGAAATCCCATGATCACCGACATCCACAGCCATACCTGGCCCTTCCCCGATGCGTTTGACGACGAGTTCATGCGGCAAGCTTCGGCAGCAAAGGCGGGAGCCGTTGTCGATCTGACGATTCGATTGGAAGACTACCGCAACACAGCACCGCAGGGAACGCGGACCGTTGTGTTCGGCGGCAAAGCTCGCTTGAGCGGTCTGTGGGTCGACGACAACTATGTCGCGCAGTATGTGGCCACAGATCCCGAACATCTTCGCGGCTTCCTTTCGATCGACCCAACGCAATCGGACTGGGAACGCGAAATGCGGCACGGTCACGAGGAGCTGGGGCTTTGCGGCGTCAAGCTGCTGCCGATGTATGCCGGGTTTGGCGTCGACGACGAGCGTTTGGAACCGCTGTGGAAATATGTTCAACAGAAATCGTTGCCGGTGCTGTTGCATACCGGGACCACGTTTATCCGCCAGGCACCGCTGAAGTACACCCTGCCCCGATTGATCGATCCGGTGGCAACCCGATATCCGGAGATCCGGTTTGTGTTGGCTCACCTGAGTCATCCCTACGAGGGAGAGTGCGTGGCGACGATTCGCAAACATCCCAACGTCTATTCCGACATCAGTGCGTTGCACTATCGCCCGTGGCAGCTCTACAACAGCCTGATGCTGGTGCAGGAGTATGGCGTTTGGGACAAGCTGCTGTTCGGTTCGGACTACCCCTTCACGACCGTGAACGATTCGATCGCGGGATTGCAGAAGTTGAACACGATGGTCGAAGGGACCAACTTGCCTCGTTTGGACGATCAAAAGATCGAACAACTGATCCATCGAGACGGCTTTGAGATTTTGGGGATCCGTTAAACACAATACCGTTTAACGAAGCGTAGTGGACGAGGTTACGAGTCCTTTTGCATCAGACCAAATCGCTGGGACTCGTAACCTCGTCCACTACATCCCGCCGCTTGTTCCTTCGACGGTACGAGGCTCCTTCGT